>NZ_JBAOJM010000004.1:0-518573 GCF_037083425.1 Agrobacterium sp. CCNWLW32
TTCTTCGCCCATGACTGGACACCCCACGACAGCGACAAGGGCCGGATCATGGAGCCGGGCCACCAGTTCGAATGGGCATGGCTTCTGGTGCGCTGGGGCAGCCTGCGCGGAAACGATGAAGCGATCGACAAGGCAAAACGCCTGTTCCAGATCGGCGAAGAGCACGGCATCTGCGCGCGCCGCAAGGTGGCGGTGATGAGCCTCTACGACGATTTTTCGGTGCATGACGGGCTGGCGCGGTTATGGCCGCAGACGGAATGGCTGAAGGCTTCGGTGCGGCTGGCGAGCGTCACGAACGGCGAGGAGCGGCAGCGTTACCTTGCCTCCGGTCTCAGCGCCATCGGCGCGCTGCAGCCTTTCCTTGACACGCCGGTCAAGGGGCTCTGGTTCGACAAATGGCCGGCCGACAGGCCGATGCTCGACGAGCCGGCGCCGGCAAGCACCTTCTATCACATCGTCTGCGCCATCTATGAGGCCGAGGCAGTGCTGGCGACGGCTAACTAGTATTGGAGCACCGGACGAGCGGCATCGCCGCTCGCCGGTTTTCGACGTCGATCAGGCCTTGGCCGGGCGCACGACGCGCCAGTCCGGTCTGCCGAGATTGTGCGGCCAGGAATGAACATCCTTGTCGTTGAAATAGACGACCTCTTCCAGCTTTGGAAAATCCGCCTGTTTCAGCGTCACGTCGTTCATCCACGGACGAACATAGGAATCGCCGCCTTCATAACCCAGTTCGGCAACCCAGACCGGCTTGTTGAAGGTTTCGACAAGTCCATAGCCCTTGCGCAGCAGATCGGTGAAGGTCTTCGGTCCGCCATATTCGATCTTGTCGTACTCCTCGAGACCGAAGACCGAAAGGCCGACCAGATCGGCGTAACTATCACCGGGGTAGTAGGCCTGCAGACCCTCGAGACCTTTCGGTGACCACATCACCTTGACGCTGGGAACCGCCTTGCGGGTCATGTCCACCATGCGTTTATACGCCGTGATGTAATCACGCGGGTTCCAGCCCGACCACGAGAAGCGGCCGGACGTGTCTTCCATTTCCTGTCCCCAGCGCAGGATCAGCGGGCTTTTCATCGCCGACATGCGCGCGGCGATCGCCTGCATGTTCTGGTCATAGTCACCTCTCATCACCTTGCGGCGCAACTCGTCGGAGGTGAGCCGCCAGTTAACGTCCCAGGACCAGGGTTCGACCGTGATCAACACGTTGCGCTTGCGCTCCAGAGCGTAGGCATCCGCAAGTGCGAGACTGTCGAGATCCACGTCCTCCCAGGGCAGGAACAGATGTTCCGACGCCACCCCGGTCTGGGCCGTGAAATCACCGTGCGGATCGTAGGCGCCGAAACGGATGCCGTCCGCATGCAATGTCGGTCTTTTGTCGGCAAGTGTCTTCATGCCCGTCGACGTCATGGGGGCGACACCCTGTGCGTCGAGCTTGAGCACCGGATACATGCCGGCGGTAAAGGCTGCGGCGGCACCACCTGCGAACAAAAGTTTTCTTCTTGTTATCTGCATGACACCTTACTCCCTACCTTGTTGCCGTCATCGCCTTGTCGTAAGCGGCGATCTGCGGCGTGACATCGTCCTTGCGGACGAGTTTGAGGAACTCATCGCCAGGGCGTGGCGGGTTGTGCCGGAACACGTACCATGGCCCGCCCTGTTTGCGCTGGTAGAGCACCTTGCCAATGCGGCCATGGTCGAAGCAGGTATCGGCCTTGCCGTTTCCTGCCGCGCTTTTCCAGGTGGCGCGCATGCACAGGGTGCCATTGGCATCGACGGTCCAGCGGCCTTCACCGATGGACTTCTTGCCCTTTTCTTCCGTTGCGGCGACGAATTTGCGGCCATCGGCAATGAAGCGTCCGCCGCCCGTTTCCCATTTCCAGGTCTTGTCGAAGTACATGTCCACGACTTCGCTGGTTCTGAGCGGTTTCGGCGTCTTCGTGCCGCCTGCAGCGTGGACGGCGCTTGGCACGACCACCGCAAGACAGAGTACGAAAGCGGAGAATCCGCATTTGCTTATTGTTGTTTTCATCACAGCCTCCTCCTTCATTGTCCGACCCTATTGTCGGCCAGCATGATCTCTCCGGTTGTCACCGCCGGCGGCGGCACCACCATGGGTTCCGCCTGCATTTCCTGCGGTCCACGCAGTCCCGGCACGGCGATGCGCAGTTTCAGACGTACCGATCTGGCACCCTCCACGCCCGCGCCGGCGACCGTGAACCGCGTTTCAGTGAAACTGACATAGGGTTGCCCGTGCGACAGGGCTTCCAGCCCGCCGATCGCATGGGAGCTGAGTTCTGCGGCACTCCCCGCCACCAGCAGCAGCGAACAGGCAGCGGCGGTCGCTCCCCCACGCAATGCCGGCAGCCTTGGCACGCCGTTTTCCATCGCATGGCGGATGAGCAGAAACACCGAAAGGCCCGCATAGATCGCCACATTGAGGGCGGCGAAGACGAAGAAGCCCTCCGCCCCGTTTTCACGCGGCGCCAGAACCATGGCCACAAGGCTGAGCGCTGCCAGAAGAATGTAAGGCGCGACGACCCTCAGCGGCAGCGGCGGTTTTGCCTGCGTGCCCTTCGGCGTGATGCGGAAATCGACGAAATCGCCACGGATCGTGTCGCGTATTGCCGCCAACACACCCATCAGCGACCAGGGCCAGCGCAGGAACAGAAACACTATGGCTTCCCAGCTGAAGAGCTTCGCATCATGCGGGCGGAATGCGCCCGTGGCACGCCAGAAGAACGCAAAGACGATCATGATCAGCGAAACCGGCAGGAAATGCGCCAGGAACGCCGGATAGGACGCGTTGACCAGCACATCACCGCGCATCAGCGCAACGGCGGGAAGCACGAACATCAGCGCCATGAAGCCGGAAAACAGGGGATACCAGAGCTGCGAAAACAGGAACTGGAACTTCAGCCGCGGCGACAGCTTCGGCACATAGTGCCGCGAATATTGCAGCAGAATGGTCATAAGGCTACGCGACCACTGAAACTCCTGCACGATGAGATCGGCAAACGTCACCGGTCCGTCGCCATGGGCGATGGCGTTGACGGCGTGAACACCGCGCCAGCCGCCGGCGTTCATCAGAAGCGTGGTGGAATGATCCTCGGCAAGCTCCGGCCCCAGGCCGCCCACTTCATGCAGGGCCTTCGTGCGCACGGCGTAGTGCGAGCCGATGCAGAGCGGCGCCCAGCCATTATTGTAACCCAGCTGCAGCGCGCCATGCAGGCTCGCCTCGGCATATAGCCTGCCGCGCGCCGCCCAGCTTTCACCTGCATTGGCATCGCAAATGCTCGGGGCCGAAACATATCCCACCTTCGGATCAGCAAAGGGACGGATGATCTCGCTCAGATAATCCGGTTCCGGCACATGGTCCGCATCGAACTGCGCGACGAAATCATAACGCCGATACCCGTAATGGTCGTAGAAATAGGCGAGATTGCCTTCCTTGCAGCGCGTGCGCCGAGGCCAGCTCTTGCGATGATACTCGGCGACACCCTGTCGGGTGGAAACGAAAACGCCGTGCGCGCCACACCATTTCAGCGTTTCCGCATCCGGAGCCTCGTCGGCAAGCCACACGTCGAACTCCAGGCCCTTCTGCTCCAGCATCGCGAGCAGCGTCTTCTGCACCACGGCGAAAGGTTCCGACGGCGCCTTGGTGACGACCATCGCCACCCTGCCCCGTGGCAGAGGGGAGCGCCGGTCGACGACCCTTGCGTTGAGAAAGATGAAGATGAAATAGGACGGCAGAAGCGTGATCCACGCGAGCGTGATCGTGACGACGGTATAATAGGGCCAGTCGATGACGCGATCGCGATCAAGCCACCAGATCCAGAAATAGGCGAGCGTCACCATCCATCCGCCGATGCCGAGAAGATAGGTCATGCGGTTCCAGCCGGCAAAGACCGGCAGCATCCGCAGATCGCTGGTGACTGCGACGGCGCGGGCCGAGGGAACGGAAGGGGTTGAACGGGCTTTCATGACCGCACCTCCAGTCCGAAACCGGGACCGGCCGTCCGGATGATGGTATCGATATCCGAACGCTTCGGGATAAAGCCGAGCATCTCTTCCGCACGCTTTATATCCGCAAACAGGGCTGGCGGATCGCCGGCACGCCTCGCACCGAAATGAACCGGCACTTCCTGCCCCGTCACGCGGTGGATCGCCCGGATGATGTCACCGACGGATGTGCCGTGACCGGAGCCGAGATTGACGCGCAACGTCTCGCCACCCTCGGCAAGATAGTTGACGGCGGCGACATGGGCATCGGCCAGGTCGCTAACATGGATATAATCGCGAATGCAGGTGCCGTCGCTGGTGTCGTAATCCGCCCCGAAGACATCCAGTTGCGGCAGCCGTGCGGCAGCCGCCATCAGCGCCCGCGGGATCAGATGGGTTTCAGGCTCATGCCGTTCGTAAAGCTCACCGTCCGGATCGGCACCGGCGGCATTGAAGTAACGCAGGGCAACGAACCGCAGACCATAGGCCGCAGCATAATCATCAAGCGCCATTTCGAATATCAGCTTGGTGCGCCCGTAAGGGTTGACCGGCATTTGTGCCGTTTCCTCGCGGATCGGCAATTGCGGCGGAACGCCATAGGTGGCGCAGCTGGAAGAAAACACCAGCCCGCCGATATTCTGGTCGAGACAGGCATCCAGGAGCGCCAGGCTGCCGCCGACATTGTTGCGGTAATATTTGCGCGGATCTTCGACGGATTCGCCGACATAGGCATTGGCGGCGCAATGAATGACGAAGGCCGGCGAGGATTCCCTGAGCGTGGCCTTCAGGAGACCACGATCCAGAATATCCCCCTCGATGAAGGGACCCCAGCGGACAGAATCCGCGTGACCCGTCGAGAGATTGTCATAAGCGATGGGCTTGAAGCCGGATTGGGCCAGCGCCTTGCAGATGTGGCTGCCTATGAATCCGGCCCCGCCCGTGACGAGGATTGTGCGGGGCATCTCATACGGCCTCCGCTACAGTCTTGCCTGCCAGCAGTGCATCGAAATAGACGATAGTTTTTTCCAGGCCGATTTCGAGCGGCACGCGCGGCTGCCATCTCAACAGTTCCTTTGCCCGCGAAATATCGGGGCGACGCTGCTGCGGATCATCGATCGCGGCGGGCAGATGCACGATGCGCGACCGGGAACCCGTCATGCGGATGACGATATCGGCGAGCTGCCGCACCGGAATTTCCGTCGGGTTGCCGAGATTGATCGGCCCGGTGCAATCCTTCGGCTTGGCCGAGAAGCGCAGGAAACCGTCGATCAGGTCATCGACATAGCAGAAGGAACGGGTCTGGCTGCCATCGCCGTAAATGGTGATGTCAGCGCCCTTCAACGCCTGGACGATGAAGTTCGAAACCACACGTCCGTCATCCGGGCGCATACGCGGCCCATAGGTGTTGAAGATGCGTCCCACCTTGATATCGACACCGAAGCTACGGTGATAATCGAAAAACAGCGTTTCGGCGCTGCGTTTCCCTTCATCGTAACAAGCTCGCGGCCCGATTGTATTTACATTGCCGAAATAGGTTTCCGGCTGCGGATTGACGTGCGGATCGCCGTAGACTTCCGAGGTCGACGACTGCACTACGGTTGCACCGCATCTGCGCGCTACCTCGAGCACGTTGACGGCGCCAAGCACATTGGTGAGCAGCGTGCCGACGGGATCGCGCTGATAATCTGGCGGTGAGGCCGGTGAGGCGAAGTTGAAGATCAGCGAGACATCGATGTCATAGGGTTTGCGCACATCGTGCTCGACTAGCAAAAAACGCTTATTGTCCCGCAAATGCGCCACATTCGCAGTGCGCCCGGTCGAGAGATCGTCGAGACAGATCACCTCGTGACCGCAACTCAGCAGGCGTTCGCAAAGATGGGAACCGAGAAAACCGGCGCCGCCATTGACGAGAACACGTTGGCCAGGCCTCCACTCGGAGTAGATGGTGACGCCGTTGTCATGTTCGTTGGGAACGAAATTACGCATTACACACTCCTCCCCATGATGAATCAGCGCAGCTGATTCAACTAAACTGGATCAAACTCCCGATTGTACGATATCTTGAATATCACCCTCCGGTTTTTACTTCTTCTGGAGGTTTTAATATTTCGATTCGATAAATTTCAACTTTCATGATAGGCGTGGCAGAAAACTGGTCAACTTAATTTCATCAAAATATTACAATTGATTACCCAAAATTACTCAAAATATCCTCTTGATTTAATACTTTTTAACTACGCCTCCATTATGCCTTTCTTATTGAGCATTAGCGCAAGCTTCGCTCAACCAGTCGGGGCTATCCTGGTTTTGTAAGGCTCGGTCCACCGGGAACAAAACCGCCCGGCGAGATGCGACAGACAGTCGATTTCAGGGGACACACATGATGAATGAAATGCCTTATTCCCATGGCGGCAAAGCAGCCCGCCATTGTCGTTTTGCGCTTGTTGCCGCAGCACTTGTAACTTTCACTTTCGCGACGGCTTCATGCTCAGTGGTCGAAGACGCCGTTCTCATCAAGACCGCGTCGGCCAATACCGCCACGATCAACAGCCGGGTTGCTCCGGCGAAGGCGTCCTACGGTTATCAAAAAACCGGCAACGCAGCCGTTACGCTTGTTGCCGATGCCTCGGGCACACCCGCGGCATCGCGGCAGTCCTATTCGGGTTCTTCTCCCTATATCTGCTCACCGAGCGGATTCGGGCAGAAATCCCGCTGCTTCCTGAGGCCCTGAGCCTCCTGGAGAGAAACCGGAGGGAACTGGCGTCCGGACGGCTCTAGCCGCCCCGACGCTCAGTTCTTCCAGCCGCCGGAGAAGGTCGTGTCTTCGTCTTTGTTGAAGAAGCGCGACGCCGCCTCCGTGCGGTTGCGCACGTTCATTTTCTTATAGATATTGCGAACGTGAACCTTGACAGTGTTCTCGGACAGATGCAGCCGATCAGCGATGATCTTGTTTTGCGTTCCCTTGCAAAGCAGGTCGAGGATTTGCACCTCGCGCGTCGTCAGCGCGGCCACGTCACCCCTGCTCGCAGCAAGGGCATCGGCACGATTGGCGATCACGGCATTGCTTTGAACGCTCTTGCCATTGATGGAAGGCGAATAGGGCGTGAGCTTGCCCAGAAGAGCTGCGGGAAAATGTTCCCCGCCCTTCATAAGCAGATCGACGGCCGCCATAAAGACATCGAGCCTGAGATTGAGCGGCAGCACGCCATCAATGACGCGCATTCCCACCAGCCTTTTCAGCGGCTCTTCGAATTTGTCGATGGTTTCGACGACGAGCGCGATCGGCGCGTCGGGATGCTTTTCCCGAACCTCCGAAAGAACGGCATGAAGGCGCTCACCGGACATCCGGTAAGGCAAAACCAACCGCACATTGTTACCGTAATCGTCCTCGATCCCCCCTGACGAGGTTATACTCACCACCGCGAATGTAGGGAACTTTTTGCCCAGCGCCTCCATGAGGCACTCGGAAAACAGGTCCGGATCCGCGATGACCAATAAAGTTCCATTTATAGGAGCAACGGCGTTTTTTTGTTTTGCCGCATAATCTGAAGTTCCCATGAACATTGACGCCTCCCTAAAGCGCTTACGCATTACGTTCTTTTGGTTGTGCAGTCTGTTGTCCGTCGGGTATCTTTCCCCTGGATCTTTAGGGGCCTCTCCCCGCCTCAGGCCATGTCAACTATTATTAATCACCCGTTAATTAACACACGCTAATACGAAAAGCTGTGTAAATAAATGGCCCAAACGGGTTATTTTTTACAATTGACATACAAAATAGGTTACGCCGAGATAGAATCATTCATCCGGCAACCCGCTGCAAAAACAAACACATCGGAAAAGCTTTCGCTGTGGTTTTGCAATCCTGGAAAATATAACTTTTAGTTGATATCCCTTTACATAGCTCGCCGGCGAAAGACCCCCGGAGCTGTTCCGTTTCGGGATAATGGCCTTTTCCCACCGAAATAAACCATGTTTTTCGAAAAGCCGCGTTTCTCCCGGCACAGCGGCATTTTTCTACGGCCAAACCAGCGAAACGGACCGCCGGACCACCGCTCGCGACATATATATTCGGGATGGGCGCCGATGTGTTTAGCCCGAATTGATATCTAGGAAGCGCAATTTTTCTGCGGCACAGTCTGACCGTCGCTGAACGGCGGCCGATGGAAAGACACCTCCGGCCTTGACGTGTGTTTGAAAACGCCGGTCCCTTTTCAAGAAATATGCAAAGCGAAAAAGACGAAAGCCACCGCGCTCCCCATCGGAGCGAGGAACGGATTTGTGCGCCGTTTTACCGAGTAGCGCACAAGGGCTGAACGAAAAGAGCCCGGTCACGGGTCAATACCGAACCGCAGATGATGCGTACCGAGTGCATCTGCAAACATCAATCTTAATGCTATCAGGAGCAAGCGCGAAAAAATCCCGTTTGAGATGAGAGGGATTTCGAAAGCTGCTCCGAGCTTTTCGGAGGAAATCGAAATGGGTTATAATCCAAAGTCCGGCGACGATATCACCAAGATCGGCGCGCTTTCCGATGGTTTTGCCAACACGGCGACCAACGACGCCAAGGTGGAAGACAGCAACGTCGGCACCGCAAACGGTGAAAACCGCAACAACGACAACAGCGACAACAGCACCAATGTGGATGTTGACGCCAAGGTCGATGTTTCCGCCAATAACGGTGACAATCGCGACAACGACTATGACTGGAGCTATGACAGCAAGTCCTATAGCGACAACGACACGAGCACCAAGACGAGCACCGAAACCAACACCGATATCAAGGTCGACTACGACTGGAGCTATGAAAGCAAGTCGTACAGCGACAACGACACCAATGTGAAGACCATTACGGATACGGACACGAAGACGTCCAACTATTCCGACAACGACACCTCCACCAAGACCACAACGACCTCCGACAGCTTCAACTCCGCTGACAGTTTCTACAAGTCGGATGACGACTTCGGCAACATCACGGGCGTCAAGGATGTCGGCAATCTCGGCATCGCCGGCGGAGACCTCACCTTCAACCTCGGTGACGACTTCTCCTTCACGCTGGACGTTGACAACATCCTCAACGGCTCGCTCAATGGCGACGGTAACGACACCGGCTTCAGCATGGTGCAGGCCAACCACCTGGCAGATCAGGATGAGGCCTATGACATCAAGATGCAGAATGGCGGTGCGGAAAACCATCTGAGCGCCAATGCCGGTGACGCCTTCGGCGCCGAAGGCATCGACGGCAAGGGATGGGACCTCAAGGCCGGCGACGACGCCGCAGGTACCAGCACTGCAGATGCATCGGCAATCCTTGCAAATTCCGGCTTCCATCTGGAACTGGTGCAGGGTGCCAACATGCTCTCCAACGCAGTTGACGCCACGATCACAGGCGGTAACTCGCATGTTTCTGACGTCGGTGAGGATCACTCCTGATACCCACCTCTTGACGAAAAGAGCTGCACCGGCACCCGCCGGTGCAGTTCGCGGTTGAAGGACCGGGTTTGCGTAAAACGAAGCACCGCCTCTGAGACGTGTGCCATGCGCAGCCCCAGGCTCTGCCGCGATGATCAGGGAGGGACCTCCAATGCATATCGACAAGATTTCGGACATGATTGCGCATTTCATCGGCCTGTTCGACACGGTGATCGAGGATGCGCGTCTGAGAACCAACTATAGCGAGGGCCCGGCACGTTCTGATCCGGACCGCCTGCCGGACGATGAAGCGGCAAAGCTGCTCGACAAGAACTACGACGTGCCGCTGCAGGACTACGACCCCGGCGTCAAATACAGCGCCGGCTATTATGATTTTGACTATATCCGACCGCATTTCGCCCGCGCTGTCGAATACGACATGCAGCAGCTTGCAAATGCCATTCCGGTCGATATTTCCGCCGCTCATTTCCGCTTCCCGGGCCGCCTTTCCTTTGAGGAAGAATATGAACTGGTGGTTCACCCCGGCCCCGGCTCGGTCATCGCGCATGTAGCGCAGGTCAATATTCTTCAGGACGACGACTATCTGAACATGACTGATGGCCCCTATGTGTGGCGCGACACCAGCTTCGTGACAGAGCGTACCGTCGAGTTCTACAATGAAGCAGCTATCTTTACGCCTTTTTCCGTTTTCCAGCGCACCGACAGTTACGATGCGCTGCAGGCGCTCGCCAAATCCGCGCACGACTATATCGACCATGCCCGCGAAAACGATGTCACCTCGCTTGGCACCGGTGCGGACCAGGATTTCGTTCTGGCCGGCAACGATATCGACGGTATTTACGTCAATGGCTCGATAGCCAGCGAAAAGCCGATGCTTGATGACTACATGCCCGATCGCGGTATCGCCAAGCCGCCGGAAGAGCCGGAAAAGAGCGATGTTTCGCTGCATGAGGATAGCCCGGCCGGCAACAGCCTTGATGTCGCCGCAGGCGCCAACGTCGTCGCCAACATCGCTACTCTGGTCAATACAGGCGTCATGACTTCGGTGACCGCCGTCATGGGCGATTATCATCAGATCGACGCCATCACCCAGGCCTATATCTATAGCGACCGGGACGAGATCGACTCCGTGTTCACACACTCGGAAGATCAGGCGGCGACGGTTGCCTTCAACATCGCCAGCTTCGAGCGCACCATCTATCCCGGCGCGGAAAACGCAGCAGCGGACAGCCAGGAAACGGGCGCGCCCCCAATATTCCCCACCGCCTGGCGTGTCAGCGTGCTGGAAGGCGACGTTTCCTTCGTGCACTGGATCGAGCAATACCAGTTCGTCAGCGACAACGACACGATGACGATAACCACCTCGGGCGCTACCGTCAGTCTGCTGACGGGCGGCAACGCCGCGCTCAACATTGCGAATTTCCTCGGCATCGGCATGCAATACGACCTGATCATCGTCGGCGGCAATGTGCTGGACATGAACCTGATCAGCCAGATCGCCGTGCTTTACGACAATGACTGGGCGCGCGCCAATCCCGATGCGCCCGATGGCGCCACCATCCAGTCCGGCAACAACCTTCTGTGGAACGATGCCGCCATTCACAATGTTGGCAGCAACGACCGTTTTGAAACCATGCCTGATTACATGACGCAGACGGTCAACGCGATCAACGCGCGCGACCCCAACATGCCGGATGCGCTGGCTCATGACGTCAATTTCGCCGGCTATGAGGGGCTGAACGTCCTCTATATCACCGGCAATCTTTATGATGTCAGCATCATCAAGCAGGTGAGCGTGCTGGGCGATTCCGACGACGTGACGCAGGCAGCCGCCAAGGTTCTCGAAAACAACGAGGACGCCACCGTCCACATCGATACCGGCAGCAACGCCGTCGTCAATCTGGCGCAGATCGTCGATTACGACAGCTTTGGCTCCACCACCTATGTCGCCGGCGGCGTTTATTCCGATGCCATCCTTATTCAGGGCGGCATCATCGAAAACGACACGTCGCAACCCCAGCAGGGTCAGCTGGCAAACGAGGTCATCGCCTTTCTTCACGACGATCCCGCCACCATCGAAAACGAATCCGATGGCGTCATCAATGCCGGTCACGACCTGTCATGGTCGAACGGACATTCGGCCGACGTCATGCAGGCGGTGACCGCGTAGATTTGGCTGGCGGGGCGACAATCGCGTCCCGTCACGGCCGAACCGCAAACACCGTGAGATCACCGAGGGGACCGATAAAAAATGGATCATATTTCAAGAAAAACCATTGCCGACGGACGCTCGCTGGACTTGCCGCTGGATCAGGAGGCGGAAGACAGCAAACTGACGGACGCCTGTATTTCAGCCATCAATGAAGCTGTCGAAAACCTGCGCCAATTATCCGGCGCGGAACAGGCCGCAAAAACCATTTCATCACCAACGCAGATCATTCCCCCACAATCTCTTCCCCAACCTCATGCAAAAATAGAACAGGCGGAACAGCTACGCGACGTTCCCACGGAAAAGCCGGCGCCTCAGCAGGACCGGCAACCCGTCTCTCCGCCGGAACCACATGCCAAGATCGACAATACCGACCTGCCTTTCGTCAAGACCATCGATAACAATGAAGGGCCGATCCGTGAAAACGAGCGCCGGCCGGTAACGGGTGGTGGCGGCAAGGAACCGACGGACAATGGCGGTGGTGGCGGCGGCGGTGGTGGTGGCGGAAGCAAGAGCGGTTTCCATAAGCGCAGCGAGCCGATCAACTTCGCCGCAAGTCTCGCCAAGGGCATCGCCGCCGTGCGACGCAACATGGTGGTGGTGATGCTGTTCACCGTCGCCATCAACGTCCTGCTGCTCGCCATCCCCCTTTATCTGTTCCAGATTTCCGACCGAGTATTGACCAGCCGCTCGATGGATACGCTTGTCATGCTGACGGTTGCCGTGCTCGGCGCGGTTCTGTTGCAAGCCTTCATGGACGCCATCCGCCGCTTCATCCTGATGCGAACCGCCGTCGAACTTGAGGTACAGCTTGGCGCGCCGATCCTTTCGGCCGCCGCCCGCGCCTCCCTGCATGGCAGCGGCAAGGACTACCAGACATTGCAGGACTTGCAGCAATTGCGTTCGTTCATCACCTCCGGCACCCTGATCGCCTTTCTCGACGCACCGCTGATGCCGCTTTTTATCGTGGTGGTCTATCTCGTCCATCCGCATCTCGGCATCATCATCATGGTCTGCTGCGCCGTGCTGTTCATTATCGCCTGGCTGAATCAGCGCTTCACCGCGAGACAGTTTTCCGAGGCGTCCGGTTATCTCAGCCGCGCCAATTTCCACCTCGACTCCATGTCGCGCAATTCGCAGATCATCAATGCGCTGGCGATGATACCGGAAGCGGTGAAGATGTGGGGGCGCGAAACCGCAGGGTCCCTGAAATCTCATGTCGCGGCGCAGGATCGCAACATTATGTTCTCGGGCGTTTCCAAGGCGGCGCGCATGATCACCCAGGTAGCGCTGCTTGGCTGGGGCGCGCATCTGTCGCTATCAGGTGAACTGACCGGCGGCATGGTGATTGCGGCCTCCATCATTTCCGGCCGTGCGCTGGCGCCCATCGAAGGGGCAATCGAGGGCTGGCACCAATTCAACAAATCGGCCGCCGCCTATGGCCGCATCAAGCAGCTTCTCGTCAATTCGCCGCTGAATTTCCCGCGCCTGCGCCTGCCCAATCCGGAAGGGCGTCTCGACGTGGAGCGCATCCTCTTCGTGCCGCCGCCGCAGAAGAAGGTGATCCTGAACGGCATCTCCTTTTCGCTGAAAAAGGGGGAATCGCTTGCCATCATCGGCAATTCCGGCTCCGGCAAGACGACGCTCGGCAAGATGCTGGTCGGCTCGATCCTGCCTACTTCAGGCAATGTGCGCCTCGACCTCATGGATCTGCGCAACTGGGACCAGCGGCAGTTCGGTGAAAGCATCGGCTATCTGCCGCAGGACGTGCAGCTTTTTCCGGGCACCATCAAGGCCAATATCTGCCGCATGCGCGACGATATCGAGGACCGGCAGATCTATGAGGCAGCTGTGCTTGCGGATGTGCATGAGCTGATCGCCGGTTTTCCGCAGGGCTATGAGACCGTGGTCGCCGCCGACGGCGCGCCGCTTTCCGGCGGCCAGAAACAGCGCATCGCGCTTGCCCGCGCCTTCTTCGGCGACCCCAAATTCGTGGTGCTGGACGAGCCGAACTCCAACCTTGATACGCAGGGCGAACAGGCGCTGGCCAAAGCCCTGCTGCACGCCAAAAGACAGGGCATCACCACCGTCACCATCACCCAGCGCCCGGCGCTTCTTCAATGCGTCGACAAGATCATGGTGCTGAAGGACGGATCGGTCGCCATGTTCGGCGAAAGGATGGATGTGCTGAAGGCGCTTTCCGGCAATGGCCGCCCGGCCAGCCAGTCCCCGCAGATCGAGGGTTGAGGACCGTCATGTTCAAGAAGAAAAACGCCGTTGCCGAAATCAAACCCCAGGGCCAGCTCGAATGGTATAGCGAAGTGCCGCGCTCGATCCGCCTGCATAGTTCGATCGGTCTTGCCGTGCTGCTCGCTTCCTTCGGTGGTTTCGGATTTTGGGCCGGCACGGCACCGCTCTCCTCTGCCATCATCGCCCAGGGTAGTTTCGTCGCCACCGGTAACAACAAGGTCGTCCAGCATCTCGAAGGCGGTATCATCAAGGAAATGATGATCAGCGAAGGTGAAACAGTCAAGGAAGGCGACGTTCTTCTGACGCTGGACAAGACGACGGCGCTTGCCAATGAACGCATGTTGCAGATGAGACGGCTTCGCCTCGAAACCATCGTCACGCGCCTGCGCGCCGAAGCGCAGGGGGAAAAGGGCTTCAAGGTGCCTGATATCGTCATGAAGGAAGCCGGCGATCCTGACATCAACGCCATCATCCAGAGCCAGAACATCGTGTTCCACAGCAAGCTCGTCAAGCTGGAGGAACAGCTCAACCTGATCGACAAGAACATCCGGTCGCTGGAGTTCCGCTATGCGGGTTATGACGGACAAAAACAGTCCTTCGACCGGCAACTGGCACTTTTGACGCAGGAGCGCGATTCCAAGGAGAGGCTCGCGAAGGATGGCGTCATCCGCAAGACCGACATGCTGGCGCTGGAGCGCGCCATTGCCGATGTGATGGGTGACATCGCCCGGCTGAGCGGCGAAATGAACCAGAGTGAGGCGGAGATCGCCAAGTTCAGGCAGGAAGCGATCATCGCCGTCAACGCCAACAAGCAGGCGGCGCTCGACGCGCTGGAAATTGCTGAATCCGATCTAGACAGCGTACGCGAACAGGTGCGCGGCGCAGCCGAAGTGCTGGAACGCACCATCATCCGCTCTCCCGTCAACGGCACCGTGGTGCGCGCCTATTATCACACGCCTGGGGGCGTCATCACGACAGGCAAGCCGATCATGGAAATCCTGCCCGCCCATGTTCCCCTCATCCTCGAGGCACAGGTGCTCAGGACCTCCATCGACCAGCTGCATGAGGGGCAGACCGCCGCGATCCGCCTCTCGGCACTCGACCGCCGCACCACGCCGGTTCTGAATGGGAAGGTTTTCTACGTTTCAGCCGATAGCATCGAGGAAAATGCCGGTCTGCAGGTCAAGGACGTCTATATCGTGCGCGTCCAGATACCTGACGAAGAGATCGCCAAGGTCCATAATTTCCATCCCGTGCCCGGCATGCCCGCCGACGTGCTGATCCAGACCTCGGAGCGTACCTTCTTCGAATATCTGACCAAACCGATCTCCGACAGCATGTCCCGCGCCTTCAAGGAAAGATGAAGAGATAACAGGGATTTACACTGTCAATCCTGCCCCTGTCGGCATATAATGCCCGTATAATTCTTTGGGGTGGGAGAAGCGGGCATGGCGGTGATGTCGGACGTATTGCTGCTGGTCGGCAGGCTGAATTACGTGTGGACCAACACCGAAAGCCTGATGATCTATCTGATCGTCCATCTCCTGAAAGTGGAGAAGGAAGCGGCCATCGTCGTATTCCTGACCCTCAACACCACGCGGGCGCGTATGGATCTCATCGAGCGCCTGGCGAAGCTTCCCTCCACCGATGCGAAGGATCGCAAGACCATCCTCTCCATCATGGCGCGGCTGAAGAAGGAAGCGAAGACGCGCAACAAATACAATCACTGCATCTATTCCTTCGACGAGAAGGGCGAAATCGCCAGCACACAGCTGATGCGGCTGGTGGAGGATGACAGCCAGGTGCGTTACGGCAAGGTCGAGCGCATGGACGAGAAGGAAATCGGCCAGCTGGAAAAATCAATCGCCGACATCGTGGAGGTCAGCAAGGACATGTGGAGTTTCATCCACGCCAGTCCGCATGTCTCGGCGGATTATCTCTAGGCTCTCGTCTGTAACCGCATGCCGATCGCCGGGTGAGGCTCGCTACCCTCTGCGGCCCTTGCCGGGAGGCACAGTTTCCCGGCTGCAAAATAAAGCAGGAATGAGCCTATCTGGTAGGGGAAGATGATGTCGATCTCCACGAAGGAACGCACGACAAACAGGGCGCAGATTGCAAACAGGATGACGCCCTGCGGGTCGCTCTTGCGCATCAGCACCGAGCGCAGATGCCCGAGCAAAGTTCCGTAAAGCACCATGCCAAGCAGGAGCATGCCAACGAACCCGTTTTCCACCACGGTTTCGATATAGGTATTATGGAAGTGGAAGCCGGTGCGGCCGGTAATGAAGAAATCGTTCCACAGGCGTTCGGCATCGGGAAAACCCGCGACCCAGAACCCCTGATAACCAACGCCGAGGATTGGCGTCTGTTTCGCCGCCTCGATGCCCTGCTGCCAGAGATAGGTTCGGCCGGTCAGCGTCGAATCCTTGCCGAAAATGCCGAGAATGGCGTCGAGCAGGCCGAATTGCAGGGAAGCGACCACCAGCAATGCGCCGAGTCCACCGAGCGCGAAAAACGTCATCTTTCTGTTCGCCGGCGAAAGCATGCCGATGGGAATGAAGCCGATGATGAGGGCGACCACCGCCGCCGTGGTAATGGTGGATGTGGCCGATTGCGACGCAAGGAGGCTATAGGCCGACAGGAGCCCGGTGACGCCGGCAATCGGCAGCCAGATGCCCCTTTGCTTGAGCACCAGCACCGACGCGGCGGCAAAGATGACGCCGAGCGAGGCATAAAAGCCGAGCTGGTTCTTGGAGGAGAAAGCGCCGACGAAACTATAGGTGCCGTCAAGCGCATCAAAGAGGTAGATGCCGAATAGCAGCGAATAGAGCAGAACGACGGCGATGCCGATAAGCGCGCCACGCGTCAGCGTCCGGATCGAGATCACCCGCATCGCGATCAGCGCGCAGACGATATGCGTCATATACTGGATGGAGGCGCGCATGGTCACCGACGCAGCTTCCGACCAGAAGCTGGACAGAACCGTCAAAATGCCGAAGGCGAAAATCCACAGATAACGCGGATAGTTGCCGAGCACGCGCCGGTAATCGACCACCACCAGCGGCAGCCACATGCCATAATAGGCCAGAACCGAGATTTGCCCGAAACGCGACGAATAGGCGAAAACGAAGAATGACAGCGCAACCGCCGTCATTCCGTAGATTTCATTGCGTTCGGGATCGATCAGCGCCGATTTGGCGATCCGCATGAAAACCTCACTGCATCAGGATTTCGGACGAGACCTTGATGACGTCGCCGGGCTGGAGAAGTGCGTTTTCATCCACCTTCACTTCCTTCGGCTTGCCGTTTTCCTCACGCACCACGACATAGCTGATCGTCGCGGACTTGCCCGACGGATCGAAACGGATCGCTTCGGCCGATTGCGCCAGTGCTTCCGACATCAATTCGCGGCTGGTGGTCAGCTGCAGATTGAGCTTGTCGAGTTCCGCTTCGGTGTCCTGCAATTCCTTGGAGCGCTGCGCCACCCAGTCGTTGCGCAGGTTGATTTCGTCCTGGGTTGCCTTGTTGATGTCCTGCTTGGCGCGCAGCGACTGCGTATCGATATCAAGCAGGGTGGATTCCACCTCCGCCGCGCGTTCTTCCGCGGAAATACGCCGCTGCGACAACGCAAGCCCCTGCTCGTTCAGCCGGTTGACGCGGTCGCGGTCCTCATTGGCAAGCTGCAGCTGGCGGTTCTGTGTCTCTGATTTCTTCTTCAGGGATTCAACTTCGCTCTGCAAAAGCGCATGCAGGTCGGTCAGCGCCTTGAGCTGCAGGGTGTAACGGTCGGTTCGCGATTTCATCAGCGCGCTCTCGCTGGCCAGCAGCACGTCGATCTCGCTGATCTTTTCCATTTCAGGCGTCTTGGCGATGGTCGTGTCACCCTTGACCTCGGCGATCAGCCGCGCCTGACGCGCGAGCAGCCTTGCCCGCTGGTTGTCGTAAACCGCGGCATCGCCACGGGCATTGATGAAGTCACGGGCAAAACGTTGCCCGGCGTCGGAGCGTCGCAGGCCGCCGGCAAGGCTGACGGCCTTCAGCACGGTAAGATTGGCGGCATAGGGATATTCACCCGGCGTCTGCACATCACCACTCAGAAAGATCGGCCGGAACTGGGCGATTTCGACGGAAGCCGAAGGCAGGTTGCGAAGGGCGAACTTGCTCTGAAGCTGCGCGCCGATCTGTTCGCTGACCTCCGAGGGCGTCTTGCCCGCGACATCCAGCTGCCCGATGAAAGGAAGAGACAACGCACCAGACGGGCCGACGGAATAATCGCCGTTGATGACGTCCCAGTTGCGGATGCTGCCATCGGCAGGCTGCCACTCGGCAACGCGGATGCGCAGCTTGTCGGCGGTACCGAGCTTATATTGAGCGCCATCCGCAGCCAGTGCGGAGAGCGGCGCGGCAAGGGCGACGGAAGCGGCAAGAACGAGGGCCACAAACGGGCGGTGGGCGGCAGCAATAAGGCCGTTCATCGGGAAACTCCCTGTTAGCGGATCGCCATGCAGGCGGTCCGGCCGTCGCGCAACCGGGCAAGGCCGGCTGCGCAGCGCCGCAAAAAGCGGCCGGTATGATTAGCACCAATGACGCACCCAAAGACCGGACTTGGGATCCCGGTCGGGGTGCGTGTCGAAACGAAGATCGATAAAGCCGAACTCAATATCGGTTTTCAGTAGCTTCCGCGTGAAAGGCACACGGCGGGAATGGTCTTGACGATGATGAAGACATCCTGCCGCATCGACCAGTTCTGGACATATTGCGTGTCGAAAGCGACGCGGGTCTTGTAGGAGACGTCGTTACGGCCGCTGATCTGCCACAGGCCGGTCAGGCCTGGACGGGTGCTGAGATAATAAGCGGCAGCACTTTCATAATAGCTCAGTTCCTCATCGACGACCGGGCGTGGGCCAACCACGCTCATTTCGCCGCGGATGATGTTGAGGAGCTGCGGCAGTTCGTCAAGCGAGAGCTTGCGCAGCACGGCGCCGACGGCCGTAACACGCGGATCGTTCTTGAGCTTGCGGGTTGCGCGCCATTCTTCGGCGGCTTCCGGATTGGCGGCAAGATATTGCCGCAGAATCTCATCGCCGTTCATCGCCATCGTCCTGAATTTCAGGCAATGGAAATAGCGGCCATTATGTCCCACACGCCGGTGGCCATAAAAGATCGGGCCGGGATCAGACAATTTCACCAGCGCGGCGATCAACAGGAATATCGGGCTGAAGATGAGCAGCGCAAGTGCAGCCGATGTCATATCGAAGCTGCGTTTTGCGATGCCCCCGATAGGGAAACTGACATCGAAATCTTCGGAGCTGCTGAGTGTCTGTTCAGCCGATTGGGTCGCGGACTTCATAGAGAGAACTCCATTTATGTTTTGCGATTGGTCGGTGCCCGGAGGCGCGTCTTTCCGTCTAAAAGAGATAACAAGTCTGTGTTCGGAATTTGATGCTAATGGATTTTTTGTAAGGCACATTGCCCATAACCGTCTATGCGATTTCTTGCGCGAGCGGCCGATTAACGTCCGGGCAATATTAACGGTTGCATAAAAAAGCAACAAATGGGCGGGCGGCCATGTGTTGAGAGCATGGGTGTCGCGCCGGCATGTATTGGGTTTTGTGCCGTCTACAGTCTTTTCTTATGTGTTTCTTATGACTTGCGCAGATGAGACAGGAACGCCAAGAACAGACATGCCCGTAAAAGACTATTAAAGTTTGTTGCAGCGCAGCAAGATTGTGGCAATGCATATAAAATTTGACATATTGGCTGGGATTTTTTTGCCCGACATTGCCACTGCGCCAATAAAAAACGATGGAAAAATCGCAAGAAGGGCGCAAAGACGGCAAAATAGTGGCGCGACAGTGCGTTCTGATCATGGCAGCTACGCAAAAATGCAAGAGCTGACAATCGAATTCTCTCCACCTCACCCTCTCAGCCGTTTCACGAGCGGCGCTAAGCGCCAAATCCGCTGGAATCAGAAGGTTGGCGGAGTGCAAGCGCTGATGACCTCGCACGGCACGGGACCCACACAACGGAATCGGTGCGGCCTGCGGCTTTCGAAATAATAGGCATCCCCCGGCCCGAGCACCCGCCTCTCATCATCGACCGTCACTTCCAGACGCCCGGAGAGAATGATGCCCCCCTCTTCCCCATCGTGAACCAGCGGCACCTTGCCGGTATCGGCGCCCGGCTGGTAACATTCCTTCAGGATTTGCAGGCTGCGGCCGAAAACATTTTCCCCTACCTGCCGGAAGGAGATCGGCCCCTTGCCGATTTCGACCAGTTCATCCGCCCGGTAAAAGGCCTTCCGGCTTGTCTCCGGCTCGAAAGCGAAAAACTCGGCAAGGCCGATCGGTATACCGTCAAGAATGCGCTTCAGCGCACCGACGGATGGGTTGGAGGTGTTGGATTCGATCAGCGAAATCGTCGAATTGGTGACACCGGCACGTCTTGCCAGTTCCCGCTGGGAAATATTATGGCGCAGCCGCAAATGCCGCAAACGTCCGCCTATATCCACCGACATGCCCGAGCCCCCGTTGCCCTTGTTCGAAATATCGAAAATCCATGTTGAGGCCTATAGCATTTTCAATGACTTGGCCACAGAGAGAAAAGGGCTTGTTCAGTCGCAAAAATAGCTTTCAATCACCGGCAACGAACAGGAGACCACCATGGACAATCCGAGCCGATCCAATTCCACCTCACTCGACAGCTACTGGATGCCGTTTACCGCCAACCGGCAGTTCAAGGCCAATCCCCGCCTGCTGACGAGCGCCGAAGGCATGTACTACACCAGCAATGACGGCCGCCAGGTTCTCGACGGCACGGCTGGTCTGTGGTGCGTCAATGCCGGCCACGGCCGCCACCAGATCGCCTCCGCCGTAAAGCACCAGCTTTCGACCATGGATTACGCACCCTCCTTCCAGATAGGACACCCGGTTGCCTTTGAATTTGCCGAGCGGCTGGCCGAAATCGCGCCCGGCCCGGAAGGAGCGAAGCTTGATCGCGTCTTCTACACGGGCTCCGGATCGGAATCGGTCGATACGGCGCTGAAGATCGCCATCGCCTATCAGCGTGCCATCGGACAGGGCACCCGCAGCCGGCTGATTGGCCGTGAACGCGGTTATCATGGCGTCGGTTTCGGCGGCATCTCCGTGGGCGGCCTTGTCAACAACCGCCGCGTTTTCCCGCAGATCCCCGCAGACCATCTGCGCCACACGCATGATCCGGCAAAGAACAGCTTCGTCAAGGGTCAGCCCGAGCATGGCGCAGAGCTTGCGGACGATCTGGAACGCCTGGTCGCCCTGCATGGCGCGGAAACCATCGCCGCCTGCATCGTCGAACCCGTGGCCGGCTCCACCGGCGTGCTGGTGCCGCCGAAAGGTTATCTGGAACGCCTGCGCACCATCTGCGACAAGCACGGCATTCTGCTGATTTTCGATGAGGTCATCACCGGTTTCGGCCGCATGGGCTCCACCTTCGCCAGTAACTATTTCGGCGTTACGCCAGATATCGTCACCACGGCCAAGGGCCTGACCAACGGGGCGATCCCCATGGGCGCGGTCTTCACCAGTCGCAAGGTGCATGATGCGCTGATGCATGGACCGGAAAACCAGATCGAGCTGTTCCATGGCTATACCTATTCCGGCCACCCGGTCGCCTGCGCCGCCGGCATCGCGACGCTCGACATCTACCGCGATGAGGGCCTCTTCACCCGCGCGGCGGAGTTGCAGAATGTCTGGCACGACGCCATCCACTCCCTGAAGGGCCTGCCCAACGTCATCGACATCCGCACCATCGGTTTCATCGCCGGTATCGAGCTGCAGTCACGCGAAGGTGCTGCCGGCGCACGCGCCTATGATGTCTTTACGGATTGCTTCGAGCGCGGCCTGCTTATTCGCGTCACCGGCGATATCATCGCCCTTTCACCGCCGCTGATCGCCGAAAAATCCCATTTCGACGATATTGTCTCAATCCTCGGCGATGCACTGAAACGCGCAAATTAAAGTATAAACTTCTAATAAAGCAAAGGCTGCAATAAAAATTGCAGCCTTTTTTTTGCTTTTATCAAGAGCAGAGCGAAATAGATCATTTATTAAGCATATTCTATTATTTTTTCACAGCATAACCAACAGCGCGGGAGCGTTCCATGGCGTCGATACAGCAGAAGACAATATTGGCAAGCGTCGCCATCTTTTTCATCGCCGGCAGCGCCACAGGTGTCGGCATGTGGGCAACGGAAACGCTCAACCGTAATAGCGAATATGTGGCGCTTTCGGCCCATGTACTTCGCAACCACATGCAAGCGGACATGATGCACGACGCGCTGCGTTCCGACGTGCTCGCCGCCATCCTTTCTTCCGATGAAGGGATGGGCCTGGAGCTGAATGCGGTAAAAGCCGATCTCGCGGAACATGAATCCACCTTCCGGCAAATGATCGAGGAAAACAGGTCTCTGTCAGCCGGTACGAACGTCAGGGCCGTCATCGACGGCGCCGAAAAACCGCTTCTTGCTTATATCGATGCCGCAAATGCGGTTGTCGGCCTTGCCGGCGCCCGTCAGGAAGAGGCTCTCAAACTGATGCCCGAATTCACGCGGCAATTTTCGGCGCTTGAAAAAGCGATGGAAACAGCCGGCGACCAGATCGAAGCCCTTTCCGACGCCGCCTCGGCCGAAAGCGAAAAGACCAAGGCGACCATCAACCTCGTTTTGAAGGGGCTGCTGGTTCTAGCCGTGCTTTTCTCCGCCGGACTTTTCCTCCTCACCCGCAAGTCAATCATCCTCCCCGTTCTGCAATTGTCGAAGAATATGGAAATCCTGGCGGCCGGCGATACGTCGCAACCGCCCTCCGGCACCGACCGCAGGGACGAGATCGGCTCCATGTCCGGCGCGGTCGAGATATTCCGGCAGGCAGCCATCGCCAACCGGGCGCTCGAAGAGCAGGCAGCTTCCGCCCGCCGGCAGGCGGAAGCCGACCAGGAGGAAACGCGGCGGCAGGCGGAGGAAGATGCTTCCGAGCGGCTGCGCATCGCCACCTCCGGCCTCGCGGCCGGCCTGAAGCGGCTCGCATCGGGTGATCTGGCCTTCCAGCTCGACGATGCCTTTGCCCCGCAATTTGAAGCCCTGCGCCACGATTTCAACAGCTCGGTGCGGCAACTGGCCGAAACGCTCTTCGCCATTTCCGATGGCATCGGCACCATCGACGGTAGCAGCCGCGAGATCGCCGCCGGCGCCGGCGATCTTTCCCGCCGCACGGAAAATCAGGCCGCCTCACTTGAACAGACTGCCGCGGCGCTCGATGAAATCACGGTCAACGTGTCGAACGCCAACAAGCGCGCCGCGGAAGCAAGGCTCGCCGCCACAGACGCAAACGAAAGCGCGCTGAAATCGGTCGAAGTGGTCGGCCATGCCGAAGAGGCGATGCGCCGCATCGAAACCTCGTCGCGGCAGATCACCGGCATCATCGGCGTCATAGACGAGATCGCCTTCCAGACCAATCTTCTGGCGCTGAATGCTGGCGTTGAAGCCGCCCGCGCCGGCGAGGCCGGCAAGGGCTTTGCCGTGGTGGCGCAGGAGGTGCGCGATCTCGCCCAGCGCGCGGCAAAGGCCGCAAGTGAAATCCGCGATCATATCCGCCAGTCATCCGTCGAGGTGGAAAGCGGTGTGAAGCTGGTTCTCGATACCGGCACGGCGCTGAAGGATATCGGCGAACGCATTGCCGGCATCGACCGCCATATGAATGCGATAGCCACATCGGCCGCCGAACAATCGACCGGCCTTGCGGAGATCAACGCGGCCGTAAACTCGATGGATCACGCCACCCAGCAGAATGCGGCCATGGTGGAACAATCCACCGCCGCTTCCGCAACACTTGCCGCCGAAACGGCAAAGCTGCGCGCGCTGGTATCGCGTTTCCGTCTTGAGATGGAAATTACTGGCAGCCGGGAAGAGACACGCCGAGTTGCGTGAGAGCAATGGTGAAACGCGAGAACATCGCCTCGCATCATACAGTCCTTGAGGCGGGCCACCTCACGGCGCGCCTGCGCCGTGAGGTGAACGTTTCTTGATCAATAAGCCTGTGTCGGCTGCGACAGGCCGTCGCCGATCACGCCATTGCCGTATTGCGCCACGGGCACACCTTCCTGGCCGATCGGCACGCCCTGCTGCGCAGGGCCGAGTGCCGTCACGACGATCGGCGTACCGTCAGGCACGCGGTTATAAAGATCGATGATATCCTGATTCAGCAGGCGCACGCAGCCTGATGAGACCGACTTGCCGATGGTCCACCATTCAGGCGAGCCGTGCAGGCGGTAGATCGTATCCTTGCCATCCTTGAAGATATAGAGCGCACGCGCGCCGAGCGGGTTCTTGAGGCCCGGCTCCATACCGCCGTTACGGCTGCTATAGGGTTCCAGTTCCGGCTGGCGGGCGACCATTTCATCGGGCGGCGTCCAGCGCGGCCATTGCCGCTTGTACTGAATGACGCCGCGGCCGGACCATTCGAAGCCTGCACGGCCGAGACCGACGCCATAGCGCATGGCCTGACCATTCTCATAGGTGAGATAGAGGAAATGATTGGCCGTATCGACCACGATGATGCCGGGGCGTTCACCGGTCGGGTTCGCCACCATCTGCCGCAGGAACTGGCGCGGAATCCGCTTATAGGGGATTTCCGGCAGCGGGAACTGCTCGTCAGGCCTCGGACCGTACATGGCGGCATACATCGGGTCTTCGGCAGGTGCCGCGGGCCGGGCGGCCTCACGCGCCGTTGTGTTGCAGCCCGCAAGGCCGGCAAGCGCCAGTCCACCTGCTCCAAGCAGGAAACCCCGCCGGGTCGTTGTCGTCTCGTTCAATTGAAAAACCTCATTTACGTCATCTCACGCTGGCAAAGGGATCTGCCAGCGCCGCCTCTGGGCGGCTGATAGGGTACTTCGTGCCGGAAACCTGCGATGCCATGGCCTTGGCGCCGCTGGATTTCAGAATGGCCCGGAAGCTTGGATGCATGCCGCCGTCCACATACGCGCTGAGGGAGGCAGAAGTTCCCTCGCTCATCGCGGCGGCAAGTTTTTGTTGCTCTTCACCGAGTTTTGACGCCACCAGCGGATCCTGCTGGTTGACGGCCGGCGGGCACGCCGCCAGCGGATCGGCAGGCTCGCCGCCAGCAAATTCACTGTTGAAGACATAACGGCGGCCGCAGACGGAAACCTTGGGCTGCCGGCGCGTCACCTCGAAATAGTCGTAACCTTCCTTCAGCGTCTTCCAGAACGGCATGTTAGGATCATCCCGATGCGCCACCATGTTCCGGGCGCTCATGCGGAAGGGATAGGCCTGCACCTGAAAGCGGTCCTGTCCGCCCTGCAATGCACGCGCGACGATAGCGTAAATCTCACCCACCTGAGCGTCGGTCATGGCGTAGCAGCCGGAAGAGGAGCAGGCGCCGTGCACCATCAGCGCCTCGCCGGTGTAACCGAGCGCCGATTCCAGCCGGTTGGGATAACCGAGATTGAAGGAAACGTAATATTGTGAGTTCGGGTTCAGCATGCCGGCCGAGACATGATAAAAACCTTCCGGCGCCTGCCGGTCACCAGTCTTCATCTTGGGGCCGAGCTTTCCCGACCAGCGGCACATGGGATAGGACTTGAGGAGCGCGTAATTTCCTGTCTTGTCGACCTTCCAGACCTCGAGTTCGCTCTCCTGCTTGAAAATACGAACGAGGACCGGGCTTTCCGGGCGCATGCTCTTGGCCGACATCTGCGCCATCATCTTGGACGACAGTTTCGGCGGGTCTTTCTTGACACTGTCGAGGCCCATGGAGGTGCACGCCGCAAGGCCGCCGCCGATCGCGACGACCGCAGCCATTCTTGCCCCTGCCTTTACCTTATGCCGCAACCCCGCAACCGCGAAATCCAGCAATGCCTGCATGCCCATGGATTGTTCTGCCCGCCTGATTTGCCCGCCTTTCCGGCAGACGCTTAACTATCGAAGGTGGCCACAACACGGCAACCTCGCCCATGTACAAAGTCTCGTGAACAGACGTTACCCATTCGTTAATCATAGGGACACAAGCCCGTGATGCCGTTGGCGCTGAGCTTGGATGCCGTAATTATCGGAGCAGCCCCTGGCCGCCATCGATCCATACCGGCGTGCCGGTAATGTGACGGGATGCATCCGACGCCAGGAAACCGATCAGCGCGGCGACGTCGTCGCTCGTTCCGGCCACGCCGCCGGTCACAGGAATGTCCCCGGCGGGAAAACGGACAGGAACCTCCGTTTTTTCCCGCCCGCGTATATCGGTATTTTCATCGATTGCCGTTTCGATTTCGCCCGGACACACCGCATTGACGCGGATACGGTGACGCCCCAGTTCCAGCGCCAGTTGCTGCGCCATGGCAAGTTGTCCGGCTTTCGTCACGGAATAGGCGGTAGCGCCGGGCGACGTGAAGGTGCGCGTACCATTGATCGACGAGATGATGACGATGGATCCGCCGCCGGCCGCCTTCAGATGCGGCACGCTTACATGAACGGTGAGATAGGTGCCGCGCAGGTTGATGCGGATCGTATCGTCCCATTCGGACGGTTTCAATTCATCGATGGGTGCCCAGACGCCGTTGACGCCAGCATTCGCCACCACGACATCAAGCCGCCCGAAAGCCCCAACCAGTGCTGCGACCGCATGACGCATAGCCTCCTCATTCGCCACATCGGCCACAAGGACCTTCGACGAACCGGATGCGGCGCCTATTTCCCGCGCGACATCGTTCAATTCTGATTCGGTGCGGCCAAGCAGGCCGAGCGAGAACCCCTCCGCAGACAGATGAAGGGCGGCAGCGCGGCCGATGCCGGAGCCGGCACCGGTGACGAGAGCGACTTTGCCGTCAGCCAATGTTACAGGCCTCCCTTTCTGGAGGCTATGGAGGTGCCGATCGCCGAGACGGGATCGCTGGCTGGAAAGCTTTCCTCCAGCCCCTCTTCCAACTCCTCCTCCAGAACGTCGCGATCCTTCGATGTGCGGGCGCTCGCCTGACCGTGCGGAGCTTCATCCTGCGCCGTGCCGAGAGCGGAAAATTGCGAAGGCGCATCCGCGCCATGGCGTGTTCCGAAGGCGGTGAGCTGCACCATCACCGCACTTGCCCGCTTGATGGCCTCCGCATCGTCGATCCCTTCAAGACCATCGGCAAGGCGAACAGAGACCTGGTCACCGTCGCTGCCGACGAACTCGACGGAGATAACCCCGTTATTGCGTTTTACATAGGTCGTCGAAAGTTGCATGACATGCCCTCCGGCTTGGAAAGCACCGGCAAAACCGGTGCGGGGAAACGAATAAGCTGACTTCAGAACGACACAGAGCGGAAGGGGTTCCGGATGGATGAGGCCTTTGGCCCGGAAATGCAGGAGAGTTTCTTCCTGCGCGATGCGGTGGGTGTGGCCCGCGCCCTCATCGGCGCGGAGTTCCGCATCGGCAATACCGGCGGCATCATCGTGGAAACCGAAGCCTATCATCCGGACGACCCGGCATCCCACAGTTTCAACGGGCAGACCCCGCGCAACAGGGCGATGTTCGGCCCGGCCGGCCGTCTTTATGTCTACCGGTCCTACGGCATTCACTGGTGCGCCAACTTTGTCTGCGCTCCGGGCTCCGCCGTGCTTCTGCGCGCCATCGAACCGATCACCGGTATAGACATGATGAAACTGCGCCGGGGAACCGACAAGCCGAAACTTCTATGTTCAGGCCCGGGCCGACTTTGCCAGGCGCTCGCGATTACGGGAGAGATGGATGGCGCGCCGTTGAACGCACCGCCGTTTTTCCTGCGGTTGCCGAAAGAAGCCGCCGCCATCACCAGCGGCAGGCGAATCGGCATCAGCCGCGCCACAGAATACCCGTGGCGCTTCGGACTTAAGGACTCGACTTTCGTTAGCAAGAAATTCGAAAATGGAGACCCGTGAAAGACGAGAGCACCCTCGGCGGCCCGTCATTTTCGTCGGGGTTGGGTACCGGCACCTCGTCCGGCAACCTATCGGGTTCCGGCTCTTCCACCGGCGGTATGTCCGGCTGCGGCGGCACGGGCATCGGCGGTTCGGGATACGGTTCGACGGGAACGGCTGGCATCGCGGCCTCCTGATAAACACGCTTTGCCGCAATGGACACAAGCTGCGTTTTTATCTCTCGGGACAACGCCTTCGCGCCGTCGCCAATCGGGCGGCGCGACACCCAATTCGCCCATCGGTCAAATGCCGGTCAGGTCCCTTCGGTCCGGTTGCGCCGCCCAGCGGGTCGTACAGGGAAACGCGGGCACGGCCTGTCCGTTCCGTTTTTTAAGGAAGTTTTTGCGACGCTCAGGCGAAACCGAGCGCGCTGCGGGAAATATCGCGGTTTTCGCAATAATCGCGGGAATGAGCCTCGTGACCATGCTCGCGCGCGGTCGAACGGGAAAGTTCCGGGCTCGGAACGTTGAGCAGCGCATCGGCATAGGTGCCGGTTGCCTCGACGTCATCGATCACAGTCTGCTGTTGCGGTTTTAAAAATTCAAACATCCGTCCACCTCCTTCGACACGTCCCCTCAACGCGCCGGCCCGGGTCCTGTTCCATAACACCCGTAACTGTTCGGATTATACATGAGACGGCGCGGACGTATAGATGACGAAAGACGAACGTTATCAACTGACGTTCACAAAACGGAGTGGAATCAGTGAGCTATGACGAGAAGCTCAGGCAGGGCCGACCGATTCCCGCAGGATCAGTTCGACCGGCCACAATTCCTGAACCTCGCGCACGGGACGACCGCCGATGATCTGCAACAACAGATCCGTCACCCGAATGCCCGCCATGCGCATGGGCGAGCGGGTGGTGGAAAGCGGCGGCATCATGCTTTCCGGCGTCAGATAGGGAAACACGTCGTCATGGGCGATGACGGAAACGTCCTTGCCGATCACCAGCCCCATCTGCGTGGCGGCGCGATAGACACCCTGCGCCGTCATCATCGCGCCCGCGACGAAGGCCGTCGGGCGCGGCGTCTGTTCCAGCAGCGAGCGGGCAAAGCGGAAGGCGGTATCTTCGCTGAAATGCGCGTTCATCATGAAACGCGGATCGGGCGTGATGCCATGGGTGGCCAGCGCATCCCTGAACCCCTGCTCGCGGTCCTGAACGAAGGTGCGGCCGACGGGACCGTTGATTAGGGCGATGCGGCGATGGCCGCGCTCCAGAAAATGGATCGTTGGTCGATAGGTTACATCGTGGTTGTCGATATCAAGCCAGGCATGTTCGAACGGCGTCTTGGAGCGGCCATGCACGATGAAGGGCACGCCCAGCCGGTGAAGCAGCGCGATGCGCTCATCCTCGGGGCGCGGCGAATGCACGATGATGCCATCCACCCGGCCGCTCGCCGCCAGCCGGCTGAAAATCGCCAGCTCCTCATCGAGATTATTGTCGACGGTGACGCTGACGAGAATGTCGGTTTCTTCCTGTTCCAGACGGGTCGCCATGCCGCCCATGAACTCCGAAAAGAAATGCCCGCCGCCCGAACGGCCCATGACGACGCCGATGGCGCCCGCCCTGCCCGTTGCCAGCCTGACGGCGTTGGCATTCGGCCGGTAGCCGTATTTCAGCGCAGCCTCCATCACCCGTTGCCGCGTTTCCTCGCGCACCTCGGGATAGCCGCCAAGCGCACGGCTGACGGTGGTGGGCGATAGCCCAACCTTTTCTGCGAATTCCTTGAGTTTCATGTTTTTCGCCAATTTGCCTCTGCATGCGTTGCCGCCGCAGATTTTTCAAGCGGACAATAATTGAAAACGATTTCAATTTTTATCCATCTGAAACCTTACAGTCGGTCATTTCGAAAAGCAAACACCGCAAAACCATCGTCGGAAATGCCGGGTTTTCACACAATTAGAAAGAGTATTGACAGATTGATCCGCTTTTGAGAGCCTCACGCCAGTCAAAAGCGCTTTCAATTTTGAGGACAATCGGAAGCGTCAACGGAGGAGTTTGACAATGAATATTTCCATGAAGACTTTGTTCCTGTGCGGCAGCGTACTTTCCGCAGCAGTTTCGGCGCAGGCGGCCGAACTTTCCATCGCCGCCAATTCCACCGGCAAGAACATCGCATTTTTCAAGGAGCGGATCGCCGCCTTCGAGAAAGAGACCGGCCACAAGGTCAATCTCGTCACCATGCCTTCTTCATCAAGCGAACAATTCAGCCAGTACCGGCTGTGGCTCGCCGCCGGCAACAAGGATGTCGACGTCTATCAGACCGACGTGATCTGGGCGCCGCAGCTCTCCGACCAGTTCGTGGATTTGACCGAAGCGACCAAGGACGTCATCGGCGATCATTTCCCCTCCATCGTTGCGTCGCAGACCGTGGACGGCAAGCTTGTCGCCATGCCGATGTTCACCGACGCACCCGCTCTGTTCTACCGCAAGGACCTTCTGGAAAAATACGGCAAGCAGCCGCCGAAAACCTGGAAGGAACTGGGCGAGACCGCCAAGGAAATTCAGGACAAGGAACGCGAAGGCGGGCAGAAGGACCTCTGGGGCTTCGTTTTCCAGGGCAGCGCCTATGAAGGCCTAACCTGCAACGCGCTCGAATGGATCGCATCCGCCGGGGGCGGCCATATCGTCGAGACCAACGGCGACATCTCCATCAATAACGAGAAAGCCGCAGCCGCGATCGAAGCCGCCAAGGGCTGGGTCGGCACAATCGCGCCGCAGGGCGTGCTCGCTTACAAGGAAGAGGAAGCGCGTGGCGTGTGGCAGACTGGTAATTCCGTCTTCATGCGCAACTGGCCCTATGCCTATGCACTTGGAAATGGCGCCGACAGCGCCATCAAGGGCAAGTTCGGCGTCACCCCGCTGCCGGCAGGCGCAGAAGGCGAAGCGCCTGCCTCGACACTCGGCGGCTGGAACCTCGCCGTTTCGAAATATTCAGATGACAAGGACGCGGCCATCCAGCTCGTGAAATTCCTGGCATCGAAAGACACCCAGAAGATGCGCGCGATCCAGCTCTCCAACATGCCGACGATCGCCTCGCTTTATGACGACAATGATGTCGCGGCCGCACAGCCGTTCATGCCGACATGGAAGCCGATCTTCCAGACCGCCGTTCCCCGTCCTTCCGCCTCGGCCAAAGTGAAATATAACGAGGTTTCGGCCAAGTTCTGGGGCGCGGTTCACAACACGCTCTCCGGCAACGGCACGGCGGCTGAAAATCTCGAACTGCTCGAGGTGGAACTGACCGATCTCAAAGGCAACGGCTGGTAACCCGGCCCGCGCGGGAGGCGGCCTCGCCTGGCCGTTTCCCGCGCCCCAACCGCGAGATGTCCCCATGAATGACACCACCCTTCAAAGACCGGTCGCGGCATCCGGCACCGGTTCCGATCTTCAATCGGAACGGCTGAAATCCGCCTGGCTGTTTCTTGCCCCCACATTTCTGGTGCTGGCGCTGGTGGCCGGCTGGCCGCTGGTGCGCACCGTCTGGTTCAGCCTCACCGACGCGTCGCTGACCAATCTCGAGGGTGCGCAGTTCGTCGGCCTCAAGAACTACCTCACCTGGATCACACTCGGCAGCGGCCGCACTATCTATCGTGGCCTGCTGGCCGATCCCGCTTGGTGGGGTGCGGTTCTCAACACGCTGAAATTCACCATCCTCTCGGTCAGCTTCGAAACCGTGCTCGGCCTCATCGTCGCGCTGGTGCTGAATGCCGAATTCAAGGGACGCGGCCTCGTGCGCGCCGCCATCCTCGTGCCATGGGCCATTCCCACCATCGTCTCGGCGCAGATGTGGGCGTGGATGTTGAACGACCAGTTCGGCATATTGAACGACCTCTTCCTCAGTCTCGGCCTGATCTCCCAAAAGATCGCCTGGACGGCCAATCCGGACACCGCGATGGTCGCCGTGCTGATCGTCGATATCTGGAAGACGACGCCGTTCATGGCGCTGCTCATTCTCGCCGGCCTGCAAATGGTGCCGAAGGACATGTATGAGGCGGCGAAGGTGGATGGTATCCACCCCGTCAAGGTGTTCTTCCGCGTCACCCTGCCCATGATCCGGCCAGCGCTCATGGTCGCCGTCATCTTTCGCATGCTGGATGCGATGCGCGTCTTTGACCTCATCTACATTCTGACGCCGAATAACGCCCAGACCCGCACGATGTCGGTGCTGGCGCGTGAGAACCTGTTCGATTTCGACAAGTTCGCCTATGGCGCAGCCGCTTCCACCATGCTGTTCCTCATCATCGCCTCGATCACCGTAATTTATATGTGGCTCGGGCGCGTCAACACCGATGGAGCTGCGCGATGACCCTCACCGATATCGTCAAGACCACCGCCTTTTATGCGCTGGTCGCCGTCATCATGGTGATTTCGGTATTCCCGTTCTATTACGCGATACTGACCAGCCTGAAATCCGGCTCAGCGCTGTTCCAGGTGAATTACTGGCCGCGCGAATTCTCGCTGACCAATTACAGCTTCGTCATCGGCAACGGCACGTTCCTGCGCAATCTCGGCAATTCGCTGTTCGTTGCATCTTCAGTCGTTGTACTGTCGCTGTTCCTTGCGGTAACGGCGTCATATGCCTTGGCTCGCGTGCGCTTCCGTGGCCGCTCGCTGCTGTTGCTCACCATCCTCTCGGTTTCGATGTTCCCGCAGATCGCCGTTCTCGCCGGCCTGTTCGAACTTATCCGCTGGGCGGGAATCTTTAACACACCGCTCGCGCTGATCTTTTCCTACATGATCTTCACCCTGCCCTTCACGGTTTGGGTGCTGACAACCTTCATGCGTGACCTGCCGATTGAAATCGAGGAAGCGGCGATCGTCGACGGTGCGACACCGTGGGTCATCATCACCCAGGTCTTCATGCCACTGATGTGGCCGGCGCTCGTCACGACAGGGCTTCTCGCCTTCATCGCGGCATGGAACGAGTTCCTTTTCGCGCTCACCTTCACCTCATCGAACGAACAACGCACGGTGCCGGTCGCCATCGCGCTTCTGTCGGGCGGCTCGCAATTCGAAATCCCCTGGGGAACGATCATGGCTGCGTCCGTCATCGTCACCGCCCCGCTCGTCGTCCTCGTTCTGATCTTCCAGCGACGCATCATCTCCGGCCTCACCGCCGGCGGCGTCAAAGGCTAGGAGAAATCTCATGACCACCATTCAACTGCGCAATCTTCGCAAATCCTTCGGTGCCTTCGATGTCATCAAGGGCATCGACATGGATATCCGCTCTGGCGAATTCATGGTTTTCGTCGGCCCTTCCGGCTGCGGCAAGTCCACGCTTTTACGCCTCATATGCGGGCTGGAGGAAATCACCGGCGGCACGCTTTCCTTCGGCGGTGAGACGGTCAACCGCCTGCCGCCCGCCAAGCGCGGCGTCGCCATGGTCTTCCAGTCCTATGCGCTTTATCCGCATATGACCGTGTTCGAGAACATGGCCTTCGGCATGAAACTATCAGGCGCGGACAAGGAACAGCGCCGCAAGCGCGTGGAGGCGGCAGCCGAAATGCTGCAACTCACGCCCTATCTGGAACGTCTGCCGAAGCAGCTTTCCGGCGGCCAGCGCCAGCGTGTCGCCATCGGCCGTGCCATCGTGCGTGATCCGAAGGTGTTCCTGTTCGATGAACCGCTCTCCAACCTCGATGCGGCGCTGCGCGTCGCAACCCGTCTCGAAATCGCCAAGCTGCACCGGGAGATGCATGACACGACGATGATCTACGTCACCCACGACCAGGTGGAAGCCATGACGCTTGCCGACCGCATCTGCGTTCTGCGCGATGGCCGCGTCGAACAGATCGGCACGCCGCTCGAGCTTTACGAAAGCCCGGTCAACACCTTCGTTGCCGGCTTCATCGGCTCGCCGAAGATGAACTTCCTTGCCGGCAAATATGCGGAAGTCGAAGGTGCCGCGACCATCGGCATCCGCCCCGAACACCTTGCGATCGGTGCCGGTGAGACCGGCTGGAACGGCGAAATCATCCATTCGGAAATGCTGGGATCGGACAGCTACATCTATGTCGAGATTGGTGCTGGCGAACCCATCGTCGTTCGTGAGGAAGGCGTGACCGACCGCAAGCCGGGAGAAAAAATCGTTCTCGTGCCGGATGCGGCGCAGATCCACCGCTTCGACGCGCAGGGCCAGGCCCTTGCCCGCAATCCCGTGCGCGGCGCCGCCTGAACAGTTAACTTTCGCCGGATCACCCAAGCTTCCGGCCTTCACCAAGGAGCAAGAAAATGACCATCAACACCGTTGTATGGGGCGAAAATATCCACGAACACATCAACGAGACGGTGCGTTCGATCTACCCCGATGGTATGCACAACACCATTGCCGATGCGCTGAATACCAACCCTGAGATCAGCGCCACCACCGCCACGCTTCAGGAACCGGAACACGGCCTTTCGCAGGAGCGTCTGGACAAGACCGACGTTCTGGTCTGGTGGGGCCACAAGGACCACGGTGCGGTTCAGGATGAAATCGTCGAGCGCGTTGCCAAGCGTGTCTGGGAAGGCATGGGCCTCATCGTCCTGCATTCCGGCCACTTCTCCAAGCCTTTCAAGCGACTGATGGGCACGCCCTGCGCGCTTAAATGGCGTGAGGCGGGCGAACGCGAACGCCTGTGGACGATCAATCCGCGCCACCCGATTGCAGCCGGCCTGCCCGAGCATTTCGAGCTGGAAAACGAAGAGATGTATGGCGAGCAGTTCTCCGTGCCGGAGCCGCTGGAAACCGTCTTCATCTCCTGGTTCCAGGGCGGCGAAGTCTTCCGTTCTGGCCTCACCTGGCGCCGTGGCGCAGGCAACATCTTCTATTTCCGCCCCGGTCACGAGACTTATCCGACCTATCACGACGCCAATGTACAGAAGGTCATCAGCAATTCGGTGAAATGGGCCTATAATCCGGTCGGCGCACTGAAAAGCATTCATGACGCCCCCAACGTTCCCGTCGACAAGGCGCTGGAGCCTATCGAAGAACGCGGCCCCAAGCTGCACAAGGCAGGCGAAGCAGGTTACAGGTAAACAGCCATGAGACTTCTCATTCTCGGAACCGGCGGCATGGCCAACAACCATGCCACATATTTCTCGCAAATCCCCGGCGTCGAACTGGTGGCTGCGGTGGATGTGGATGATGTGGTTGTGCGGGGCTTTGCGCTTCGCCACAACATTCCACTCTCCTTTACCTCGCTGGATGACGCGATTGCCTGGGGCGAGTTCGACGCGGCGGCGAATGTCACGCCTGACGCCATCCACCACCCCACCAGCCTAAAGCTGCTGGCGGCCGGCAAGCACGTCTTCTGCGAAAAGCCGCTGGCGGAAAACTACGCCAAGGCCGCCGAAATGGCCGATGCCGCGGAAAAAGCGGGCCTTGTTGCCATGGTCAACCTCACCTATCGCAATGTCGCCCCCTTGCAGGCGGCACGCGAAATGGTGCTGGCCGGCAAGATCGGCAAGGTGCGCCATCTGGAAGCCTCCTATCTCCAGAGCTGGCTCGTTTCCAAGGCCTGGGGCGACTGGATGACGGAGAGCAAGTGGCTGTGGCGGCTCTCCACCAAACACGGCTCGAACGGGGTTCTCGGCGATGTCGGCATCCACATTCTCGACTTCGCCTCCTATGGCGCGGGCAGTGATGTGGAACGCATCTTCACGCGGCTGAAGACCTTCGACAAATATGAGGGCAACAAGATCGGCGTCTACGATCTCGACGCCAATGACAGCTTCACCATGACCGCCGAGTTGGAAAACGGCGCCATGGGCGTCATCCATGCCAGCCGCTGGGCAACGGGGCATCTGAATGAACTTCGTCTGCGCATCCATGGCGACAAGGGCGCGCTCGAAGTCATCCACACGCCTGACTATTCCAGCCTGCGGGTCTGCATTGGCGAGGATGTGGAGAAGGCAATCTGGAAGACGATTGATGTGGAGCCGGTGCCGACGAACTACGAAAAATTCGCCAAGGCGGTGATGGAAGGCGGCGTTGCCGACCCCGATTTCCGCCATGCCGCCAATCTGCAGAAGGTGCTTGATCTCTCGATCATCGCCGACCGTGAACGGCGCGAGCTGGCCGTTTCGGCCTGATTTGCAGAAGAGCGGCGGCGCAAGTCGCTGGTAGGGAGGAGTGATGTTCCTCCACATCGCTCCTCCCAATCGACGTCATCCTCGGGCTTTGACCCGAGGATGCATATCCTTCAACGGCGCGTGGATTCTCACCTCAAAGGCGAGGATGATGGGGAAAGGCATGTGCCAATCCGCATCCCTTCAAACGCCCCGCTTATTTCCCCACAACAGAACATGCAGCTGCGGCAGAACACGAGCGGAAAACCAGCGGTCTTCGCTCACCTTGTCCACCAGCCACAACATCCGGTCCATGACCCCCTCGATATCCACGCGCGCGTCGTCATCATCGGGCGGCGGCGGGGTGTGGTTTCCGGGCTGGAGGTAGACCGGCAGACGTGGGAAACGCGCGGATGCCGCTTTGGCATAGGCATAATCCGCATCGTCGAAAACCACGATCTTCAGCGCCACCTGCGGTCCGTCGCCGGCGGCGGTAAGACAGTTTTCGAATGCCTGCCAGTCCGTTTCCATACCACTCGATGGCGGTTTCGGGCTCAGCACCAGATGATCGAGATCGGCGAACCAGTCTTTCGCGATGCTGCCCTGCGTTTCCAGCGCGAAACGATAGCCCTCGCCCTGCCCCTTCGCGATCAAGGCCCCGAGGGGCTGGATGGCGGGATTGCCGCCTGACAGTGAGACCGTCAGCGGTACGCCGCCGGAAAGCCGACGCACCTCCTGCCAGATCGCCTCGACAGGCATCGGTTTCCATGTGTCGCGGTACTCGCTGTCGACGGCATGCAGCGTATCGCACCAGGAACAGCGGTAATCGCAGCCGCCGGTGCGCACGAATACGGTCGGCAGGCCAATCAGCGGCCCCTCGCCCTGAATGGTCGGGCCGAAGATTTCGCTGATGCGGATCGCCGTTTCCTTCGCTGCAACCTTCCGTGCAGCCGCCGTCATGGCCGGTATTCCGCCCAGGTCTTGGCGGTTTCGCTCACCCGCACGGCGCTGGTTTCCGGCAGGCTTATCTTGCACCAGTCATAAAAATGCTTCGCCAGACATTCCGCCGTCACCCGGTCATGGCCGAGAACGTCGTTCAGGTGGCGATGATCGAAATGGCTGTCGATATAGTGCTTCAGTGGCGCAAGCTCATGATAGTCGCGCACGAAACCGTGCTCGTTCAGCTCTTCACCAGTAAGCTCGACCTCGACGATGTAATTGTGCCCATGCAGACGGGCGCACTGGTGATCAGACGGCAGGCTTTTCAGCTGGTGCGAGGCGGAGAAATGAAACTCCTTGGTGATGCGGAACATCAGCGCACCTCCTGCGCCGCATAGGCATGAGTCGCCGCCACCCAGAAATCGGGGTCCTCATAGTCGGTCGGGTCGGTGACGCCCGCCAGATGAAAGGCCTCGCGCCGTTCCACGCAGGTGCCGCAGCGGCCGCAATGGCGTAGCCCCCCCTTGTAGCAGGACCATGTTTCGCCGAAGGGCGTGCCGTATTTCACGCCATCGGTAACGATCGCCGCCTTGGAGACCGTGACGTAAGGCGCAAAGAGCTTGACGTCGGCGTAACCTTCCAGCGCATGCGCCTGCATGGCGTTGAAACTGTCGATGAAGCCCGGCCGGCAATCGGGATAGATGAAATGGTCGCCGCCATGCACGGCGATTGCCACCGCATCCGCCTGCTGGGCGGCGGCAAGGCCGAAGGCGATGGTGAGCATGATGGCGTTGCGGTTCGGCACCACGGTGGAGCGCATGGTCTCCTCCGCATAATGTCCGTCCGGCACCGCAATGTCGTCCGTCAGCGCCGAGCCGGTGAGATGCGCACCGATGGCTCTGATGTCGATGACATGATGCGGCACGCCGAGACGCCTTGCGCAATCGGCGGCGAAATCCAGTTCCTTCTTGTGGCGCTGGCCGTAATCGAAGGAGACGAGAGCGAGAAGTTCATGTTCCGCCGCGATTTTATGCGCAAGCGAAACGGAGTCCAATCCGCCGGAGCAGATGACGATGGTTTTCATAAGTTGGGATCCCTTGTTTTGACCGGGTGGGCTGCGACCGGATTACGGCGCGGCTTTAAACCAAACGGGCCGTCTTGTGAAGGGCTTTACCGAATTCGCGGGAAATCCGCTCCATCACGAAATCGCCCCGCCGCAGAAACAAGACGAAACAATCGGGACATATGCCGGAAACCGGCGCGATCTAGAACGATGACGAATTCACTGTTCTTGAAGGGTCGTGCCAATGATGGCGGCTGATACGTTTCTGTTTTCGCTGAACAATCTCAGCTCGCTTGGCACCGGTATCCTAATAGTTGTTGCGGGTATGTTTTATGTCACACTCACCGTTCGCGGGCTGATCGCCGCTCTACGACATGGATGAGGCTCTTAAGCCGAAACGTCACCGGCTCAGACGCTATCTCGCGACTGGCCTCGTCGTCGCATCGGCAGCGCTCGTCGCCGCAATCGGCATCGCCCCGTTCGTCTTTCTGATCTGGATGGTCAGGACGGTTACACGCTGGCTCGGTCTTTTTATCGGCCTTTAAAAATCGGCTATGAACACGCGACGCTCGTCATTCAAAAGGCTGAGCGGAAAAGGCCCGGCGAACTGGCAGTGCGCCGGGCCTTTTTTCTTTGACTATACGCTCAGCGCAGCAGCGCCTGCGCCTCCTCGATGCCGAGTGCTGCCGGCTGGGTGCAGGTGGTTCTCATCTCGATGAAGCGCCCTTCTTCCCCGGATTTGAGGATTGAGGTCATCACGTCGATGCCGTGCAGGGAACGATCCAGCGAGCAGCGGGCATCGCGGCCTTCCAGAATGGCAATCGCCATATCAGCAAGGCCGGCAGTGCGGTAATTAGCGCGCGGGCCGTTCGGGCTTTCCTGATTGGCGATGCCGAAGGGATGCGCCCAGTCTTCCAGCGGCTGGATATTTTTGTCCCGTCCGCTTGCTTCCACCACGCCGCCGAAGAAGTTCGGGTCCGGCACGTAGATCGAGCCTTCCGTGCCATAGAGTTCCATATTGGCGTGGCGATGCGACCAGACATCCCAGCTGGCCGAAAGCGTGATCGTTGCTCCGTTCACGAATTCCAGCAGTGCATGGATGTTGGTCGGCGTTTCGACCGGGATGATCTCACCGTTCAGCGGCTGGCTGGTCACTGTGCGGGTGGGGTTCGCCATTGACGTCAATGCGCCGACACGCTTGACCGGGCCGATGAGGTTGATGAGATTGGCGACGTAGTAGGGGCCGAGATCGAGGATCGGCCCGCCGCCCTTCAGGAAGAAGAAGCCCGGATTGGGGTGCCACATCTCCATGCCGGGGCTCATCACATGGCAGGTGCCTGACGTGATACGCCCGACCTTGCCCTCATCGATATATTGCCGGGCAAGCTGATGTGCGCCGCCGAGGAAGGTGTCCGGCGCGCAACCAACGGAGAGGTTCTTCTCCCGGGCGATACGCCGCAGTTCTTCACCCTCTTCCAGCGAAAGCACCAGCGGCTTTTCCGAATAGACGTGCTTGCCCGCCTCAAGTGCGGCTTTCGACACCGGAAAATGCGCTGCGGGAATGGTGAGGTTCACCACCACATCGATATCCTTATTGGCGAGCAGGTCCTCGATGGACTGCGCGACAACGCCGAATTCTTCCGCCCTCAGCTCCGCCGCATTGCGGTTGAGGTCGGCGCAGGCAAGCACCTTGATGCCCTTGAAGAGCGGCGCCAGCGAGAAATAAGCAGACGAGATATTGCCGCATCCGATGATGCCGACGCCAAGATCTCTGGCCATGATGAAACTCCGAAAAATTGAAACTCAATAGGTTTTGAACGATGCGATCGAGCGGGTGATGAGCCGGTCGATGTCTTTCGGGTTGTCGTGCTCGACCACGAAATGTTTCGTGGCGGATTTCGCCTTCAACGCAGCAACGAGGCCCTTCCAGTCCACTGTACCATGGCCGACATCGGCCCAGCCATCCTCATCCGCATTCTCTCCCGCAGGCGCGATATCCTTGACATGCACGGCGGTGATGCGCTTGCCGTAGCTTTCGATCCATGCGAGCGGATCGGCATTGCCTCTGATAATCCAGGCTATATCCGCTTCCCATTTCAGGTCCGGGCCGCCGGCAAAAATCTGCTCCTGCGGCGTCGAGCCATCGTCAAGCGTCTTGAACTCGAAATCGTGGTTATGCCAGCCGAAGATCAGCCCGGCATCCACGAAGGGCTTTCCGGCTTCCTGCAGGCGCTTGCCGAAGGCGAACCAGCCTGCAGCATCTGTCGGGCGCTGGTCAGGCATCAGGTAAGGGCAATAGATCGCCTCCACGCCCAGAACTCTCGCGATGTTCAGCGCCTTTTTTGGATCGCCCTCAAGAAGATCGAGACCGAAATGGCCAGTTGGCATGGTCAGGCCGTTGGCATCGAGTTCGGCGCGCAGACCTTTCAGACCAGCTTCATCCAGCGACGCATACATCGCGCCGTAGCCTTCGACATGTTTATAACCCGCCGCCGAAAGCTTTTTCAGAATATCGGAAAAAGGCTGAAAATTGCGGGCGCTGTAAAGCTGGAAACCGAGTTCTGTCATTGTCTCCTCCATAGAGATCTGGGTCTTTGGACTGTGTGGGGGAAAATCGAAGCTGTTCTAGAGCCGTTCCTCGCTTTGCGCGTCGAAAAGCGAGGCCATCGTCATGTCGAGGCCGAGGCGCACCTTGGTGCCCGGTGAAAACCGTCTGTGGCCGCCGACACGCACGGACATGGTATGCCCGGCATGTTTCAGCCAGATCAGATTGTCGGCGCCCATCGGCTCCTCGATATCGACGATCGCCTCGTGCACCTCACCGCCAACAATATCGGCATCGACGCGCACATGTTCCGGGCGGACACCCAGAACCACGGCACGGCCGGCGGCAAGCGGCGTCTCCGGATGATAACCGTCCAGCGCGAAAGTCACGCCATTGGTGGTGAAGACCACCTTGCCGTCTTTTTCAATCAATTCGCCACGCAGGAAATTCATCGAGGGCGAGCCGATGAAGCCGGCGACGAAGAGGTTCCGCGGCTTGTTGTAGATGGTGACGGGATCGGCCAGCTGCTGGATGACACCGCTTTTCATGATGGCGATGCGATCCGCCAGCGTCAGCGCCTCGATCTGGTCGTGCGTCACATAGATCATGGTGTTCTTCAGCGACTGGTGCAGCCGCTTGATTTCGACGCGCAGTTCCGAGCGCAGCTTGGCGTCGAGGTTGGAGAGCGGCTCATCGAACAGGAACACATCCACATCCCGCACCAGCGCCCGGCCAATCGCCACACGCTGGCGCTGGCCGCCGGAAAGCTCGGCAGGCTTGCGTTTCAAAAGCGGCTCGATCTGCAAGATGCCCGCCGCCCGTTTCACGCGCCGGTCGATCTCCTCCTTCGGCACCTTGGCGACCTGAAGGCCGAAGGACAGGTTTTTCTCCACCGTCATCTGCGGATAAAGCGCATAGGACTGGAACACCATGCCGATGCCGCGATCCTTCGGCTCCTCCCAGGTGACGTTGCGGTCCTTGATGAAGATTTGCCCGTCGGTCGGCTCCAGAAGCCCGGCAATGCAGTTGAGAAGGGTCGACTTGCCGCAGCCGGAAGAGCCGAGCAACACGAGGAATTCGCCGTCGTAAATATCGAGATTGAGGTCTTTCAGCACGGTAACGGCGCCGAAGGACAGGGAAAGATCGCGAATGGAAACGCTTTTGTTCATATAACTCAACCTTTTACTGCGCCTGCAGCAATGCCGCGGACGAAAAGCCTGCCGGAGACGAAATAGACGATCAGCGGCACAGCCCCGGTCAGTAGGGTTGCGGCCATGTTGACGTTGTATTCCTTCACGCCCTGCACGGAGTTGACGATGTTATTGAGCTGTACGGTCATCGGGTAATATTCCGGCCGCGTGAACACCACGCCGAACAGAAAGTCGTTCCAGATGCCGGTCACCTGCAGGATCATCGCCACGACGAAGATCGGCAGTGACATGGGCAGCATGATGCGGAAATAAATCTGCCAGAAATTGGCGCCATCAATACGAGCCGCCTTGAACAGTTCCTCCGGCAGCGACGCAAAATAATTGCGGAACAGCAGCGTCAGGATCGGCATGCCAAAGATGGTATGCACGATGACGAGGCCGGTCAGCGTGCCATAAACGCCCATTTCGCGCAGCACGATGACGATCGGATAGATCATCACCTGATAGGGGATGAAGGCGCCGATGATGAGGATGGAGAAGAACAGCTCCGAACCCTTAAATTTCCAGTTCGCCATGGCGTAACCGCTGACGGAAGCGACGATGATCGAGATGACGACCGACGGCACGAGGATGCGCACCGAGTTCCAGAATCCGCGCGAAAGCCCGTCACAGTTCAATCCCGTGCAGGCATTGGCCCAGGCCTTCACCCAGGGCTCAAAGGTGATTTCCACCGGCGGCGCAAAGATGTTGCCCAGCCGGATTTCCGGCATGCCCTTCAGCGAGGTGACAACCATCACGTATAGCGGCAGCAGGTAATAGGCGGCGGCAACGAACAGCGTGCCGTAAAGAATGATGTTGCGGCGGGAAAAGGTTTTCCTTGGCTTCTTGCCGCGCGGGCCGGAAAGGTCCCGGGCAACCGCATCGGTTGCGGCGGCGACCGTGTTCAGTGTGCTGATATTAGCCACGCTTCTTGCCTCCGAATTCGAGGTAGGCCCATGGGATGACGATGATGGCGACGGTCAGAAGCATCATGGTCGAGGCGGCGAAGCCCTGCCCCAGGTTCTGCGCCTGAAACATGTAGTCATAGACATATTTCGCCGGCACTTCGGAGGCGATGCCCGGCCCACCGCTGGTCTGCGCCACCACCAGATCGTAAACCTTGACGATGCCGCTGGCGATGATGACGAGCGTGGTGATGAAGACGGGCCGCATCATGGGAATGATGATGAGAATATAGGTCTTCCACATCGGAATGCCGTCGACGCGTGCAGCTTTCCAGATATCCTCATCGATACCGCGAAGACCGGCGAGCATCAGGCACATGACGAGCCCCGTGCCCTGCCAGAGCGCTGCAATCAAGATGCCGTAAATGACGATCTGAGAATTATAGAGCGGATCGAAGGTGAAGCTTTCCCAACCCATCGAGCGGACCACGGACTGGATGCCGAATTCCGGGTTCAACAGCCATTGCCAGACGAGGCCGGTAACGATGAAGGACAAGGCGAAGGGATAAAGAAATATCGTGCGGAAGGTGTTTTCAAACCGGATTTTCTGGTCCATCAGCGCCGCCAGCACGAAGCCGATGACGAGGCTGAAGATCAGCGACAGCACGCCGTATATCGCGAGATTCTGGATGGACACGATCCAGCGCGGCGCGGCCCACAGCCGCTCATATTGGTCAAAACCGATGAAGCTTGCCCGCGGCAGAAGCTTGGAATTGGTGAAGGAATAAATCACCGTCCAGATCGTTCCGCCAAGGAAAATCACCATGGCGGTTAGGATCATGGGAATGGAGGCAATCTTGGAATTGAGATTGCGGAAAAGCTGGTTGGGACGCCCTGAGCGCGTTTGACCTGCCATGTTACCTCCTCCTGTAACGTTACAGTCAACGACCGAGCAAAAAGCCCCGCCGCGTGAAACCCCGACCAGTGCCAACTGTTCTGGCGCAAGCCGGACGTTGGAAAGGGGAGCAGCGAACCGCTCCCCGATCCGGAGAGATCACAATCAGTCAGCCGAACCGATAATGTCCGCGAAGCGCTTCTGCCCGTCTTCTGCCGACATCGAGCCCGCGAAGAACTCCGCCATCAGGTCTTCCTTCTGTTTCTGCGTATCGGCAGAAATCAGCTGGTCGGTGCTGGTCAGCGCATTGCCCTTGGCCAGAATTGCCAGACCCTTTTTCATGCAGTCATTGGCTGCATTGAGGTCGACGTCGCCGCGGATCGGCAGCGAGCCTTTTTTCAGGTTAAAGGCAACCTGCGTTTTCGGATCAACAATGGTTGCGGCAAGAACGTCCTGCGCCTTGGTTTTCGCCTCGTCTTTCAAAACAGGGAAATAAAAGGCGTCGCCACCCGTGGTGAGGTATTCACTGAGACCCAGACCGGGAAGGCAGGAATAGTCCGTGCCGGCTTTCTGATTGGCAAGCTGGAATTCGCCCTGTGCCCAGTCGCCCATGATCTGGCCGCCGGCCTTGCCCGTTATCACCATATTCGTGGCCTGATTCCAGTCCTGAACATTGGTGCCCTTGGCCATGTCGCGGGCCTCGACGGCAGCTGCGAAAATCTTCGCCATATCAGGACCGGCTGCCGCTTCGGCATCCTTGTCGCCATAGACCTTCTGATAAAGGTCCTTGCCGCCAATCGAAAGCGTCAGCGTGTCGAACAGGCCGTTCGCCTGCCATGCCTGGCCGCCAAGCGCGAGCGGCTGGATGCCCGCCTTTTTCAGCGCCGGTGCGGCTGCGACGAATTCCGTCCAGTTCTTCGGAACCTCTACGCCCGCCTTTTTGAAGGCCGCATTGGAAAGCCACAGCCATTGCCAGGAATGGATATTGACCGGCGCGCAATAGATCTTGCCGTCGATGGTGCAGCTGTCGAGCAGGCTTGCCGGCTTGATCACATCTTTCCAGTTACCCTTTGCGGCAACATCGGAAAGATCGCGCATCAGGCCTGCCTGGACAAGCTCTTCCGCCTGCCGACCGTGGTTGAACTGGGTGGCACCCATCGGGTCGCCACCGGTGATGCGGCTGATCATGATCGGCCGGGCCGTGCCGCCCGAACCGGCAATCGCGCCGTCCACCCATTTATTGCCGGTCGCGTCGAAAGCCTTGGCCAGTTCGGCGACGGCAGCGGCTTCGCCGCCTGATGTCCACCAATGGGTCACCTCAAGATCGGTGGCCCCGGCAATACCCGCCGGAATCATGACGCTGGCCAGAAAAGCCGCAGAAATAACACGCATTCGCATGAGTCTCCTCCCTCACTGAAACGTTGCAGTTGGAACGTATGCGAAGATTTTTGATTAGGCAACCGCCTAAAATACGAATCTCGCCACCACCGTCAGGAGGCATTTCGAACGGGCAGTAAATATGCCGAACAGCCAAGCGACGCAGGGGATTGGACCGCGTAATCCAAACGCAATGCCGGTCATTTACAGACCTCATGGTGAGGAAAACAGGCGAAAGAGACCATGAAACGCTGGCATATTCTTTTGATCATCGGACTGACCGGTGTCGCATCGCTTTTACTGGCAACGTTTGAGCAGCTTATACCGGGGCAGCAAGCTTCATTGGCTATGCGCCTGCTGATCCTCGTCCAGCCGGCAATCCTGACCGTTACAGCGGTGGCAACCGGTCAGGCTCTTGCCGCGAAACTCGGGCTTAGCGCCCCGTTGATCGATAGCTGGTTGCGGGGTGACAATACGCGCGCAGTGCTGCGAAGACAGTTGCCGCCTGCGCTTGCGGCGGGCATTGCCGTCGCCGTGTTGATGATCATCTACTCGTCGGTGATCCTGCCCCTGGTCACGGATGCGGCAACCCTGGCAAAAATGACCAGATTTGACGTCCCGCTGGCGACCCGGATTTTATATGGCGGCATCACGGAAGAGCTGCTGACCCGGTGGGGCCTGATGTCGTTTTTCGCATGGGCCCTCTGGCGCATGACAGGAAGCGGGGAAATCCGATCATCTCTCGTATGGGCTGCCATCATAATCGCCGCAGCTCTCTTCGCCGCCGGCCATCTGCCGTTTCTGTTCACGATCGCCGCTCAGCCGCAACCGGCGCTCGTCCTTGCGGTGCTGCTCGGCAACTTTATTCCCGGCCTCATCTTCGGGTGGCTATTCTGGCGTCGGGGACTAGAAGCGGCGATACTGTCCCATGGCTTTGCCCATTGCCTGAACGCGCTAGCCGCCTGAACCAAAAAAGGCGAAGCGGACTTATGTCCGCCTCGCCTTATGTTCCCTTTGCATAGGCAGCGCCCCTATTGCCTCTTGTAGTCATCCTCGATGCGGATGACATCGTCCTCGCCGATATAGGCCCCGGTCTGGATTTCGACCAGTTCGAGCGGAATCTGCCCCTCATTTGCCAGCCGGTGCGGCTGGCCGATCGGGATATAAACCGACTGGTTTTCCGTCAGCAGCCGGGTTTCCTCGCCGATCGTGACAGTCGCGGTTCCCTTCACGACGATCCAGTGTTCCGAGCGGTGATAGTGTTTCTGGAACGAAATGCGGTGGCCGGGATCGACCGTGATGTGGCCCACCCGGTAACGCTCGTCCACATACATGTGTTCGATATAACCCCAGGGGCGATAGACGCGCTTGTGGGTCTGCGTCTGTGGCGCGTGTTCGCTGTCCTTCAGCTTTTCCACCAGACCCTTCACATCCTGCACCCGGTTTTTCGGCACCACCAGAACCGCATCCTTGGTGGCCACCACCACCATGTCCTTCGCGCCCACCACCGTCGTCAACAATTGCGTGGAATGGATGAGGCAGCCTTCGGAATCGATGAAGACGCCGTTACCTTCCAGTGCGTTGTCGTTGCCACGCTTGTCGGCAATCTCCCAGATCGCATCCCAGCTGCCGATATCTGACCAGCGGAAATGGCCGTGCACCACCGCCATGCGCTTGGTCTTCTCGATCACCGCGTAGTCGATCGAATTTTTCGGCGAGGCCTCGAAGCTTGCCTGATGCAGGCGCACGAAGCCGAGGTCGCTTTCATATTGCTCGACCGCCTGCGTCACCGCGGCAAGGATCTCCGGCGCGAAGGCCTTCAGCTCGGCAATCATCACATCGGAACGGAACAGGAAGTTACCGGAGTTCCAGAGATAACCTTTTTCCAAGTAGGAGATCGCCGTCTTCACATCCGGCTTCTCGACAAAAGCATCGACGGTGCTGAGGTCTTCCTCGCCGTCGATCGCCTCGCCCGGTTTGATATAACCGTAGGAGGTACGCGGCTCGGTCGGCACGAGGCCGAAGACGACGATATTGCCCTGATCGGCGGCTTTTGCGCCGAGCTTCACGGCATCGGAAAACTTTTGGGCATCGAGCACCACATGGTCGGCGGCAAGCGCCAGCACCAGGCATCCGGGCTCGCGGCGCTCGGCAAGCACGGCGGCAGCGGCCATCGCGGCGGCGCTGTCGCGGCGGGCGGGCTCAAGCACCACCGTTGCCGGCAGATCGATCTCTTCCGCCTGGCGGCGAGCGAAGAAACGGAAATCCTCGTTGGTGATCACCAGCGGTTCGGCATAAAGGCTCTTGTCGCCCACCCGCTGCAGCGTCTGCTGATAGGTCGAAAGATTGCCGACCAGCGGCTGGAACTGCTTGGGCAACTGATCGCGCGATACCGGCCAAAGCCGGGAACCAGCACCGCCGGCAAGAAGAACCGGCGTGATCTTTCGAGATTGTTCCTTCACAACAAAACCTTTCCAACTCTAAAAATTTCCCGGCGCGCCGGACAATATACATATTTCGAAATACCGCCATCATCGGTTCACGGGCGGATAAGCGCAAGCTCATAAATTCGCCTTGTGAAAGCTTGGTGAATGGCGGCGATTTGCCGGCAGGCCCCGTTTTCCTAACGCAGGAGGGAGAGTGAGGTTCCGCACGGAATGGCCGCTCACGCCGGCTCACGACAAAGAAAAACCCCGGGATAACGTCCCGGGGTTCCTTTTTTCAGAATGATCAAACCAAAATCAATCCGGCAATGCATAGGCGATTACATAGTCGCCACGATCAGGCGACTGGCGTGCGCCGCCGGCCGAGATAACCACATATTGCTTGCCGGTCTTCGGAGACTTGTAGCTCATCGGACCTCCCTGGCTGCCGACCGGAAGGCGGGCCTTCCAGACTTCCTTGCCGGTCGCCGTATCGAAGGCGCGCAGATAATAATCCTGCGTGCCGGCGATGAAGACGAGACCGCCCTGCGTGGCGAGCGTGCCGCCGAGCGTCGGCATGCCGATCGGGATCGGCAGGCCCATCTTGATGCCGAGAGGCCCGGTATCCTCGACGGTACCAACAGGCACCTGCCACTTGATCTTCTGGGTCTTCATGTCGATCGCGGTCATCGTGCCATAGGGCGGAGCCTGGCAAGGAATGCCGAGAACCGAAAGGAAACGGTTCTTGTCGACGGCATAGGGCGTACCCTTCATAGGCACGAGGCCCATGCCGGTATTGACGCTTTCGCCGCCGCTTGCCGTTGCCTTGCTGGGTGCGGCTTCCTTCATCTGAATCCAGAGGCCGAGGCGCATGTCATTGACGAAAATGGTGTTCGTCGTCGGGTCAGTCGAAAGACCGCCCCAGTTCATGCCGCCGAGCGAACCCGGGAATGACAGGGAGAGGTCCGTACCCGGCGCTGTATAGAGCCCCTCGTAGCGCATTCCCTTGAAGGCAATACGGCAAAGAAGCTGGTCGAACGGGGTTGCACCCCACATATCCGCTTCCGTCAGGGTCTGCGCCCCGATCTCGGGCATGCCGACCGAGCGCGGCTGTGTCGGCGCATAGGGCTCGTTCGGAATATTGGCGGGTTTGACCGGAACTTCTTCAACCTTCGTCAGCGGCTGGCCGGTCGCCCGGTCGAGAACATAGATCTGCGCCGCCTTGGTGCCGAAGACCAGTGCCGGAACAGTCGTTCCATCCGCTTTCGGGAAATCGATGAAGCTTGGCTGCATCGGCACGTCGAAGTCCCAGAGGTCGTTATGAACCGTCTGGTAGACCCATTTTTCCCGACCGGTAGTGGCATCGAGCGCCAGCATCGAAGCACCATATTTATGGTCGAGCGGCGTGCGCGTCGCGCCATACAAGTCCACCGAAGGGCTGCCGACCGGCATGAAGACGGTGTTCAGCTCCGGATCGTAGGACATGGACGCCCAGACGTTGGGCGTGGAACGCGTGTAGGTCTGCCCTTCGGGCGGCAGTCCGGTGATATCAGGATTACCGGGGTCGAAGGCCCAGCGAAGCGCGCCCGTCACCACATCGAAACCGCGCATAACACCGCCGGGCATATCCACCTGTACGTTGTCGGCGATACGGCCGCCGACCACGACGGTCGTTCCCGCCAGTGTAGGGGCCGAGGTCAGCACATATTGCGGGTCCGGCGCATTACCGAGACCGATCTTCAGATCGACACGGCCATTGGTGCCGAAGTCAGGGCAGAACGCGCCGGTGTCGGCATCAAGCGCAATCAGTTCCGCATTGATGGTGTTCATCAGAATACGGCGCTGGCAAAGCGCGCCTTCAGCCACGATTGCCGGGGTAACCGGCGTGGAACCTGGTGCGGTCGGTTGCTTCAGCGGCGCCTTGGCGTCGAAATAGGCAAGACCGCGGCAGCGCATCCAGACGGAGGATTTCGCGTTGATTTCCGTCTTCCATTTCTCAGCGCCGGTATCGGCATCGAGAGCGATGACATTATTGTGCGGCGTGCAAAGGAACACGGTGTCGCCAACCTGCAGCGGCGTTTCCTGATCTTCCGCACCATTCGCGCCGGGGCTGATCGGGGTGTCGCCGGTATGGTAAGTCCATGCGACTTCGAGGTTCTTGACGTTGTCACGGGTGATTTCGTCGAGCGCGACAAAGCGGCTGCCGCCGGATGTATTGCCGTAATGCTCCCAGTTCTTCTGCTCGGTTTCCGGGGTTACCGGCGTCAGCGCGGCCGCCTCACCATTGAAGGCGACGGTCGGATGCGGCACGAACATGCCGGCAAAACCTGCACCGGAAGCGATGGCGAGAATGGCGGCAATGGCAAAGGAAGTGCCATATGCCGGGGCCTTGCCTGCCGCACGGCGCAAAAGCGGATAGGAGAGCGCAACGACCGTGGCGCCGACACCTATCGCCAGAAGGCGGGAAATGAGCGGCCAGAAGTGCAATCCGGCTTCCCACACCGCCCAGGCGCCGGTGAGGACGACGACAAGGCCGAAGAGAAGCGCGCCGGCAGGCTTGCGCAACAGGATGAGCAGGCCGGAGACGATCAACGCGATGCCCGCCGCAATGAAGTAAAGGCTGCCGCCGAGGGCCGCGAGCTGGCCGCCGCCAATGGCGAAGAACAGGCCTGCGGCAATGATGACCGCGCCGAGCACCAACAGCCATAATCTGGCTGGGAGCGATAGTGAAGTTGCTGGATTACCCATGAAAGAATGTCCGGTTAGAAGAGCCGCCAAAAAGGCTGAAGCCCGATGATCGTTCAGTGTCCGGCAAAGCCGGGACAGTTCGCGGCCATTGCGGCCAGGCGAAGATGCGCCGGAGGCGGCGCGGCTGAACGGGGAACAATGGTGGGGAAGACTTCCGTCGTGACTGTCATTTTGACCCATTCACTGCAGGTAACCGCCGACCCCATGGACGGCGGACAAGGTGCTTGAACAAATCCTCCCCGGTTCGCATCGCCAATGCCCGCATAAGCGGCAAAGACGACCGAAACACTGGCTGCGGTATAACGTCGCCTGTGACAAGATGACAATGCGCATGGCGGGCAATTTTGATAAGCTACACTTATATCACACCAAACCCGACAACACAAAGACCTGTCCGCCGATGGATATTCGCCAACTCACAATATTCGTGGAAGCCGCAAGAGCCAGAAACTTTCGCGCCGCCGCCCTGCAGCTCGGCATCGCCCAGCCTGCCGTGACCCAGCGCATCCGCCAGCTGGAGGAAAATCTGGGCTTCAAGCTTTTTCACCGCATCAATCGCGGTGTGGAACTCACGCCTGCCGGCCAATCCATGCTCATCGAGGCGGAGGAAATCCTTGCCCGCACCAAAGGCGCGCTGGAAAAGGCGCAGCAGATCAGGCGCGGCCAGCTCGGAACGTTGCGCATCGGTTACGGCACCAGTGTCATGGCGGAGCGCAAACTGCCAGCGCTGATTACCCGCTATGGCGACGAACACCCTGATGTGACGCTTGAACTGTTGCCCGGCATGACGATGGAACAACTGATCGAGCAGGTGGCGACCCGCAAGACCGACGTTGCCTTCATTCGCGCCCCTCTTCCCTCGCTGCCGCAGACCTTGCGCGCCATGCCCTTTGATCGCTCGAAACTTTGCGTCGCCTTGCCGGAACGGCACGCACTCGCCCACCGCTCGCGGATTTCGGTCGGCGATATCGTGCGCGAAAAACTGCTGTTGCCGGTTGACGAGATTGGCCTTGGCCTCAGCAGCAGCGCGCTTTCGCTTTTCGAGGATGCCGGCTGCACGCCGGAAATCGGCATGCGTATCGCCAACGTCAATACGATCCTAGCACTCGTGGAGGCGGGTGCGGGCATTTCCATCCTGCCGGAAACCACCGTGCGTTCCGCAAGGGGCATTGCCGGCGTGCCACTGGAGAGCGCGGATGCGTGGTCCGATTGTGTGCTGGTCGTCAGGCGCGGCGCCCTCGCCCTGCATGTCGAAGCCTTCGTGAACATGGCCCGTCATGCCTATCGGCCGAGCCTCTGACACGAAAGACAGGAATTAATCGATTGAATCGGCCACAAATTTCATCACGCTTAAATTTGCTGCACTGAACAACATTCAAGGCTTGGCAGGCGCGCGAAAAATACAATAACAACGGCGGATATTTTTACACTATTATCGACAGGAAAGCACGCTCAGCCCATGTCCGACACGACGAAACCCGCCAGCACAAGAACATCGGTTACGGATCAGGAAGCCCTGGATTTCCACGCGGAAGGCAGACCGGGGAAACTGGAAATCACCCCGACCAAACCGATGGCGACGCAGCGGGATCTGTCGCTTGCCTATTCGCCTGGCGTGGCCGTGCCGGTGAAAGCCATCGCCGAAAATCCGGCGACCGCTTACGACTACACCACGCGCGGCAACATGGTGGCGGTCATCTCCAACGGCACGGCCATCCTCGGTCTCGGCAATCTCGGCGCGCTCGCCTCCAAGCCGGTCATGGAAGGCAAGTCGGTGCTGTTCAAGCGCTTCGCCGATGTCGATTCCATCGATCTCGAGGTCGACACCGAAGACGCCGATGAGTTCATCAATTGCGTGCGTTACCTCGGCCCCTCCTTCGGCGGCATTAATCTGGAAGACATCAAGGCGCCGGAATGTTTCATCATCGAAAGCCGCCTGCGCGAACTGATGGATATTCCCGTTTTCCATGACGACCAGCACGGCACCGCCATCATCGCCGCCGCCGGCCTCATCAACGCCATCGAACTGACCGGGCGTGACTTCAAAACCACGAAGCTCGTCTGCAACGGCGCGGGTGCTGCGGCAATCGCCTGCATGGACCTCATCAAGGCCATGGGTTTCAACCCTGAAAACATCACGCTCTGCGACACCAAGGGCGTGATCTACCAGGGCCGCACCGAAGGCATGAACCAGTGGAAATCCGCCCACGCGGTGAAAACCAGCAACCGCACGCTGGCCGAAGCCATGAAGGGTGCGGATGTGGTGTTCGGCCTGTCGCAGAAGGGCGCTTTCAGCGAAGAGATGATCCGCTCCATGGCGCCGAAACCGATCATTTTCGCCATGGCCAATCCGGATCCCGAAATCACCCCCGAGGAAGTCTCACGCATTCGCGACGACGCCATCATGGCGACGGGCCGTTCGGATTACCCGAACCAGGTCAACAATGTCCTCGGCTTCCCCTATATCTTCCGCGGTGCGCTCGATGTTCGCGCCAGCCAGATCAACGACGCGATGAAGATCGCTGCCGCACAGGCGCTGGCGGACCTCGCCCGCGAAGATGTGCCTGACGATGTGGCCGCCGCCTATCAGGGCAACCGCCCGCGCTTCGGATCGCAATACATCATTCCGGTTCCCTTCGATCCGCGTCTGATCTCGGCCATTCCGGTGGCTGTCGCCAAGGCTGCCATTGAAACCGGCGTCGCCCGCCGGGAACTGCCCGATCTCGACGCCTATGCCCGCGAGCTTTCCGCCCGCCGCGACCCGATGGCATCGACCACGCAGCGCCTTTACGAGCGCGTGCGCCGCTCTCCGAAACGGGTCGTTTTTGCGGAAGCCGAAGAAGAACAGGTCATGCGCGCGGCGATTTCCTTCACTGCGCAGGGCCTCGGCACCGCCATCCTGCTCGGCCGTGACGATATCATCAAGGCCAATGCGGAGCGCGCCGGCATCGATCTCGACCGCGCCAATATCGAGATCACCAACGCCCGCCTCTCCAGCCGCGTCGATGCCTATGTCGATTATCTCTATGCGCGTCTGCAGCGCGGCGGTTTCCTGCTGCGTGACGTGCAGCGCCTGGTCCACAACGACCGCAACCATTTCGCGGCCTGCATGGTGGCGATGGGTGATGCGGACGCGGTAGTGACGGGCGTTACCCGCAACTATTCGACGGCGCTCGAGGATATCCGCCGCTGCATCAACACCAAGCCCGGCCACCGCGTCATCGGCGTTTCGCTGGTCGTTTCGCGCAACCGCACCGTCTTCGTGGCCGATACCGCCGTGCATGACATGCCGAATGCGGAGGACCTTGCCGACATTGCCGAAGAAGCAGCCCACCTTGCGCGGCGTTTCGGCTACGAGCCGCGCGTTGCCATGCTTGCCTATTCCACTTTCGGCCAGCCGACCGGCGAACGCTCAGACAAGGTGCGTGAGGCCGTGAAAATCCTCGACAAGCGCAATGTCAATTTCGAGGTCGATGGCGAGATGTCGGCCGATGTGGCGCTCAACCATCACCGCATGCAGAGCCAGTATCCTTTCGCGCGCCTTTCCGGCCCGGCCAATGTGCTGGTCATGCCCGCCATCCATTCCGCCTCCATCTCCACCAAGATGCTGCAGGAACTGGGCGGCGCGACCGTCATCGGCCCGCTTCTTGTCGGCCTCGACAAGTCGGTGCAGATCACCTCGATGGGCGCGAAGGACAGCGATATCGTCAACATGGCGGCAATCGCGGCCTATAACGCCGGTCGTTGAGACAGGCTGGGACGTTGCAGCACGTTTCTTCTCCCCGGCGGGGAGAAGAAACAAGCCGGATGCGCTCGCTCCGCATATGGCCATCCGGTCCTCAGCAACATCTGGATTACTCTCCCGCCCCATGGCAGGACACGAAGCGGCGGGACAAAGAACAGGATTCTACGATTTCCGGTTATTAGGATATTTTTTCCGCTGAAAGACTTTCTTGGAACCGATTTCTATTCATAGTATTTTTTGCGCAATGCCAATTCTCGCTCTTGGCGGGTGCCTCATGTAGTTTCCACCTACAATCAAAAGGAAATACCCATGGCCCTTTCTTTCTCCAGATTTGCCGCAAAACTCATCGCCGGAACCGTCGTCATCGCTTCGATGGCAACCGCCGCTCACGCGGATGCAACGCTCGACCGGATCAAGGGTCGCGGCAAGCTCACCGTCGGCGTCATCCTCTCCGGCGCGCCTTTCGGCTTTATCGATCCGAAGACGCAGGAGCAGAAGGGTCTCAACATCGACGTCGCCAAGGCGCTGGCCGCCGGTCTCGGCGTCGAACTGGTGACTGAGACCGTGACGCCGCCCAACCGCGTGCAGTTCCTGCAGCAGGGCAAGGTCGATATTCTGATCGCCAACATGCAGTACACCGAAGAGCGCGCCAAAACGCTCGATTATGTGCCCACCCCCTATGACCGCCAGGGCGGCGCCGCAATCGGCCGCAAGGACAGTGGCATCAAGGACTGGCCGGACCTGAAGGGCAAGATCGCCTGCGTTTCGCAAGGTTCCAACTACACGCAGCCGCTGATCGAACAATATGGCGCACAGGTAAAGGCGCTGCCGAGCCAGCCAGAATCGCTTCTGGCGCTGAAGGGCGGCAATTGCGATGTTTCCGTACACGTCAACGGTACGCTGAGCCTGATGCTTCAGGACCGCGCCGACGAGTGGAAAGATTACGGCATCCTGATCCCGACCGACCTCATCCCGTCGGATTCCGTCATCTGGCTGCGCAAGGGCGAGGCCGACACGCAGGCCGCTCTCGACAAGATTGTCAAGGAACTGCACGCTTCCGGCAAGATGATCGAATTCGCCAAGGCCAACCGCCTGCCCAGCATCGGTTATATGGAAGAGCAGAAGAAGAAGCTCTCCGCCGCGCAATAAGGACCGGGGCAACCCCGCTCGGGTCTGGGTCCAGCGCGATCTAGTCCTTGACCACGAGAGTCTCCTTCGCGGCGCGGACGTGCCGCGGCTGGATGCCGGATCATCCCCGGGCTTGTTCCGGGGACCGGCATGACGGAAAGGGCGGCGGCTATCATCGCGATTTCCCCCAACCATCAAGAACGGCCGGTTTCGCCTGCCGTTCTTTTCTGCTTTATAACAAGGCAGGCCATTCTGGCGCCGCCCGCCGGACGGCACCCGCAATAACAGCATGGATTTCCGATGCAGGATTCATTTACAGCGCGCTTCATAGAACTGGCCGCGCATCTCGGCCTTAACTATGACTTTCTGAACAGCGGTTACGAGGTTCAGATCTGGCTCGACGGCATGAAGATGACGTTGATCCTCGTCGCCGTCACCTTGCCGCTCAGCCTCGTCTTCGGTTTCATTTTCGCAGCCATGCTGACATCAGGCAAAACCTGGCTTGCCGGCCCCGTCCGCGCCTATGTGGAACTGACGCGCAACACGCCGACGCTGGTGCAGCTGATGTGCGGCTTTCTCGTGCTTAACATGCTGATTTCCAACGTACTCGGCGGCGCACAGAACAATCCGCTGACACCCTTCTTCTGGGTCGTTGCCATTACCGGCCTGCACATTGCCGCTTTCCACGCGGAAGCCTTGCGCGGCGGTATCGAGGCGGTGCCGGCCACTACCATCGAGGCGGCCCGCGCGATTGGTTTCAGCTCCTTCGAGATTTTACGCTATGTGGAGTTTCCGCTGGCGATCCGTACAGCGCTGCCCTCCATCATCAATAACCTCGTCAATCTGGTGAAGCTCACCACTGTCGGCTCGGCAATTGCAGTGGGTGAAATCACCTATGCCTCGATCCTGATCTGGACGCAGCGCGACAATGTGGTCGAGCTGATGATCGTCATCCTCATCTTCTTCAGCGTCATCAATTTTATCGTCGCAAGGGCCGGTCTGTGGCTTGAACGGCGTCTTGCGGTTCCGGGGTTCGGTCAATGAGTGCGGTGGTTTCTCCAACACAGGCGGTAAAGAAGCCGCCCTTCGGCACCATTCTGCTGCTCGGCGTGGCGATATCAGTCATCCTGTGGCTGATCCTCGATCCCTCGCTCGGCCAGGTGCTGCTGCAATGGCTGCCCTATCTGGCCAAGGGTTTTGCCATGAACGTGCTGATCAGCATCCTGGCGATCGCCATCGGCACCTTCATCGGCGTCCTGCTCGGCATCATGGAGCTTGCGCCCTACCGTCTCGTGCGCGCGCCGGCGCTGACCTATGTTCAGATCTTCCGCAACGCCCCGCATCTGGTGCTGATCTTTGCCGCGACCTACATCTTCCCCTTCGAGATCGTCGCTTTCGGCAATTACATCCCGTTTCCGGACTGGATCAAGGCCGTGGTCGGCCTTGCCATTCCGGCCAGCGCCCATATCGCCGAAATCACCCGCGGCGCCATCCAGTCCATTCCGACCGCACAATGGGAAGCGGCGCAGGGGCTCGGCTTCTCGCGTAACCAGACACTGCGCTGGATCATCCTGCCGCAATGCGTGAAGCGCTCGCTGCCGCCATGGATGAACCTCTATGCGTCGATCACCATGGGTACGGCGCTCGCCTCGCTGGTCGGCGTGCATGAGCTTCTGCATGCCGCGACAGACGCCAGCACCGCCGTGCAGCGCAACGATTTTACCGTCGTGGTCTATCTCACTGTCCTGATGGCGTTCTTCCTGTTCTGCTATCCCGTCTCCCGTTTCACGCAGCGCCTCGAGCGGCGCTTCGCCTCCCGCTGATTGGAACAAGCCATGTCCGCACCCGCACCACAAACCGCCGCAAAAGCTCTGGTCGAACTGGAAGGCATACACCTGTCCTTCGGTGACAATCAGGTCCTGAAGGGCATCGACCTCACGGTCAACAAAGGCGACGCCGTCTCCATCATCGGCCCTTCCGGTTCCGGCAAGTCCACCATCCTGCGCTGCATCAACGGCCTGCTCATTCCGCAATCGGGCAAGATCACCGTCGGCGGCACCCGTGTCGACCAGCTGAAGACCGAGGCTGAACGCATCGCACTGCGCAAGCGTATCGGCATCGTTTTCCAGCAGTTCAATCTCTTCCCGCATCTGACTGTCATGGAAAACATCACCATCGCACCAATCAAGATTCTCGGCACGCCGAAGGCTGAAGCCGAGCGCCATGCCCGCGAATTGCTGGAGAAAGTGCGCCTCTCCCAAAAAGTCGATGCCTATCCCGGCCAGCTTTCCGGCGGCCAGCAGCAGCGCGTGGCGATTGCCCGGGCGCTGGCCATGCGGCCGGAACTGGTGCTCTTCGATGAGGTCACCTCCGCGCTCGACCCGGAAACCGTGGGCGAGGTGCTCGCCGTCATCCGTGATCTCGTCAATGACGGTATGACCAGCATTCTCGTCACCCACGAAATGCGTTTTGCCGAAGAAATCAGTGATAATATCGTCTTCACCGAAAACGGCCTGATCGTCGATCAGGGCACGCCGGAGCACATCTTCTACAGGTCGACCAATCCCCGCATCAACGCCTTCGTCAAGGGTCTCGGAGGACAGGTAGCGCGGGTCGCTGACGGCGAAGGGATCTGATGTCATGACCGCCGACGAGAAACTCACGCTTCATCTGGCCGAGGCCATCGCTGCCTCCGATCCGTTGCGCGACGACGAGGCGGTTGCCATCGCCCGCGCGGCGCTGATCGACTTTTTCGCCTGCGTGCTGGGCGGAGCTGCGGATAGAAGCACGAAAATCCTGATCGACAGCTTTACACCGGGCGCGTCAGGCACGTCGGGCATTATCGGCCATGATCTGCGCACGGATGCCTTTACCGCAGCCCTCATCAACGGCCACGCCGGGCATGTGCTTGACTATGACGACGTCCATGGCAGCGTGCGCGGCCACCCGACCGTCGCCATCATTCCCGCTTTGCTGGCTATCGCGGTCGAGGAAGGATCAACGGCGGATGCCTTCATCGCGGCCTATATCGTCGGGCTGGAAACCATGGCGCGTCTCGGCCTGTCGCTCGGGACCAAACACTACGAAAACGGCTTCCACGCCACCGCCACACTCGGCCCCATCGGCGCTGCGGCAGCAATTGCGCATATCCTGAAATTCGATCCTCAGACCACGGCCGTGGCGCTCGGCCTTGCCGCCACGCAATCGGCCGGACTTCGCCTGCAATTCGGTTATGACGCCAAGCCGCTGCATGCCGGGCTTGCCACGCGCGCCGGCCTCACCGCCGCGCGGCTGGCGCGATCCGGTTTTCAGGGCGCGCCGGATTTTCTGGAAAATCCCATCGGCTTTTATTCCGCTTTCGCCTTCGGTGCAGAACAGCCGAAACGCGTTCTCTCCGGCTGGGGCGCACCCTGGCAGATCGTCTCGCCCGGCCTCACCCTCAAGGCCTTTCCCTGCTGCACCGCGAGCCATCCCGTTGCCGTCGGTGCGCTGGCGCTCCGCAACAGCAATGGTCTGACACCGGATGAGGTCGAGGCGGTCACCATCACCTTCCCGCCCGGCGGTGATGCCGCGCTCGTTGGACCGGCCACGCCCACCACCGGCATCGATGCGCGCTTCAGCGCCGAATATGTCTTTGCCGCAGCACTGACGGATGGAGCACTCGGGATCGGCCATTTCGACGAGCACCCGACACGCGCCGACCTGCTTGCCCTTTCCGCCAAGATCTCACGCCGGCATGATGAGACCGCCCGCCGCCTCTCGCCCGATCCCACCACCCGTTTCGTGGTCGTCGACGTAACGAAGAAGGACGGCACGGTGCTCTCGCGCCGTGTCGACGGCCTCCCCGGCATTGATGACCCGACCGAAAAATTTGCCGACGCGACCGGCGGCAATGAAAAATTCGCCAGCATTCCGGCACTGGTGCGGTCCATGAAAACCGCAGCCGACCTCAGAAAGCTTGAAACGCTTCTGGTATCGCAAATATAACTCGACTGACATGAAGGCATGATCCCCATGACCACCACGACACGCAAAAGACAGATGCATCTCGGCCTTTTCCTGCAGGGCGCCGGGCACCACGTTTCCGGCTGGCGTCACCCCGACGCGGAGGCCGGCAGCGAGAATTTCGATCTGCTCACCCGTGTTACGAAAATGGCCGAGGCGGCGAAATTCGACATGGTATTCCTCGCCGACGGCCTCACCAGCGGCGTCGACGCCCATCCGTCAATGATCGCGCGTTTCGAGCCGCTGACCCTGCTTGCCGCGCTTGCCATGGTCACCGACAAGATCGGGCTGGCCGCCACAGCCTCCACCACCTATGGCGAGCCGTACCACACCGCCCGCGCCTTCGCTTCCATCGACCATCTGAGCCACGGCCGCGCGGCGTGGAACATCGTCACCACCTCATACGCCCGCACGGCGGCGAATTTTTCCAAGGACCATCCTGAGCATGACGAGCGTTATGCCGTGGCGGAAGAATATGTGAATGTGGTGCGCGGCCTCTGGGACAGCTGGGATGACGATGCTTTCGTCAAGGACAAGCAGGCAGGCCGTTACGTCGATCCGGAAAAGGTCCATATCCTCAACCACGAAGGCAAATATTTCACGGTCAAAGGGCCGCTCAATATTCCGCGTTCGCCGCAAGGCCACCCGGTTCTCATTCAGGCCGGCTCCTCCGGCCCGGGACAGGACCTCGCCGCCCGCACCGCCGACATCGTCTTCACCGCCCAGCAGGCTATTTCCGAAGCGCAGGCCTTCTACACCAGCCTCAAGGCGCGCGTGGAAAAATTCGGCCGCGATCCGGCCAGCGTCGCCGTGATGCCCGGCTTCATGCCGATCATCGGCAGAAGCTTTGAAGAGGCCGGTGAAAAGCTGAAGGAACTGAACCGGTGGACGGATATCAAAAGCGCCATGCCGCTGCTTGAAGAACGCATCGGCCACAGCCTTGCCGATTACGATCTCGATGGCCCGCTGCCGGATCTTCCGATTTCCGACCAGCTGCGCAGCCGCGCCGAACTTCTGACGGAACTGGCGCGCCGCGAAAAGCTGACGATCCGGGAACTGGCGCTGCGTGTCGCCGCCGGCCGCGGCCACCACATCGTCATGGGCACGGCGAAAGACGTGGCCGACCGCATGCAGCAATGGTTCGAAAACGGCGCCGCCGACGGTTTCAACGTCATGCCGCCCTTCTTCCCCGGCGGGCTGGAGGAATTCAACCGCGAGGTCGTGCCGCTCCTGCAGGAACGCGGCCTGTTCCGCAAGGACTACGAAGGCTTGACCCTGCGCGACCATCTCGGTATCACACGACCGGTTCTGCGGGGATAACCTTTGCGGATGCCCGATCAAAGGCATCCGCATCCACCAAATCTGGTTAGTGCCCCTAAGAGGACCTGGGCCCGATCTTTATGCCGCCCGCGCCGACGTCCGATCCCGCCGGGCGGTATTCGGAGACTCCGACCGGACGGAAGATCCGTCTTCGCGCTGCGTCGTGCGGCGGTTCAACTTGAACAGGCTGACAAGCTGCGCCAGCGCATCGGCACCCTGCGCCAGCGTGGTGCTGATCACGGTGGTGCGGGCGCTCATCGCCGCATTCTCCTGCGTCATCCGATCCAGCCGATTGACCGCCTTGTTAATCTCACTGATGCCGACAGCCTGTTCGTCCGCCGCCTTGGCGATCATGTCGACGTTGCCGTCAATGTGCCTGACCAGCGCGTCGATCTGCTTCAGCGCCGTGCCAGTCTCGCCCACCAACCGGACGCCTTCAAGAACCTCGGTGCCGGAATTGTTGATCAGCGCCTTGATTTCCTTTGCGGCATTGGCGGAACGTTGCGCCAGTTCGCGCACTTCCTGCGCCACCACGGCAAAACCTTTGCCCGCGTCGCCCGCACGCGCAGCTTCCACGCCGGCATTCAGTGCCAGCAGGTTGGTCTGGAAGGCGATTTCGTCAATCACGCCGATGATCTGGCTGATTTCACGCGATGCCGTCTCGATACGCTGCATCGCATCGACTGTCCGCTCCACGACCTCGGTGGAGGCCACGGTGGATGCCCGCGCGCTCTGAACAAGCTTGCGCGTCTCTTTCATATTCTCAGTCGAAGATCGGACCGTCGCGGTGATTTCTTCGAGCGCTGCCGACGTTTCCTCAAGCGCCACCGCCTGCTCGCGCGAGCGTTCGGCAAGATTGACGGAGGCTTCACTGACCTCCTGGCTGCTGCGGGTCAGGTCTCCGGTCTGGCCGAGAACATTTTCCAGCGTCTTCTGGAATTCCGCAATGGATTTATTGAAATCGCAACGCAGCCTTTCGAACTCGCCGACAAAAGGTTTGTCCAGCGTAATGCGGATATTGCATTGAGAAAGCCGCTCAAGCGCAGCACCAAGTTCTTCGACTGCGCGCATCCGGTCCGTCACATCGAAAGCAAATTTCACCACCTTGAAGACGCGGCCCCGATCATCAATGATCGGATTATAGGAAGCCTGAATGAAAACGCGTTTGCCATCCTTGCCAAGGCGCATGAACTGCCCGGTCGAGAAGTGGCCCTTTCCGAGTTCCTTCCAGAAATCCCGATAGTCCTGAGACTGGGCATAGGCCGGCTCGCAGAACATCTGATGATGCTTACCGATCAACTCTTCCGCCGTGTAACCGAGCGTCGCGAGGAAATTCTCGTTGGCGCTGAGGATTTTCCCGTCGGGCGTAAATTCGATCATGGCCTGCGCGCGGGAAAGCGCTGCCAGCTTGCCGTCATCCTCGGCGCTCTTGCGCTTGATCGCGGTGATGTCCGTTGCAATCTTGACCACCTTGTAAGGCTTACCGAAACGAAACACCGGATTGTAAGAGGCCTCAATCCAGATTTCGTCGCCATTCTTGGCCTGACGCCGGTACTGGCCCTGATCGTATTCGCCGCGCGACAACTTTGCCCAGAAGGCCTTGTATTCAGGCGAGGCCGCATCCTCGGAAGAAAGGAACATGCTGTGGGAGCGCCCAACGATTTCAGACTGCTGATAACCCACAGCCTTGCAGAAATTATCGTTCGCTTTCAAAATCTTGCCGGTCAGATCGAACTCGATGATGGCCTGCGAGCGGCTGAGCGCATCAAGCACCGCATAAGCGTCCAGACCGAGTTTAGAAAGGTGAGACATCTTTTTTGAACCCCCAACAGTAATCCATGTGCAGACCTCCTCCATCCCCGAGATATAAAGATGAAAAACGGTCGGTCCGCCTGCACGCGAAACTAGCCGGACACCGTTAAATAGCGATTAATGATGTTCCATAACTATCGATCCGGAGCCTGAATCGACTGCCGATATGCTTCACGGCGACTATATTCTCCTTGTCTATTTGGGACCGCTTATTTGCCACAGTGCTGATATTTCTGCGCCAGCGACACGATGCGGCCTTTCATCCGGGCGGCATTCATTGTTATGGCGGGGTTGAAAGATTTGTGTTGCAGGAGCGCCGATGACCAAAACCCTGAAATGCGATGTGCTGGTGATCGGCACCGGCATTATCGGTTCCATGGCGGCGCTTTATCTGCAGAATGCCGGACGCGAGGTCGTGCTTCTGGAGCGCGGCGAGGTTGCCCGGGGGGCGAGTTCCGGCAATGCCGGCATTCTGGCTTTCCCCGAAATCATACCCATTCCCGCTCCCGGCATCATAAAAAAAGCACCGCGCTGGTTGTTCGATCCGCTCGGCCCGCTCAGCGTGCCGCCTGCCTATGCGGCGAAGATCGCACCCTGGCTGTGGCGTTTCTGGCGCGCCAGCGCCGAGCGCAACTTCCGCCACGGGCTGAAATCGCTGACGGAAATCAACCGACTGGCGGCCATGGAAATGGCCCATATCGCCGCCATGCCGGAACTATCGCACCTCGTTTCAAAAACCGGGACGCTCGATCTTTACGACAGTGAGGCAAGCCTCAACGCCGCCCGCAAGGCCTGGGACGAAAAGGAAAACGCGGGCTTCACCTTTGAGCGCGTCGGCCGCAACGAAATCGAAGAGCTGCAACCGGGTCTCGCGCCGCAGTTCCGCCACGCCATATTCTCTACCGATGGCCTGCAGGTCTCCGACCCCTATGATTTCACCCGCGCTATTTTCGATCTGGTGATTGCCCGTGGCGCGAGCCTGCGCAAGGGTGAAGCCGAACGCATCGATGCCGTTGGCGAAAGCACGATCTTGACGCTCGAAAACGGCGACAAGATCGATGCCGACAAGGTGGTGATTGCCTGCGGCGCCTGGTCGAAAAAGCTTGCCGCGACGCTCGGCAACATCGTGCCGCTGGAAACCGAACGTGGCTACAACACCACCCTTCCCGCCAGCGCTTTCAACCTGACGCGGCAGCTTTACTTCAACGATCATGGCTTTGTCGTCACCCCGCTCGCGACGGGCATCCGTGTCGGCGGCGCGGTCGAACTTGGCGGGCTGGAACTGAAGCCGAATTTCCGCCGTGCAGAGGCGATGCTGAAGAAGGCTGGGCGTTTCCTGCCCGGACTGAAGCTGGAGGATGGAAAACAATGGATGGGTTTCCGCCCGTCGATGCCGGACTGTCTTCCCGTCATCGGCACGGCCCGTGCCACGCCCTCCGTCATCTATGCTTTCGGCCATGGCCATCTGGGGCTGACACAATCCGCAGCCACCGCCCGTCTGGTGACGCAGCTGGCCAGCGGCGAGGAAACGGCAATTTCGGTCGACCCATTCCGTCCGGGACGCTTCTCCTGAACGAAAGAGGCCGGTCTATTTTACCGGCTGCATGGAATCATCAGGAAATTCCACCTCGGCAAAGGACGGGTAGACCTTGCGCAGGATAGTCACCTGCTGCTGGTCGCTGACCCTCAACAGGTACCAGTCCGCACCATCCATCAGCGCCAGCGTGTGGGATTTCGCCTCGATCGTCTGGCCGCCGGTTTCCATCACCGTCTTCGTCCGAACGAGCGCATAGGGCGTTCCATCAGGCGTCTGCGCAAGAGTGATTGCCTGCGTATCCATGGTGAATTCGGTTATCTTGACCGCCGCAAGCGCCATCTGCATCTGCGTGGTCAAGGCGCCGCGCAATTGTTCCACGCTAACACCCGCGTCGCGTGCGATGAATTCAAAGATTTTCGGCGGCACGGTCCTGCCGACAAGCTCGAAATCCTGTGCATTCAAAGCCGTGCTGAACCGCTCAATCCGTGTGCGCAGGCTATCCTGCTCGGCAGGCGAAAGATCGCGCGACAATGCGGGATGCGCAATCGCCACCAGCAGAAACAGACAATAAAACAGACGCTTCATGGCTTGGCCTCTCCGGTTATCCGGCATCGCCCGGTTTCCGGGACGGAAACCGCTCATGAACGGGATTGTTCAGCGCAGCAGAAAGAAACCCGCGGCCGACAGCACCGCAAAGACGACCACACCGCCAAGGAAGCCGGCGGCGGTGAAGAAACCCGCGACCATGGCCAGCATCAGCACGCACAGCAACATGGTGCCATACTTCGTCAGGGCCAGAAAACCGTTATAGGTCTTTTCGTGCTCGGCGTAATTCATCTCGGCGCCAACTTCGACCGGACCCGTGTGGTGTTCGCTCATTCCGCTTCCCCTTTGCTCCATCCGTCATGCCCGTCGTACGGGGAAATCTGCCCGCGGACGATCACGGACCCATGCCGGATTCTCCGTAGCCAGAGGTAACATGAAGTCGCCGAAAAGCGCAATGCGTTCTGCGTGAAAGAGCGGCAACGGCATGCAGCACGACCGCTCAACCGGGCGAAACATGCCATAGGGCAACATTCTTTCGCAAACGGTTGAAAAGGGCACTCGGTCGAGCTGTTTCATGGCGGTTTTGGTTGCTTTTCGAACCGCCTGACCATACACGGGATTCTGTGGGGAGGAACTCTGGAGCCTGTGGCAGCGGAAGCACGTGGAGGCGTGGCTGCAGCAGGGATACCGGGCTTTGCTCTCCGCCATAAACCCGCAAAGGGCCCGAAAAGGGAAGAGGGGAAAGTTATATGAAGTCGCTTTTAAAATTAAGTGCGCTGATAGACCTTGCAAGCGAAGCGCTGGGCAAGGTCGCCGGTTATCTCGTGCTCATCTGCTGCCTCGTCAGCGCCGGCAACGCCATGGTCCGCTACGCCCTGAACTACAGTTCAAACGGCTGGCTGGAAATCCAGTGGTACATGTTCGCCTTCATCGTGCTGATCGGCGCATCCTATACGCTGCGCATGAACGAACATGTGCGAGTGGACATCATTTATGGCGCGATTTCGCCGCGCAGCCGCATCTGGGTGGATATTATCGGCATCGTGCTGTTCCTGTTGCCCGGCTGCTTTTACCTCGCCTGGCTTTCCTGGCCCATGTTCGCCCTGTCCTGGCATCAGAACGAAATGTCCTCCAATGCCGGCGGTCTTATCCGCTGGCCGGTGAAATTCATCATTTTCGCCGGTTTCGCTCTTCTGGTTCTTCAGGGTTTTTCCGAACTCATCAAGCGCATAGGGGCCCTTAACGGGCTTTATGCGCTCGATACGAAGTACGAAAAACCCCTGCAATGATCACACCGATCTGAACCTTCAGGATATTTCCCATGTTCGAATATGGTATTCTTCCGCCACTGATGTTCCTCGGCATGATCATCTTCATGCTTTACGGATTTCCGGTTGCTTTCTCGCTCGCCACCGTCGGTCTCGTTTTCGGCATCATCGGCATCTTCACCGAGCATTTTTCACCGGCTTTTCTTCAGGCGCTGCCGCTGCGCATCTTCGGCATCGTCTCGAACGACCTTCTGCTGGCCATCCCCTTCTTCACCTTCATGGGCGCGATCCTCGAGCGATGTGGGCTTGCGGAAGATCTGCTTGAAGGGACCGGCAAACTGTTCGGCGCCATTCCCGGCGGTCTCGCCTATGCCGTCATCATCGTCGGCGCAATTCTCGGCGCGATTACCGGCACGGTTGCCGCCTCGGTCATCACCATGGGCGTCATCTCCCTGCCGATCATGCTGAAATACGGCTACAATCCGCGGCTTGCCACCGGCGTCATCGCCGCATCGGGAACAATCACGCAGGTCATCCCGCCTTCGCTGGTTCTGATCGTTCTTGCCGACCAGCTCGGCAAGTCCGTGGGCGACATGTATCTCGGCGCCATCGGCCCGTCGATCCTGCAAGTCGCCATCTTCATGCTCTTCATCCTGTTCATGTCGATCGTACGGCCGAAGGACCTGCCGGCGCTGCCGCCGGAAGCGCGCGGCGAACTCGACCGCAAGCTGGTGTTCCGCGTGCTGGCGGGCATGGTCCCTTCCATCGTGCTGATCTTCCTCGTGCTCGGCACCATCTTCCTCGGCCTCGCAACGCCCACCGAAGCCGGTGCGCTCGGCGTCGTCGGTGCAATGGCCTTGGCAGCCGCGCACCGCCGCCTCAGCTGGGATCTCGTCAAGCAGGGCATGCATTCCACCATGCATATCACCTCCATGGTGGTGTTCATTCTGGTCGGCGCCACCTGCTTTTCGCTCGTTTTCCAGGGCATGGACGGCTCGCTGTGGATCGAACATATGCTGTCGGGCATTCCGGGCGGCCCCATCGGCTTCCTGATCTTCGTCAACATCTTCATCTTCTTCCTCGCCTTCTTCCTCGATTTCTTCGAGATCGCCTTCATCGTCATCCCGATGCTGGCCCCGATCGCACAGGCGCTCGGTATCGACCTGATCTGGTTCGGCGTGCTGATCTGCATCAACATGCAGACGAGCTTCATGCATCCACCCTTCGGATTTGCGCTGTTCTACCTGCGCTCCATCGCACCGCGCACGGTCAAGACGTCGGATATCTACATGGGTGCCATTCCATGGCTCGGCATGCAGCTCATCCTCGTCGCCATCGTGATCTTCTGGCCGGAATCCGTTACCTACTGGCTGGACAAGGCACCCGAAGTCGATCTGAATTCCATCAAGATCGAGATACCCTCATTTGGCAATCAGGGCGGCAACACCATGCCTAATTTCGGTCAGCCGGGTGGATTGCCAGGCATGCCTAATCTCGGCGAACCACCGAAGATCGGACCGTAAGAGCTGTCTTGTAAGGACCTGGCGAAACGCTTATGATTGCGGAGTGGAAGACAGGGTTGCAGCCCTGCCTTCCGTTTTGCTTATCGTTTGAAATGAAGCCGGACAGTCAGTGACCAGCCTGTCCGGTTTTTTCTAACGACAAACGCAATGCTCAGTGGTTTCCACATCGCATCACCTCCACAGTTGAGAGCAGGGTCTTTGCCGAGGTCGGCGTGGCAAATCCCCGCCGACACTCCGGCTGGTCGCGGAGCCTGCTGCTTTTGCTCACAACGGATTTGATCGTAAATCATCCTTTGTTGTCGGACACGTGAAGGCATGCGCGCACAACAAAAACCCCGGAGATCGAAATCCCCAGGGCCTTTGCTCGGTCCGCCGTCACCGAATAATCAGAGCTTGCCGTTACGCTGCTGGATCATCATGAAAGTATCGAAAGTGTATTCCGCAAGCTGCATCCACAAATAACCTTCGCGCTTGAAGGCAACCTGGTCCTCGTAGATCTTCTTGAAGTCCGGATTGGACGCCGAAATATTGGCATACACTTCCAGTGCGGCCTTGTAGCAGGCCTCGAGGATTTCCTGGCTGAACGGCCGCAGTACCGCACCTTCCGACACCAACTGCTTGATGGCGATCGGGTTTTTCGCGTCGTATTTCGCCATCATACTGGTGTTGGCGAAAGCGCAGGCATCCTGCAGCGCCGTCTGGTAGTTTTTCGGCAGGCTGTTCCACTTGTCCAGATTGACGAAGGAATGGATGACCGGGCCACCTTCCCAGAAAGCGGGATAATAGTAATATTTGGCCACCTTCTGGAAGCCGAGCTTGTGGTCGTCGTAAGGACCGACCCACTCCGCCGCGTCGATGGTGCCTTTTTCCAGCGCCGGATAGATGTCGCCGCCGGCGATCTGCTGCGGTACAACGCCGAGCTTTTCCACTACCTTGCCGGCGAGACCGGCAATGCGCATCTTCACGCCCTTGAAATCGTCGACGGTATTGATTTCCTTGCGGAACCAGCCGCCCATCTGCGCGCCGGTATTGCCCGAAATCATGCCGTAGAGATTGTGTTTGGCGTAAAACTCATTGAGTAGCTTGTTGCCGTTGCCTTCATAGAACCATGAGTTCGTCAGACGGGCGTTGAGGCCGAAGGGTATCGCCGTGCCGATGGCGAAGGTCGGATCCTTGCCGACGTAATAATAGGAGCAGGTGTGGCACATTTCCACCGTGCCTGATGACACGGCATCGGCCGCCTGCAGGCCGGGCACGATCTCGCCCGCAGCAAAGGGCTGAATGGTGAAATTGCCGTCGGTGGCAGCGGCGACGTGTTTGGCGATATCCTCGGCGCCGCCATAGATCGTGTCGAGCGATTTCGGAAACGACGACGTCAGGCGCCAGTTGATCTTGGTATTCTGCTGTGCAATGGCGGGCGCAGCCAGAGCTGCAGTGGCAGCTCCCGCAAGCGCACCTTTTTTCATAAAGGAACGGCGATCCATCTATATCCTCCCAGATATGAACGCTGCCCGCAGCTTTGAATTCCCCTCGTTGCTGTTCAGGCATCACAGCAAAGTAAGCACGGTTACCGCCCGGCTGACAAGCACCCGCGCCAAGAATTAATCACGGAAAAACCGGCCTTTCCGGGAATTTTCCGAAACTCTGCTTCGCATTTTATTTGCAACTGAAATATCCCGGCACCGCCTTATACTTTAGGCGCATACAGGATCGTCAGAACGCAAAACGCGTGCTTGACTTGGCCAGCCGGCAGTCGCACAAATTTCGAAGATTCGTCCCGGAGCCACCATGCCAAAACCAATTATCGCCGTACCCGCCGACATAAGGCATTTCACCGGGGCCGACTGGCACGCCGCGCAGAACCAGTATGTTTCCGCCGCATTGAAAGTGGCTGGTGTCATGTCCTTCATCATCCCGGCCTTCGAGGACGGAAACGAGGTTGACGCCATTCTCGACCGGGTGGACGGCCTGCTCGTGTCCGGCTCCGCCACCAATGTGCACCCTTCCCTTTACGGAAAAGAAGCGCAGGAGAGCGACGGCCCGTTCGATCAGGCTCGCGACGCCACCAGCCTGCCGCTCATCCGCCGCGCCATCGAGCGCGGTATTCCGATGCTGGCCATCTGCCGCGGCATTCAGGAACTGAACGTCGCACTGGGCGGTACGCTTGCTTCGGAAATTCAGGAGCAGCCCGGCATATGGGACCACCGCAAGCCGGAACATGACGACCGCGACGTGGCCTTCGCCATCCGCCAGCCGGTACATGTGCGCGAAGGCTCCTGCATTGCGCAGCATCTTGGCATATCAGGCGAAATCCAGATCAATTCGCTGCACCGGCAGGCGATTGCCGAGACCGCACCACGCCTGCAGGTGGAAGCAACGGCGGCGGACGGCACGATCGAGGCCGTTTCCGTCATCGACGCCAAGGGCTTCGCCGTTGGTGTGCAGTGGCATCCGGAATATTGGGCCGAGACAGACGCACCCTCACGGGCATTGTTCGAGGCCTTCGGCAAGGCCGTCCACGACTATCGAAACAGCAAGGTCTGAACCGCCGCTGATCCCCTCGGCCCACAAGAACACAAAAAAGGGGCAAGCCTGAAGGCCTGCCCCAAGTCTGGGAGGAGGATTTAGCGCTTTGCGCGTTTCTTCTGCCGGTAGACGTCAGCAACGACCGCGGCCACGATGATGAGGCCTTTGACGATTTCCTGGTAATAGGCATCCACCCTGAGGAAGGTGAAGCCCGACGTCATGACACCGAGAATGATGGTGCCGATCACCGTTCCGGTGATGCGCCCGGCACCGCCGGCGAGCGACGTGCCGCCGATAACGGCCGCGGCGATGGCGTCCAGTTCATACATCACGCCCATGCCGGCCTGCGCCGTCTGCGCGCGGGCAGCGGTGACGACGCCGGCGAGACCGGCCAGCATGCCGGCAATCGCATAGACCTTGATCAGATGCGCCTCGATATTGATACCGGAAACGCGGGCCGCCTGCTGGTTGGCGCCGATGGCATAGGTGAACTTGCCGTAACGCGTATAACGCAGCGCCACATGGAAAATGACGGCGACGACGAGGAAAACCACGACCGGCCAGATACCCGTGCCGATGAAGTTGAAACCGTCGGTGAGCCCCGAGATCGGCTGGCCCTTCGTATACCATTTGGAAAGACCGCGCGCCGTCACCATCATGCCGAGTGTTGCGATGAAGGGCGGAATTTTGGTACGCGCGATGAGCTGTCCGTTGATGAAACCCGCCAGGGTACCGGCCAATATGCCGACCGCGAGCGGTATGAAGAAAGGCAGATCGGTCAGCCCCGGATAGAGAGCTCGCGGCCATGTGGAGGATTGCGCCACGCTGGCGGACAACATCGCCGTCAGGCCTACGACGGAGCCGGAGGAGAGATCGATACCGCCGGTGATGATGACCTGGGTCACGCCAACCGCGATGATGCCGATGACAGAAACCTGCAGGATCATGATCGTCAGGCGCTGCTGGTTCATGAGGAAGCTCTGGCCGATGAAAATCCAGCCGAGAATTTCATAAACCAGCGCGATGCCGATCAGCACGAAAAATATATTGGCCTCGGGCGGGATGCGCCGGTGCGGCTTGCGTCCGGATTTTGCATCCAACTCCGTGTTGGCGGCGGCGTTCGTATTCATAATCGTTCCTCCTCGAGAAATCCCGGCGCGCCTCACCGCGATGCGAGATCCATCACTTTCACCTGCGTGGCTTCACTTCTATCAAGGAAGCCCGTCACCCGACCTTCATGCATGACCATGACACGGTCGCTCATACCCAGAACCTCCGGCATTTCGGAGGAAATCATGATGACGGCGACGCCCTGGCGCGCCATCTCGCAAACCAGCTTGTGAATTTCGGCCTTCGCCCCGACATCGATGCCGCGCGTCGGCTCATCCAGAATGAGAATGCGCGGTTGGGTCAGCATCCAGCGACCGATCAGAACCTTTTGCTGGTTGCCGCCGGACAGGTTTTCGATACGTTCGTAAAGATGCGGCGTCTTGACCCGGAGCTTGCGGCACATCTCCTCGCAGGCTTCCGAAAGCGCGTTTTCCTGCACGAAACCATTGGCGACATATTTGTCCTGCAGGACGGCGATCTGCATGTTCTCAAGAATATTGAGGATCAGCAGGCACCCCGTATCCTTGCGGTCCTCCGTCAGAAACGCCATGCGGTGACTGATAGCCTTCGTCGGGCTGTCGATCGAAACCGGCTTGCCGTTGATCGTTATCGTTCCTGAGGAAGCGGGTGTCACACCGAACACGGTTTCCGCCACATTGGAGCGGCCCGAGCCGACAAGACCTGCAACGCCGAGAATTTCACCGGCGCGGACATCAAAGGAGACGTCATGGAACACGCCATCAAGGTTCAGGTTCTTGACCGACAGAACGACGTCGCCGATCGGAACCTCTTCCTTGGGGAACATCTGGGTGATTTCCCGGCCCACCATCATGCGGATGATGTCATCACGCGTCACATCGGTGGAAGCGTGAGTGCCGATATATTTGCCGTCGCGGAAAACCGAGAACTCGTCGGCGATCTCGAACAGCTCGTTCATCTTATGGGTGATGTAGACGATGCCGATGCCGCGCTCCCTGAGATCACGAATGATGCGGAAGAGATGCTCGACCTCGCGCTCCGTCAGCGCAGATGTCGGCTCGTCCATGATGAGAACGTCAGAATCGTAGGAAACCGCCTTGGCGATCTCGACCATCTGACGGCTTGCCACCGAAAGCTCACCAACACGGGTTTCCGGATCGAGATCAATACCCAGCCTCTCAAGCAGGGTCTGGGTGCGGCGATACATTTCGCCATGATCAATGAAGCCCAGCCGGTTTTTCGGCTCGCGGCGGATCCAGATGTTTTCCGCAACCGTCATGTAAGCCATCAGGTTCAGTTCCTGATGGATCATGGCGATGCCGTTCTCCAGCGCATCGAGCGGGGAATCGAGACGGATCGGCGCGCCTTTCAGGCGGATTTCGCCTTTGTCCGGCTGGTAGATGCCGGCGAGAATCTTCATCAGCGTCGATTTGCCGGCGCCATTCTCGCCCATCAGCGCATGCACGGTGCCGCGCTTGAGGTGGAACTGCACATCATCGAGCGCCACGACGCCGGGAAATTCCTTGCGTACGCCATCCGCTGCGAGAAGAAACTCCGCATTCGGCACGGCTCCGCTGGCGCGCACGGCGGCCATTGTCGATGGACTGACGACCATCTCACCCTCCACAATAGACAAAAATGACCGGAGATAGGGTTTTGCCAGAGGGCGCACCTTGCCTCCGGGGAGGCTTACAGCGCCGTGCCGATCACGACACAAGGGCGCTGTAACACTTTGAATTCACTGAAATCCAATCGCAATCCGCTCACACACCGAAGCTTGCTCCCCAGTGCTGACGGGAACCGGCATCTGCCTCCGGGATCACCTGAAACAGACGCAGATGCCGGAAGGGGCCGTTAGTTCTTGGCCACGTAGTCCTTGACGTTTTCAGGCGTGACGAGCTGGAAAGGAATGTAGACCTTCTTCTCGACCTTGTCGCCCTTGACGAGCTTCAGCGCAGCATCGAGAGCACCCTTGCCCTGCCCCGCCGCATCCTGAAAGACCGTGACGTCGAGATCGCCCGCCTGCATGGCCGCGAGCGCATCCTGCGTGGCGTCAACACCGGCGACGACATAGCCTTTCATATCCTTGCCCGCGGCCTTCAGCGCCTGGAGAGCACCAATCGCCATTTCATCGTTGTTGGCGATGACGGCGTTGAACTCGATGCCGCTGGAGAGCCAGTTGGTCACGAGGTCGGAACCCTGCGTACGCTGCCAGTTCGCGGTCTGCTCTTCAACCACGGAAATGCCCTTGCACTCGTCGGTCTTCAAAACATCTTTCGCAGACTGTGTGCGCATGCGCGCAGCCTGGTTGGAAAGCTCGCCCATCATGATGACCGCATTGCCCTTGCCACCGAGAAGGCGGCAAACCTCTTTGGCCTCAAGCGTGCCGGCAACCGTTTCGTCGGAGGCGACGAATGCCTGGCCATCAGGCAGGCTGTCGACGTTCACCGGCTGGCGGTTGACGTAAACAAGCGGAATTTTGGCATCGGCGGCAAGCTTCGACATGGCCGCCGTCGCATCCGTGTCAACCGGGTTGACGATGATCGCATCGACCTTGGACGCGATGAAATTCTGAATCTGGCTCTGCTGCTTGGCGACGTCGTTCTGCGCGTCCTCGACCTGCAGGGTGACGCCCTTCAGTTCCTTGGAATAATCCTGCATGCCGTTGCGCAGCACTGTCAGGAAGTTGTCGTCGAACAACGCCATCGAGACACCGACTGTCTCCGCATGTGCCGCTGTGCCGAGAAGCGCAGACATGGCTGCGCCGATGATAAATTTCCTCATTGTTTTTCTCCTCCATGGCGTCCGGCGCCGCCTCTCCCAGCCGGAGGCGAACCCGAAAGCCCGCCGCAACCTCCTCACATTCAGAAAACGGAATAATGAAACCGATTTTCTGCCTGTTCGATATATTTATTCCATTTTTGGTTCGAACGTCAATGCTTTCTTCGCAGCCCAGCTGTGGAGCGGCGCACAAGGCCGTGATGATTGGACATTCAAGCGGACGAGCGTTCCAGACGGGATTGCCGATGAAGGTGCTGAAGCTCCGTTTGCCTCGTCCTGCCCTTGAGGCAGGGAAGCCATAAGCCGTTGAAATTACGGCTCCCGGTTCGGAGCCAGGATGAACTCGGCTGAGATGGAAGATTTATTCCAAACCGGAATCCGCCGGCCCTCTCTTCAGAAGGCCGGCGGAGCATCGGATTTATTCACCTTGGAACGTTCATGCGATTCACCATGCCGCCTGTGGAAATCTGGCGGCAGACGGACGGCGGCAAATGGAAGTGCGTAGCGCCTTACGGGTGGGAGCCAGGCATGACATCGGCGGGAATCGGGCAGACATAGTTGCTGCCTTCGGTCTTTTCCTGCCACTCCTTCCTGGCATTGGCGAGCAGTTCCGGCGAGGTCATCAGCGCAAGGCCTGTCGACGCCATTGCCTTGGCGGCATGCGCCATGGCTTTGTGGGCGGCAGGGCTTTTGCCCTGCGCCACCACCTGCCAGGTATGCGGATTGGTCCCAATCGCCCAGGCCGGCGTCCAGCACTGCGCCGTTGGCGTGACCCAGCTAACGTCACCGACATCGGTGGAACCCGCCCGGAAATGCGACTGGCCCTCAAAATCCCGCAGGCCGAGATGCAGCGGCGTCGAACCGTCGATCTTCCGGTTGGAAAAAACATCGCCCTTTATCTGGTAGAGCCGGATGCTGCTTTTGATCGCCTCGTCGGTGAAAGTATCCTGAATGCGTTTGGCGAAATCGATATCCGCCTCGTCGAAGGCGACAGGGCCAAGCGCAACCATGTTTTCATGCATCGCCGTTTCCAGCGTGATGTTGGGCAGAAGGTTGGTGGAAGCGGTATCGAAGACGATCTCCACTTCCGTTTCGGTCATCATCGCCGCGCCGCGCGCCACCTTGTCCACCCGTGCGGCAAGATCGAGCGCCTGGCGCATTTCCGGGGCGCGGATCAGGTAAAGTACTTCGGCCTTCGCCTGCACCACATTCGCCGCCTTGCCGCCGGTATCGGTGATCGCATAATGCACCCGGCAATCCTGCGGCATATGTTCGCGCAGGAAGTTGACACCGACATTCATGAGTTCGACGGCATCGAGCGCCGAACGCCCTAGATGGGCGGCGTTGGAGGCGTGGGCTGCAACACCCTTGAAACGGTAGAAATATTCCAGCACGGCAAGATTATTGGTGGAACGTACGCCATTGAAGGGTGCCGGGTGCCAGGTCAGCGCCGCATCGACATCATCGAACAGGCCGGCGCGCACCATGAAGGTCTTGCCGGAACCGCCCTCTTCGCCCGGGCAACCGTAATAACGCACGGTGCCGGGAAGATTATTGGCTTTCAGATGCCGGGCGAGCGCAATAGCGGCCATCAATGAGCCGACGCCAAGCAGGTTATGGCCGCAGCCATGGCCGGTGGCGCCTGCCTCGCGCGGCTGCACCTGCGCCACATCGGCCAACTGACTCATGCCGGCCAGCGCATCGAATTCACCGAGGAAGGCGATAACTGGCTTGCCGCTGCCGAATTCGCCGATAAAGGCCGTTTCCATGCCTGCAACGCCGCGGTGAACATCAAAGCCATTTTCCTCGAGCGCGGCAGCCAGGACACCGGCAGATTGCCGTTCTTCGAATTTCAGCTCGGCAAAATCCCAGATATTGTCACTTAGGGTAGTGAAATCGGGCTTCATTGCCTCGACTGCAGCGGCAATCGACATCACGGCATCACGGTTCATGGCTTGTCCTCGCATTTCCGCCCTTTGCGGGCACGCGCAAGCGCTTCGGTGGAAACTCCGCCAAATCCTTACGCTCTATGATGGAAAGCCCGCGCCGGGGTCCGCCTCCGGCGCGGGCGATAGTGGATCAGTTGTCGACCGAGACTTCCCAAAGACGGGCGTTCGACTGCCAGACCGGCTGGCCCTTCAGCTTTTTCGTCGCGCCCCAGACATCGACCATGTCGTAAAGGAAGATGCCCGGCATTTCCTTCAGCATCAATTCGTGAAACTCGTCGAAAATCTTCTGGCGCTTGGTCTGATCGGCCTCGACATAGGCCGCCTTCATCAGTTCGATCGCCTTCGGATCATCCCACATCAGCGATGCGTTCTTATCCTTGTTGCCGACATAGAAGGCGTACATCAGTGCCGGGTCGAGACGCGGAGCGACCGACTGCGAGATCACCTGATAATTGCCGGAACGGCGGCGATCCACCTGCGTCGCATAATCCAGCACCTCGATCTGCACGTTGAGACCCGCCTGCTGCATCATCGCCTGCGCCATGACGGCGGCCGGGAAACTCGGCACGTTGCCGCGCTTGTTGGCGATGATCGAGATCGGCTCGCCCTTGTAACCGGCGGCGGCCAGCTCCTTCTTGGCCGCTTCGATGTCATAGGCCGGACGCTTCTTCTGGGCCTCGTCGTAATAGACCGAATCCTGCGAGACCATCGAACCGTTGGCTTCACCCGTACCGTTCGATGCAGCCGCGACCAGTTCGTCGAGATCGAGCGCCATCGCCATGGCGCGGCGCACACCGGGATTGCTCAGCACCTTGTCGCGGGTCTGGATGTAGAACAGGTTCTTGCCGTTGTTGCGGGAGACGATGAGCTGCATCTTCTCATTGGTCTTGAACTCCGGAATGAGATCGGGAGAAATCTCGGCCGTATCGAGCACGCCGGATTCAAGCCCGGCCTTCACGGTCGAGGCATCGGGAATGACCATGAACTTGATGCCATCGGCGAGCGGCCGCTTGGAGCCAACCATGCCATCCGGCTTACCGTCATTTGCCGGCGAAACATAATCGGCAAATTTGGCAAGACGGATATATTCGCCCTTCTTCCACTCATCCCACTGGAACGGCCCGGTGCCGATCGGCTTGGCGAAGCTGCCATCGGCAGCAACCGATTCCGGCGAGATCATGCCGGTATAACCGCATTCCGGCCGCGACATGAGGCCGAGGAAGACGCCTGACGGCTTTTCAAGCGTGATCTCGACCGTGGATGCATCCGTGGCCTTGACGCCGGTGACGTGTGCTGCGCCGCCTTCCGCGAAATCGTTGAGGCAGGTCCATTTGGTTTCCGGCTTCAGATAACGTGTCCAGTTCCAGACGACATCCTCTGCGGTGAGCGGCTTGCCATTGTGGAATTTCACGTCCTTGCGAAGCTTGAAAGTATAGATCAGGCCGTCAGAAGAGACATCGACGGTTTCGGCGAGAAGCGGCTTCACCTCGCCGGCATTGTTATAACCGACGAGGCCTTCGACGATGTGCAGGATAACCCCGTCCGTATTGCCGTCGCGGTTCACGCCCGGATTGTTGCTGCGCAGATCGGAGCTTTGCGCGATGGTGATATCGCGTGCTGCGGCGATATTGGCGGTCACGAGCAGGGCAACGCCTGCAAGAAGAAGTTTTTTCACTGTTCTACCCTCTTTGTTGTCATTGATTGTGAGTGATTAAAACCCGTCCCAGCAGGCCTGTGCCAGCCGGCCGATCGTTTCGAGCGCGATGGTGTATCCCGGCGTGCCGTCCGGCAGGGTGTGCGGCACTTCATCGGTATAGGCGGTGATGATGAAAGACGGCGCGCCGTTCCTGTAGACGATGCCGGCATCCATGCGGCCGCGCTTGCCGCGTCCGCTCTTACTCGCCACCGTGGCCTCGAAAGGCAGACGGGAGCGGATTCCATAACGCAAAATCTGGTTCTTCAGCGTCTGCATGGCCCACTCGCACAATTGCGGGCTGCAACCGAGTTTTGCCTGTGCCTCCGGCGAGGATTGCGCATCGAGAATAGTCTGAAGCAGCAGCACCTGATCCGCCGCCGAGGTGGTGGTGACGGTCTTCAGCGGATGATCGGCCGCCAGCGCCAGCGGCGGAATGAGGAAACGATGATGGGTATTGGCCATGCCGAGTGATTTGCAATAACCATCCACCTCTTCCAGCGTCAGCCTCTCCAGCACCATCTTGGTGCAGACATTGTCGCTCAGCACCATCATGCCGGCGAGCGCATCGCGCAGGGAAATGACAATGCCCGGCGTCAGATAGCGGAACATGCCGCTCGCCACTTCTTCCGCCAGCCTCTTTTCATAGGTGACGGGCTGGTCGAGATCGATCCGCCCTTCGCTGGCGGCCTTGAGCACGGCCATCATGATCGACGTCTTGCGGGTGCTGCCCGATGGCGTTTCCTCGTTTTCTCCCCGCCCGATCTCTTCGCCGGTCAGGAGATTGCGCACCATGAAGCGCGTCACGAAAGGCTGTGCATCGCAGATAGCATTCAGTTGGGCAGCCACAGTCATTGTCATGTTCCTGTTAAACTTCATCTTCCAGACGCCATTTGAGTGTCACACCGCCCTTTTCATTCTGGTCGAGGGCGGGAATGGCCGAGAGCAGCCGGCGCGTATAGGCTTCTCTCGGACTGTCGAAAATCGTGTCGCGGTCGCCCTCTTCGATGATGCGGCCGTCCTGCATGACGACGACACGGTCGGCCACCTGCTCGACCACACCGAGATCGTGGCTGATGAACAGGCAGGAAAAACCGTAACGTTTCTGCAGATCGGAAAAGAGATCGAGCACCTGCGCCCTCACCGTCACGTCGAGCGCGGAGACAGGTTCGTCAGCGATCAGGAAACGCGGACGGCGGGCAATGGCGCGTGCAATCGCCACACGCTGGCGCTGGCCGCCGGAAAGCTCGTGCGGGTAACGGGTGGCATAATCAGCGCCAAGTCCCACCTCTTCCAGCGTTTCCAGCGCGCGTTTGCGCTTGGCGGCCTGGTCGAGACCGGGCACGAGGCGCAGAGCCTCCTCCACGAGCGCCTGAATGGTCATGCGCGGATCGAGAGAGGAATAGGGATCTTGAAACACCATCTGGCAATTCAGACGGTAGTCTTTCCAGTCCTCGTTGCGCTCCCGGCCCTGAAAGCGGATTTGCCCTTCGCTTTCCTTGACGAGACCGGCGATGGTGCGGCCAAGCGTGGTCTTGCCAGAACCGGAGCCACCGACCAGCGCCACGACCTCGCCTTCGTGAATATCGATGCTGACGCCATGCAGCGCCCGCTTCGATTTGGCTTTCTTGAGCAGCGACTTGCGACCGGCATAATCGACGACGATATCGCGAGCCGAAACCATCGGCGCCTTGGAGGTGTCGATGTTGCGCGGCTCGCCACGAAATGGCAGGGAGGAAAGCAGCTTTTTCGTATAGGGGTGCTGCGGCGCATCCAGCAGGTCCTCGGTGCGGCCCTGCTCGACGATCGCGCCTTTTTCCATCACCACGATGCGGCTGGTATAACGCGCCACCATGGGCAGGTCGTGGCTGATGAGGAGAACGGCAGTGCCTTCCGCCCGCGTCAGCTCGACCATCAGTTCCATGACATCGCGCTGGATGACCGCATCAAGCGCCGTCGTCGGTTCATCGGCGATCAGCAAAGCGGGTTTCAACAGCATGACCGAGGCCAGCATGATGCGCTGGCGCATGCCGCCGGAAAACTCGTGCGGATAGGCCGCCAGCGCACCTTCGGGGTCGCGGATGCCCACCCGTCGCAGCATGTCGAGAATTTTCTCGCGACGCTCTTCGGGCGACAACTTCGTGTGAAGGATCAGCCCCTCCTCCAGCTGCCGGCCAATCGTCATCGATGGGTTGAGGGAGGTCATCGGCTCCTGAAAAACCACGCCGATCTCCGCGCCGCGGAGACGCCGAAGCTCCTTCACCGGCAAGGACATGACATCCTGCCCCTTGTAGATGATCGACCCGCCGGTGACGGCGATGGCCGGCGGCAAAAGCGAGATAAGCGCGCGGGTTGCGAGCGTCTTTCCCGAGCCGCTTTCGCCGACGATGCCGAAGATTTCGCCCGCGGCAATATCGAATGAGACATCCTTGACGACTGGGTGGCCGGTTCTGGCGACCTCCAGCGAAAGGCCGCGAACGGTGAGAAGCGTACTATCAGTCATTTGAGACCTCTCATGCGCGGGTCAAGCCTGTCGCGAAGGGCGTCGCCCAGAAGATTGATGCCAAGCAGCGTCAGCGCGATGCAGAGACCGGGGAAAAGCCCGAGCCACACGGCCTGCTGGATGAAGGGCCGGCCGGCGGCCAGCATGTTGCCCCAGGTCGGAGCCGGCGGCGGCACACCAAGACCGAGGAAGGACAGCGCGCTTTCCGACAGGATGGCCCAGCCGAACATGGAGGTGGCAAGAACCGTGATCGGCGCAATGCAATTGGGCAGGATGTGGCAGAACATGGTGTAAATCTCGCCATTGCCCATTACCAGCGACGCCTCGATGAATTCCCGCTCACGCAGAGAAAGCACGGCACCGCGCACCACGCGGGCCATGGATGGCGTGTAGGCGATGCCGAGTGCGAAGATGATGCCATACTGATTAGCGCCGAAAACCGCGAGCAGCCCGAGTGCGAGTAGAATACCCGGAAAGGCCAGGAGCGCATTGTTGATGGCCATGATAACGCCATCCACCCAGCCGCGTGCATAACCGCTGACAAGGCCGATCAGGGTGCCGCAGATCGTTGCGAAGCTGACCGTCAGAAAGCCGATCCAGACACTGGCGCGCGCGCCGACCATCAGACGGCTGAGAACATCGCGCCCGAATTCGTCGGTGCCGAGAAGATGGCTCGGACCGGGTGCAGCCAGACGCGAAGCGAAGCCGAGCTTCATCGGGTCATAGGGCGTCCAGAACAGGCCGGTCACGGCAGTGATGAGCAGGAGGGCGATGAGAAAGCCGCCGATAAGCCCGTTAAGTGTGAACTTTTTCATTCGGCAACCACACGCGGATCGAAGAGGGGATAAAGAAGGTCGACGAACAGGTTGACCAGCACATAGGACAGCGAGACGAACAACAGGCAGCCCTGTATGACCGGATAGTCGCGGGCAAAAATACTGTCGACCATCAGCCGTCCGAGGCCGGGAATGGTGAACACCGTCTCGATGACGGCGATGCCGCCAAGAAGATTGCCGAGAATGAGGCCGATCATCGTCCAGGTCGGGCCGAAGGCGTTCTTGAACGCGTGCCGCCAGAGAACCGCACTTTCCGAAAGCCCCTTGGCGCGGGCATGGGTGATGTAATCCAGCCGCAGCACTTCCAGCGTCGAGGCGCGCGCCATGCGGATCAGAACACCCATTTCATGGATCACCAGCGTCATGACAGGCAGGACCAGATAAACCATGCCGCCGACCAGATTGTCGCCGATCGACACATATCCCAGCACCGGCAGCCAGCCGAGCTTGAGGCCGAAAAACAGAAGAAGCAGAAGACCCAGCCAGAATGTCGGAATGGACAGCAGCAGGGTTGCCGTTCCCACCAGCGCAAGATCGGTCAGGCTGTTCTGTTTCCAGGCGGCGATCACGCCTGCCGGAACCGCAATCAGGCTGGCGAGCAGCACGGCGACCACGACGATCTCGGCGCTGACGAGAAAGCGCGAGACGACCAATGGCAGCACCGCCTCGTCATTGACGATGGAGCGGCCAAAATCGCCCTGCACCACATTGCCGGCCCAGATGAGGAACTGTTGCGGCATGGACTTGTCGAAGCCGAGTTCGGTCCTCATCGCTTCGATCTGTTCCGGTTGCGCCATGTCACCCAGCATCAGGGCAGCCGGATCACCCGGAATAAAGCGGATGAGCGCGAAGACCGTGATCGACACGAATGCGATCGTCGGCAGCGCCATCAAAAGACGGCTCAGTATGAATCTTATCATCGGTTCCCCACGATTGATGGCGGGGAATGGTATCCCGCCTCTATCGGTTTCGTTGCTGGCGACTATGACGGATTGATAAATAAGGCGCAATATTATGCATAAATGTCATATATCTATGCAGAATGACGGCGCGTTTGATCCTGATGAGGACAATGAGATTTTCCGCCCAAAATCCCGTTTTCAGTCGATTTTTTGCGAAAGCTGGATTTCCCGCTTCAAGGCATCACTCAGCGCCTGCGCAGCGATGGACAAAGGTGCGCCGGAAGCGCGGGCAAGACCGAACTCCTGCGCCGCCTGGGGAACGAATGGTCGGGCAACAACGGGAAGATGCCGGTAGAGGTTAGCATAAAAACTGCTGATGATCGTTACTCCCAACCCATGCGCCACATAGGCGCAGGCGGAACTGTTGGTGTGGGTCTCGATCTTCACCATCGGCTTGACGCCGGCCTTTTTGAAAACCTGATCGAGCGCCATGCGGTTCGGCCGCTGGCGGCCGATCAGAATGAGTGGAACATTGCGCAGGTCCTTGACTGTGATTTCGTCAAGCTTGGCCAGCGGATGATCCTCACGGACCACGCAGACGCTTTTGCCGGTCGCGACACGCTCGACATCGATGCCCGGGCCAATCTCGCCCTCCATCCGCAGGAAACCAAGATCGATCACCCGCTCGCCAACGAGCTTGTTGATGGCGGTCGTCGTTTCGAAAAAGGTCTCGATACGGACGCCGGGAAAATCCCTGACATAATCGATCAGCATGGCGGGCGCGAAATTTTCCCACATGCTGCTTGGCAGGCCGATGCGGACGATTTCCGGGCCAGCCGCACCATTGCGCAGATCCTCGGCGTGGCCGGACATGCGATCGACCGCAAGCAGCACATTCTCCGCATCCCGCGCAAGAAGCACCGCCTCCGGTGTCGGGATCAGCCGCCCCTTGTCGCGGGCAAACAGCGTCAGCGACAGGTCCGCCTCGAGCTGAGCCAGAAGCCGGCTGATACCGGACTGGCTTAGCCCCATGGCCTTGGCGGTGGCGATGGTCGAGCCGGTGGAAAGAAGCGTGCGAAGGACTTCGAGCTGCTTGATATTCATGAGGCCAGCACCATGGGATGAAATGACGAGCCGGTTTCGGTTCAGACCTTTTGCCGCCGATAGGCCTTCATGTCACCGGTTTTTTTCGCTTTGTCATGCGGTCCGCTCGGTCGCCGGTTACAATTCCACGTCGTAGACCCTGTCGTGGGTGGCAACACGGGCCTCTCCTGATGGGGTCACCCACCCCCGGAACATGCCGGGCGTATTATAGGGTGCGGCAATGCCGCCTTCGGCATCGATGGCGACAAGACCCGCACCGATATCGTAGGGCGCCAGATCCTTGTGGACGAGGTTGCCGGCGGCGGTTTCCAGATCCTGCCCGAGATAGGCGACACGGGACGCGATCTCATGGCCGACGACGTAACGGATGAAAAATTCACCCTTGCCGGTGCCGGAAACGGCGCAGGCGCCGTCGCGTGCATAGGTGCCCGCCCCGATCACCGGGCTGTCACCCACCCGGCCGTCAGGCTTGTTGGTGTAGCCGCCGGTGGATGTCGCGGCTGCGAGATGCCCCGCCGCATCGAGCGCCACCGCGCCGACGGTTCCGTGTTTTTCGTTTTCCGTCGCTTCCGTACCGGCGGCGGCATGGACCTTCATGGCCGCCAGCGCCTCAAGGCGCTTTTGCGTGGTGAAATAGGATTGAGGTTCGGTAACAAGCCCCTTTTCCCTGGCAAAGCGATCGGCCGCCTCCCCCGTCAGATAGACGGCACGCTCATCCGCCATCAGCGCGCGGGCCGCCTTGACCGGATTGCGGATGGCGCGGGATGCGCTGATCGCACCCGCTGCCAGCGTTTCACCATCCATGATCGAGGCGTCGAGTTCGTGGATGCCATTCTCGTTGAGCGCCGCCCCATGACCTGCGTTGAAATGCGGGCTGTCCTCCATGACGACGACCGCCGCCTCAACCGCTTCCAGCGCAGTGCCGCCAGCCTTCAGCACGCCATAACCCGCGCGCAGTGCCGCCGCCAGATCGTGGCGAGCCGCCTCCCATTCCTCCGGCGTCATGCTGTCTTCCGGCATCACCCCGCAACCACCGTGAATGGCCAATGCGATCTTCGTCATGTCCTCACTCCACTGTCGCCCCGCCGCCGGCAGGGCCTCTTACCATCAATGAAAGGCGATATCGCCGATAACACGCACCCGTACCCGCCGCGCGCCGCCGGGCAGATAGGCGATGGGAATATCCTCCACCTCAAGCGTCTTGAGGCTCGCGCGCTCCGCTCCCGAAGCAACCGCCGCGTTCTGCGCTTCGGTCTCGGCTTTCGCAAGCGCCTCGTCGCGGCTCAACCCGGAAAAGACCTGATCCACCTCGCCGGAAACCTGCGCCATTGCCGCACCGAGCGCATTGGCAACCCCTGCATTTTCCACACGCAGCACCTCGGAAGCGCCCGGAACCCGTTCAGGTATCAGGAACGCCCCACCGCCGACCGCGACCAGCGGCACGTCTTCCGCAGAAGTCTTCATCTGGTCGAAACTGTCGGCCACCATGTCGCGAATGCGTTGAAGTGTCGCCTGCACGAATGCCGGATCGAGGTCTTTTACACGGTCCCTGTCGCCCATCTCGATCAGGCCTGCGGCAACGGCGATATCCGATGTCGTCAGTGTCTCGCCGCCGAAAACGCGGGCTTCGGTCAGGATGCGATACCCCACCGAGCGCGGGCCGATCTTGCCTGTCTGCGGGTCGACAATCGTCCCGCCGCCAAGTGCGATCGGTAGAAGATCGGGCATGCGGAACAGGGTGCGGACCCCACCAATATGGACAATGTTGTTCGCCTCACGCGGAAAACCGCCGACAAGGCAACCGATATCGGAGGTAGTGCCGCCAACATCCACCACCATGGCATCGGAAAGCCCGGTGAGGAAGGCGGCACCACGCATCGAATTGGTCGGGCCGGAAGCGAAGCTGTGCACGGGGTTTGCGGCGGCCACATCCGCCAGCGCCACGGTGCCATCGTTCTGGGTCAGATAGAACGGCGCTTTCACGCCAGCCTCCCGTAGCGCATCGGAAAATGCCTGTACCGTGGTCTTGCCCAATGTCTGAAGGGCGGCATTCAGAAGTGCGACGTTCTCGCGCTCCAGGAGCCCGATACGTCCGAGCGTGTGGGAGAGCGTGATGCGCGCATCGGGGATCACCGAACGGACGATCTCCGCCGCCCTCACCTCGCACTCCGTGGTCAGCGGCGAGAAGGTTGCGGAAATGGCGATGGAGGTGATGCCCGCATCGCGGATTTTCATCGCCGCTTCACGGATTTCATCCGGGATCATCGGCACCAGCGGGCTGCCGTCATATTCATGACCGCCGTGGACCATGAAGATCAGCGGATCGACGGCCTCGTGGAGGTCTTTCGGCCAGTCGCACATGGGCGGCAACGAAGAACCTGTTGGTAGCGCGATGCGGATGGCGGCAACCCGCTCCAACCGGGCGCGCTCCACAACCGCATTGGTGAAATGGGTCGTGCCGATCATCACCGCGTCGATCGGGCGATCCGCCGCGCCGACATGACCCGCCACATGGGCAAGCGCCGCCTTCACGCCGGAAAGGACATCCTGCGTGGTCGGAACCTTGATGGAGGCGACAATCGTGTCGCCATCTATGAGAACGGCATCCGTATTGGTGCCGCCAACGTCAATACCGATGCGTTTCATGGGAATACCGATTTAAAGTCAATGTCATAACCGAAGGCACGCGGGCCGACGGCGGCGATGCCGGCAGGCGTCGTCAAGAGTTCCGGCGCCGGCAGGGCGACAACCGTTACACGCTGGCCATAACGCACCGATTCCGTGCCGATGGCACTGCCCGAAACGGTGTCGAGAAGGCAAAGCAGGTCCGGCGTCATGGCAACCGGCTGGCCATCGCGGAAGGCGACCGCCCATTCATTCTGGAAGGCGAGTTCCAGACGCGAGCCCCTGTCGGCGTCGATACCTTCAATGGTGGTGCTGCCGCGCAGGAAGCCGCCGGTGGTCTCGCGGGCCACATCCACCACCTTGCCGCGGAACAGCTGCTTGCCACCCTCATGGTTGAGAACCGCCTGAACCGGGTCATCATGGCGTGCACGCGCCTCCATCACCGCGCGCCCGAGTTCGGTCGCCTTTGTGACGGTGTAATGAATGCCCCATTCCTTCACTTCCTTGCCGGTGCGCGGCGCCTTGCAGGTGGCGGCGGTAGAGCCGACTTCGGTGCAGACCTTGCGCGAGATGCGCTCCATCCATTTCCACGATGCAGCGCGCGTCACGATCACCTCATTGTCTCGCACATCGACCAGCGACAGCGGAAACATCGGCAGATTGCCAATGGCGAATGAGGTCATCTGCGCTTCGGGATAAGCACGTCCCATGGCATCGGCATTGACGACGGGCCGGTCGAGCATGGCGGCGGCGAGAAAAGAAGACAGCGCATTCGAGCCGCCGATTTCCACGCTCATGATCGCCCGGAAAGGCTTGCCGAGATAATCCTCCATGACCTCGACCGCGCGGGCAAGATGAACGGGGTCTCCCAGCCGTTCCTGACCAACAAGCGGTGCACCCATCTTGGAGACGACCGCAACCATGTCTTCATCAGCAAGCGCCATGGGGTCCATGACCTTCACCCGTCTGCCTTCGGCATAAAGACGGCGCAGATTGAGCGTCGAGATATAGGGATTGCCTCCACCGCCCGTTCCCAGAATCCAGGCGCCGGTGGCAAGAGGTTCGATATCGTCTTCGGAAAATTCCTGGATCATGCGTCATCCTCGGGCATGCCGCAGCCTTTCCGGCGCAAGCGATGCTCCTTCCCTTTATCGTTCCAAGTCTCATCGGCCCCGCCCTGCGGCGGGACCGCTTTTCATGGGACGGAGATCACTCCGCCTTGCAGTCCCAATGGAAGTTGGAGAAGTTCAGGTCCCAGCTCTGCATGGGAATGAACTCGTAACCCTGAAGGCACTTGTTCGCCGCATAACGGCGGTTCGGCGCAACCGCCCAGACATCCGGTTGAAGATCGGCGATCTTGGTCTGCAGTTCCTTGTAGGTTGCGTTCTGTTCGCTGGTATCGGTCGTGGCACGGACCTTGTCGATCAACCCGTCGATTTCCGCGTTCTGCAGCCATTCCATCGACATCCATGTGCCTGATGCCTTGGAGTGATACTGGTTGTAGAACATCGCATCCGGAGACGGATAGGTCGGCGAGATATTCACCTGCGTCGACGCAGGCGTCGTTTCAGGCTTGGAGGAAAGCTCGACGATACGGTTCCACGGCTCTGGCTTGATATCGAGCGTAATACCGATTTGCTCGAGGCTGGATTGCAAAAGCAGTGCCACTTCCGCCTCGAAGGCCAGCGAAGCGACATAGCTGTTGACCAGCGTGATCTTCTGGCCGGCATATTTCGACTTCGCCAGTTCTTCCTTCGCCTTTTCCAGATCGTAGACGCCGGGCGGAATATCGCCGTTATGCGCGTCCTTGAAAGCGTCGGATAGCGGCCCCTGCATGTCGAAACCGGGATAGATCACTTCCTGGATCGTCTTGTAATCCGTCGCATAGGCAATGGCGCGACGAACGTGAACGTCGTCTGTCGGGTAAACCTTGGTGTTGAGCTTGATGACGAAACCGCCGGCGGTGCGGGTCTGGATGAGCTTGTAATCCTTCATCCGGCCGATGGATTCATAGGTGTCGTTGCCAAGGCCGTGCGAGGAAAGGCCAAGTTCGCCCTTTTCAGCCAGCGCCTTGACGGTAGCGTCGTCGCTCGTCTGGACGAAGCGTACTTCGTCGATCGGCTTGCCCTTGGTCCAGCCAAGGAAATAGTCCGCATTGCGGGCAATGACCATATCGGCAGAACGGTTGTAGCTGACGAGCTTGTATGGGCCGGAACCGGCGGAATGTTCGCCCACATAGGCCTCGCCCCACTTGTCTTCGGGCTTGGCATTGGCTTCGATCAACGTCTTGTTCAACGCCATCATCAGCGGCGTGGAGGCCATGAAGGGCGAAAACTGACGCTCGATCTTCATGACGAGCGTCGCATCGTCAGGCGCGGTGACGTTTTCGGGCTTCAGGACGCCGACGATGAGGTTCGACGGGCCCTTGTTGATGCCGAGCAGGCGCTGGATCGACCAGACGAGATCGGCAGCCTTTACCGCCGTGCCGTCCTGAAACTTCGCATCGTCGCGCAGGTGGAAGGTGTAGGTCAGGCCGTCTTCCGAAATATCCCAGGACTTCGCCAGATGCGGCACGATTTCGCCCTTGGCGTTCACCGTCGTCAGGCCGTCATACATGTTCACGATGGCCATGTAGCCGGTATAATCAGTCACTTTCGCCGGGTCGAGCGAGCTGAATATCTGCATGGTATTGACCGCGACCGACACCTTGTCTTCCGCAAAGGCAGCAGAAGGACCAAGCGGCAACGCGATTGCCGTGCCGAGCGCAAGCACGGCACGGCGGGAAGAAAGTCCTGGCATTTTCATTTTTCGTTCTCCTCTTTATTGCGGGTCATTTGCCCCGCTTATGGTTAGGCAGCCTTGCTGACCGGGACGGGCAGCGGTGAGAAGGGAATGTCGGGGTAACCGAAGGCCGCCGGCCCGACGACCTCAAGCGCGCGTGCGCTGCGCAACAGATCGTGGCAGGGGATGGCGATGACGGCCACGCGCTGGCCGTAGCGCAGCACTTCAGTGGTGATCGGATAACCGGTGTCGACATCGAGCAGGACGATCAGGTCGGGGACCGTCACTTCCACCTTGCCGTCACGGGTAAACAGCAGGAACTCGTTCTGGATGGCGACGCCCGCCGTCTGGCCCGCGCAATCATCAAAGCCGGACAGCGTGAGATCGCCGACCGCGAAACCGCCGCGCAGATGGCGCTTCAGATCGGTGATCTTGCCGTTGAAGATGCGCCGTCCGCCTTCGAGCGCGCAGACAGCCGCAATCGGGTCTTCCTGCTGCTTGCGGGCGCGGATAACCGCCTCCCCGATGGCAATCGCCTTGGTATAGGTTTTCGGAATGCCGTATTGATGCACGTAATGCGCCTGCATCGGCGCGGTCGCCAGCATCGCGCCGCCGCCCTGCGAAACGACGCAGGCACGCGCCATACGCTCGTGCCAGACCTCGGAAACGGCGTGGCTGAAGATCACGGCATTGCCGTGAAGGTCGCACATCACCGATGGCGTGGAACTGTGACCGTAGATGGAGAAGGTCGTCATCTGCATCTCAGGGAAGGCCCGGCCCATGCCGTCGCAATCGAGGATCGGCAGGCCGCCGAGCGCAGCCGTCACCAGCGGGTTCATGGAGTTGGAACCGCCGATTTCCTCGCAGACGATCGCGTCTACTGGCGTGCGGATCAGCTCTTCCATGGCGCGCAGGCAGCGCAGGCCTTCACGGCCTTCGCGGATGCGCTCGACACCAACCACCGGTGCGCCGATGCCGCCGATGGACATGCAAAGCGCGTCCGGCTCAATGGCGTCAGTCGCAAGGATCTTCATCTCGTAACCGGCCTTCATGGCCTCCAGCGCCAGAAGCTTGCCCAGATAGGGATTGCCGCCGCCGCCCGTGCCGAGAATGCCCGCACCGATTTCCAGCGCGTCGAGATCTTCCCGCGTCAGCGTACGCAATGCCGCCTCGTCATATTTCAGCTTGCGCGTCTCAGCCATGATTGGCTCCCATTTCTCCAACGACTTTCACATGAATGCGGGTGGCATTGCCGGGCAGATAGGCAAGCGGCATGTCCTCGCGCTCGATCACTTCCAGCGTTTCGGCAAGCGCGCCTGCCGCAATCGCCTTCTCGCGCGCCTCGGCCTCGGCTTCGGCAAGCGCGCTTTCACGCGTGCGCCCCTCGATCAGCGAGAAGACGCGGTCCGTCTCGCCGCTGATCTGCGCGATTGCCGCACCGACGGCATTCGCCACCGCGAAATTTTCGGGGCGGATGACTTCCAGTTCACCGATACGGTCCGGCATGAGAATGGAGCCGCCGCCAACCGCGATGACAGGCACCGGCGAGGACGAGATGCGGCTGCGTTCCACACAGGACTCGAGCATGGCGTTGATCTTTTCGACCGCAGCATCCACAAGCCGCTTGTCGAGAGTGGAAACCAGCGCCTTTTCGCCCACATCCGCCTTGCCGGACGCGACCGCGATATCCGTCGCGGTCAGGGTCGTGCCACCGAAGCAGAGCGCCTCACGGCGGACCCGGTAACCGACTGATTTCGGGCCGACGGTCAGGCCATGGTCGCCATTGACCACCAGCGAGCCGCCGCCGAGACCGATGGAAAACACATCCGGCATGCGGAAATTGGTGCGCACGCCGCCAATATCCACCGTCGTGGAAGCCTGTCGTGGAAAGCCGTGCGACAGCGAACCGACATCGGAGGTGGTGCCGCCGACATCGACCACAACGGCATCCTTGAGGCCGGTGAGGAAGGCCGCACCACGCATGGAATTCGTCGGGCCGGAGGCGAAGGTGAGCACAGGGAAGCCGCGCACCACATCCGCCGCCATCAGCGTGCCGTCGTTCTGGGTGATGTAGAACGGGCAGGTTATGCCCGCTGCCTTCAGCGCCTCGCCGAAAGCGGCAACGGTGCGGTCCGCAAGCGAAAGAAGGCTGGCATTCATGATCGCAGCACTTTCGCGGGCGAGCAGACCATGCCGTCCGATATCCTTGGACATAACCACCGGCAGGCCGGGGCAGCGCTCCTGCAGGATATCCTTCGCCCGCACTTCCATCGCATCATTGATGCCGCTGAAGACGCAGGTGACGGCCGCGGCCTTCAGGCCCTTTGCGCGGATATCGGCGGCGATGCGGACGATTTCGTCCTCATCGAGGGCTGAGATTTCGCGACCGTCGAATTCATATCCGCCGCGGACCTGATAACCGTGGTTACCAACGATTTCCCGGAGGTCATCCGGCCAGTCGACCATCGGCGGCAGGCCGGCGCCGGAAGGCAGGCCGAGCCGGATGGCGGCGACCTCGTCCATATGCCGCCGCTCGATCACCGCATTGGTGAAATGCGTGGTGCCGATCATCACGGCACCGATGTGTGCCCTGTCGATGCCCGACGCCTCGATTACCTTTTCAAGGGCTTCGATGACACCTGATGTCACATCCTCGGTGGTGGAGGCTTTCACCCCCGCCAGAACGGTTTTATCCTGTAACACAACGGCATCGGTATTTGTGCCGCCGACGTCAATTCCAACGCGATACACGTCAGGCTCCTCTTTTATCAATCGGTCGTTTTTACGAGGAAGCGCATACGCTCTTCCTCTGTCACGGTGGGTTTCAGGCGCTCTTCCTCGTCGGTGACGACGGGGATCGCCGCGATAAGGGCGCGGGTGTAGGGATGCTTCGGCTCGGCGAAAACCGCAGACGTCACCCCTTCCTCGACGATCTCGCCACGCAGCATGATGGCGATGCGCGAACAGAAATTGCGCATCAGCGACAGGTCGTGCGAGATCATCAGATAGGTCAGGCCAAGCTCTTCCCGCAGCTGCAGCAGAAGGTCGATAACGGTCTTCTGCACGGAGACATCAAGCGCCGCCGTCGGCTCGTCGAGGATGAGGATCTTCGGTTCAGCCGCGAGTGCACGGGCAATGGCGACACGCTGCTTCTGTCCGCCGGAAAGTTCATGCGGATATTTACCGAGATAGGATTGCGGCAATCGCACCAGCCCCATCAGTTCCTGCATCCGGCGTTCGCGCGCCTCACCGTCCATACCGATGGATTTCAACGGTAGGGTAAGCGTCTGCCTGACCGTGCGCTTCGGATTTAGGGAAGTGCCCGGATTTTGATAGACGATCTGCGTCAGCCGCTTGCCACGGCCGGGAGACGGGGCGTCGATGACAAGATTGCCGGAGGTCGGGCGAGAAAGTCCCATGATCATCCGGGCGACCGAGGTTTTTCCAGAACCGGACTCGCCCGCAAGACCGAAAATTTCGCCGTCCTTCAGCGTCAGGTTCACATCGCGCACGGCGTGGTAACCGTTGCGTCTGCCATAAATCTTGTTCAGGCCCTCGATGGTAACGATCGGCGAGCGTGTGCTCTGCGCCAGATCGGCGACACGGGGACCGTAGAGCGGCGGCACCGCATCCAGCAGCGAATGCGTGTAGTCCGCAGCGGGAGCGTGCAGGATTTGCGTGCAGGGACCGGTCTCGACGATGTCGCCATGGTGCATAACCACGACCCGATCCGCCACCTTACGTACGACACCGAGATTATGGGTGATCATCAGCAGCGCCATATTTTCTTCGGCAACCAGCTGGTTGATGAGATTGAGAATTTCATCCTGCGTGGTGACGTCGAGCGCGGTGCCGGGCTCATCCGCGATGAGGAGCTTCGGCTGATGCAGCAACGCAAGCCCGATCAACACGCGCTGGCGCATGCCGCCCGAAAGCTCGGACGGATAGGCATTCATGACCCGCTCGGTATCGCCAAGCTGCACGCGGCGCAGAACCGCTGCGATACGGGTGCGGCGCTCTGCCTTGGACGAGTTGATGCCGTTGCGCTTGTCGGCAAAGCGCATGACATCATCGAGATGCGTGCCGATCTTGAAGACCGGATTGAAGGAAGACAGCGGGTCCTGCATGATCAGCGAAAACGCCGTTCCCTTAAGCGCCTCGCGTTCCCTTCGCGGCATGGCGAGCACATCCCGCCCGTCGATGACAATGGCGCCGGAGGCAATAGTGGCATTCTTCGGCAAAGTGCCGATGATCGCCTTGGCGGTGACCGATTTACCCGATCCGGTTTCGCCGATCAGCGCCACCCGCTCGCCGGCTGAGACTGTGAAGGCGACATCGCGCAGCACCTGGCGCGTGCGACCGTAGTTGGTGAAGGTGACGTTGAGGTTTTCGACTTTGAGAAGCGGTTCAGTCATGGCTTTAGCTTTCCACGTCGAACATGTCACGCAGGCCGTCGCCCAGCAGATTGAAACCCAGCGTCACGTAAAGCACGGCCGCGCCGGGGCAGAGGACTTCCCACCAGAAATCCGGCATGAACTGGCGCCCATCGGCAACCATCGAGCCGAGATCGGGAGTTGGCGGCTTGACGCCGAAACCGAGGAAACTCAGCGTCGCGCCAAAGAGGATGACGAATGCCGCATCCAGCGTCGTCTTGACTGATATGACCGAGACGCAATTGGGCAGAATTTCGCGAAAGAGAATGTGCAGCGGACCCGCACCTGCAAGACGTGCCGCTTCGATATAGTCCTCGGATGCGATGGATTTCGACACCGAATAGATCAGCCGCGCATGCCAGGTCCACCATAGAAGCGTGATCGCGATCATGGCGTTCATCAAGGTGGGTTCCAGCAGGTTGGAGACCGCCAGCGCCATGACGAGGGGCGGCATGGCCAGCATCACATTCGTCAGGCCACTGATGATTTTCTCGGTCCAGCCGCCGAAATAACCGGCGACCAGGCCAAGCACAGTGCCGACCGGGACCGAGATGCCGAGCACGCCGATAACGAGAAGAAGCGAGACCCTGAGCCCGAAGACAGTGCGGGAAAAGATGTCGCGTCCGGCCTTGTCGGTTCCGAACCAGTGCTCCAGATCCGGCGGCATGTGGCGGGCACGGAAATCGACGACCGCGCCGATATGTTTGGGATAGGGTGTAAGCCAGGGCGCAAAGATCGCCAGAACCAGCACCGACAACAGGATCAGCGAACCGATGACCGCTGCCGGATTGCGGCTGAAGCGGTACCACATCATGTAACCGGCGCTTAAGCCCCGATCGGTGGGTTCGAGCATTTTCATGTCAGCCATCAGCGAGCCTCCTTGCGGCGCAGGCGCGGGTCGATGATCGAGATCAGGACATCAACGATCAGGTTCGCAACGATGAAGAACAGGCCGGCCACGAGCACCACGGCAGTCACGGCATTGAGGTCTTTCTGAAGGATGGCGTTCAGCCCGTAGGATGCGAATCCGCCCCAGGCGAAGACCATTTCGATCACGAAGGCATTGCCGATCAGCGAGGCGAATTCGAGCCCCATGATCGTCAGCGGCGCGATGGAGGAAAGCTTCAGCAGATAACGGAAGATGATGACCCGCTCCGGCACGCCGAAGCTTTGCAGGGTGAGCACGTGATCCTTGCGCTGGTTCTCGATCATCGAGGAACGCGTGATGCGGGTGATCTGGCCGATACCGGCCATGGAGAGCGCAAAGGCCGGCAGCGCAAGGTGCTTCAGCGCATCCAGCACTACATCGAACCGTCCGGCAAGCGTACCGTCGATCAGGATGAAGCCCGTCGGGCCACCCTGCCAGCCAAGTGAGTGATCGATCCTACCGATGATCGGCCAGCCGGAGAGAAAGCGAGCGGCCAGCAATTGCAGCGTGATGGCAAACAAAAAGCTCGGGATCGTCACGCCGGTGAGCGAGAGGATACGGCCGATATGGTCGAGCGGACGGTCGCGGTAATGCGCCGTGATGACGCCGAGCGGGATGGCGACGGCAAACATGAAGATGACCGAGACCAGAACCAGTTCGACGGTCGCAGGAACAGTCTGCGCGAGATCGGTGGTGACGGGGCGCTGGGAAACCAGCGAGAAACCGAGATCGCCGTGCAGGGCATTGCCGATATAGTCGAGATATTGGGCGGCGAGCGGTTTATCGAGACCCATCTCGCCGCGCAGCGCGTCCACCTGTTCCTGTGTTGCCGCGGGGCCGAGCGCCATGCGGGCGGGATCACCCGGCACCACGCGGGCGAGAACGAAAATCATGATGGACAGGGCGATCATGACCAGCACGAAAGCGCCGAGCCTGTTCAAAATCGCGACCAGCGGATGTTGCTGCATCGGTGGAACGTTCCTTGTGCATCAGTTGCCTGAGCACAAGTTTTCACCACCATCCCTTTTGAACAATCTCTGAAAGGTATAGTTTTTTGAAAGATGAGTATAGGTTTTTATGCTTAAACGCCCTATCCCTTTGTGAATGACACTCCTGCCCCGCACCCGCCTCTGCCGCCGAATCGCCAGCGAAACCGCCGGCATAATCTTTCTGCGCGCCCCGGCGGGCGCGGGAAAAAGCGTGCTGCTGGAAATGCTGGCAAAGGAGTTGGGAACGCAGATATGCCGCACGCACCAGCCGCGAAGCGATGATGCAGCAAATGACTGCCTTCTATGGGACGTGCCGGTTTTCGCACGGGCAGTGCGCATGCCCGCCGCCATTCTGGAAACGGTGCGTTTTATGGTCATTGCCTGCCGCCCGGATCAACGGATAAGCGGACTGGCCCGGCAGATCCTGCATCGCGGTTCGCTTACCATCGGACCGGATGAACTGGCGCTAGGGCAAGATGAGACCGAAAGCCTCCCCCCTCAACAGCGGCGTCTGGTACTGCAGGATTATGCAGGATGGCCGGCCTTTCTGTCGCTTGCCCGGCATCCGGATGAAAAGCTGTGTGCCGACTATCTTCGGGAAAACTACCTGCCGCATCTTTCACCCGCCCAGACGGTTGAGCTTTCATTCTGGCTCGAAAACCCCTCCGCAGAACCCGAGGCGGAATGGACAGAACTGCTGCCGCCCTTCCTGACTGGAACCCCCGAAAATCACCCCACCCTGATACGGCTTCTCACCCTGGCTGCGCGAGAACGTCTCGCCAGCTTGCAGGCCGGCAGCGCCGTGGTGGAGGTCGCATCGGCTTTTGAAAAGGCTGGACATGCGCTCGCGGCCATGGCGATGCTGCTCGACCGCGGTTATGAGACCCATGCCGCGCAAATTCTTGAACGCGCCCATGGCCGCGAACTGATCTACCGAAGCAGCGTCGACAGGTTTCGCGAGATCATCATGCGGTTTTCGCAGGATATGATCGCAACGAATGAAACCGTGCTCTTTGCCGTTACCCGCGCATTGCTGAAACAGGGTGAATTGCAGCGCGTGCGCCACCTGCTCGGCAAAAGCCTCGGATCGGATTATCTCGATCCGCTGAAGGTGCTTGCCCGGAGTTCACGTTTTTCCTTCGCCGCCCGCACCTTCCGGCTGAACCTGATGATTGCCGAGGATCTGACGCCCAATGACGCGGTGATAACGCGTCTCGCCGAGTTCATGGCCGATTATCCCATGGACGACCACGGCAAGTGGGCGGCCTATTACAATGCGCTGCTGGAGTTCGAAATTCGCCGCCGCAATTTCCGCGAGGCGGAGGCGGCTGCCGCCCGTGCGCTGATCTATCTGCGCAAGATGGGCGGGCAGCCCTTGCTCGAATTCTTCATCCACCTGCACCAGATCGTGTTGCGGCTGATGAGCGGTGATGTGCTTCTGGCGCGTCACGCAGCACAGGAGGCCCGCGCGCGGCTGGAACAGGTGCCGCATGATGCGGTGCAGGAGTTCCGGATGCTGCGGCTGGCGGAAGCCTGCCTTGCCTATGAGGCCGGAAAGCCCCGCGATCTCCTGCATTTCGTCGAACATGAATTCGATCATTTTGCTGCGGCCGAGATATGGCCGAGCCTCATGCAGTTCGCACTGCACTATGCTTCGCAGGTACTGATCGACCATTTTCCGATGACCGTTCGCCCGGGTTTTCTAGACGGTCTGTGGATTCATCTGTCGGAAGGGCTGCAATTCCATGCGATGATGGAAATCAGGACGGCCATCGCCTATCAGAACGCCAACCGCTGGGCGGATGCCGCTGCAACCCTTTCCGCGATCCGCATGCCGATGGGCCGCAACTGGGTGGAAAGTGCGCATGAGGACCTTTCCCGGCTGACGCGGCGCGATGAAATCGCCTATGTCATGGCCTGGCTGCGCGATGCGGTGCATCTTTTCACGCCGCGCGCCTATCTCTCCCGCCAGATCGACGCGATGATCGCCAACCCCAAGGTCACCAACCGCGAGAAAGTCGCGCTCAGAATATGGCAGAGCTATGCCGCGCACCAGCGTCGCGACAATGCCGCCGCCCGTGCCCATATTCTGACCGCGCTTGAATCGGCAACCCGCCTTGGCTGCAGCGGGGTTCTGTCGGAAGAGCGCGTCTTCCTGTCGCCGCTTCTCAACAATCGCCGCATCCGCAGTTTCATCGAAACCTCTTCCGATGTCCGCACCGCGCTGTCGATTTTCGCCACCTCGGTGAATTCACCGCAAGCGCGCGCCCTGCATGGCGGGCTTTCGCAGCGGGAAGCGCAGATGCTGCAACTTCTGGCCAGCGGCATGTCGAACAAGAAGATCGCCCAGACGCTTAACATTTCCGAAGTGACGGTGAAGTTTCACCTCGGCAACCTGTTCCGCAAGCTGGATTGCAAACGCCGCGCGGAGGCGATCCGCGCGGCGAAAGCACTGGGCTGGCTATAAGGTTCAGCGGTTGTTCTTCTTGCGCCATTCGGCAAAAGCCGTCTGGTGTTCTTCCTTGGTGCAGGGGTAAAGCCCGATGATCGTCTGGCCGGCCTTGACCTGCTCCACCACGAAATCTTCGTAAGCCGTCATTTCCACCGCCTCGGTCGCAACTTCGTCGGCAATGCCCGCGGGGATGACGATGACGCAATCCGCGTCACCAACGATGATGTCGCCGGGAAAGACCGGCGCATCGCCGCAGCCGATCGGGCCGTTGATTTCGATCGCCTCGTGTTTGGTCAGGTTGGTGGGGCTGGAAGGACGGGTGTGGTAAGCCGGAATATCCAGCTCGGCTATGGTGGCCGCATCACGGAAACCGCCATCGGAAACGATGCCCGCACCGCCGCGAACCATCAGGCGGGTCACCAGAATATCGCCGGCCGAGGCGGCGCTGGCATCCTTGCGGCTGTCCATGACAAGCACGTGGCCCGGCGGGCAGGTTTCGATGGCGACGCGCTGCGGATGGGCGGGATTGCGGAATTCGACGAGCTGGTTACGGTCTTCGCGGGCCGGCATGTAGCGCAGGGTGAAGGCCGGGCCGACCATGTTCTTGCCCTTGTAGCCCAGCGGGCGCACGCCCTGGATGACCTGGTTGCGCAGGCCGCGCTTGTAAAGCGCCGTCGCCAGGGTGGCGACGGAAATCGTCATCAGTTTTTCGCGCGTTTCATTGTTCATGTCTGTCTCCTCGCAATGGGCGGATGGATGTGTTTCAAGTTCTGTGAATGGGCTCGTCTATGAAGACGCCGCCCTGATATTTTGCGATCGCAGCCTCGGGATCGGGGCGCGGCACATCGCGTTCGATTTCCGCGCGGTAGCGCGCGGCATTATCGCGCCGCTGCCAGCCGAGAAAATCGACATGGGAATTATCCCACCAGCTGTCATCATTGGCGGATACGCCCCAGATGACCGGGCATCCAAGCTTCGGCACGCAGAAGGTGGCCTCGATCAGCGAAACGAAGTCGCCGTAGCTCAGCCAGGTCGACAGCATCCGCCAGTTGGAGGGCTTTTCTTCGCAAGAGCCAATCCGGACGATAGCAGTCTCCTGGCCGAATTTGGAATGGTAGAGGCTCGCCATCGCCTCGCCGAAAATCTTCGAGACGCCGTAGAGACCATCAGGCAGAAAGGGAGAATCGGGGGCAAGCTGTTTGCCCTGCGGGTAATAACCGATCGTGTGATTGCTGGAGGCGAAAAGAATGCGCGGCAGGCCGTTCAGCCGTGCCGCCTCGTAGAGATTGTAGACCCCGCGCAAATTGGCAGACTCAATCGGGTCGAAGGCCCTCTCGACGGAAACTCCGCCGAGATGAACGATGCCGTCGCAGCCCCTCACGAGATCATGGACCGCCTGCTCGTCCTCAAGCGCGCAACGAACGAGCTCTTCGTGAGGTGCTGGCGAACCGAGATCAACGACGTCAGAAAGACGAATGATTTCGGCGACATGGCCAAGCCGCCCGCGCAGCATGCTGCCCAGCTTGCCGCCGGCACCGGTGATGAGCAATCGCTTCAACATGATGGTGCCCCTTAGAAAATATCGGGCTCGCCGGCGGTGCGGCCGAAATCCGTCTGCAGGAAGTCGAAATCGCAACCTTGATCGGCCTGCGTGACATGCTTGGAGAAGAGATAACCATAACCGCGCTCATAACGCGGCGCAGGTGCCTGCCAGGCGGCACGGCGGCTGGCGATTTCCTCTTCGCTGACCAGCATGTCGAGGCGTCGCTGCGGCAGGTCGAGGCGCACGATATCGCCTGTTTTCAGGAGCGCGAGCGGGCCGCCGACGAAGCTTTCCGGCGCGACATGGAGAACGCAGGCGCCATAGGACGTGCCGGACATGCGCGCATCGGAAATGCGCACCATGTCGCGGTGGCCCTTCTTGATCAACGCCTTCGGGATGGGCAGCATACCCCATTCGGGAAAGCCGGGACCGCCGAGCGGACCGGCATTGCGCAGCACCAGAACATGATCCGGCGTGACATCAAGGTTCTCGTCGTCGATCGCCTTCTTCATCTCCGGATAGCTGTCGAAGACCAGCGCCGGGCCTTCGTGCACATGATATTTCGGATCGCAGGCAGCGGGCTTGATGACGGCGCCGTCAGGGCAAAGATTGCCGCGCAACACCGCAAGCGAGCCTTCCGCATAAACCGGATTGTCGAGCGAGCGAATGACGTCGTCGTTGTAGACCTTCGCGCCTTCGAGATTTTCACCCATGCTGCGGCCGGTTACGGTCAGCGCCGAACAGTCGAGGCGGCTTTCCAGCTGCTTCATCAGCGCGCGCAGACCGCCGGCATAATAAAAATCCTCCATCAGATAGTCTTTGCCGGAGGGGCGGACATTGGCGATGAGCGGCGTGACCCGGCCAAGTTCGTCCAGCTCGTCCAGCGTCATCGGCACGCCGGCGCGGCGCGCCATGGCGATCAGATGCACGACGGCATTGGTGGAGCAACCGGTCGCCATGGCGACGATGGCGGCATTGCGAAACGCCGTCGCGGTCAGAATACGGTCCGGCGTCAGCTCCTCGCCCACCATCTCCACGATACGCCGGCCGCAACCTGCCGACATGCGCTGGTGTTCGGCATCTACCGCCGGAATGGAGGAAGCTCCCGGCAGGGTGAGGCCAAGCGCATCGGTGATGGCGGTCATGGTCGAAGCGGTGCCCATGGTCATGCAGACACCGGCGGAGCGGGCGATGCCACCCTGCACGCCCCGCCATTCCTCATCCGTAACATTGCCGGCACGCCGCTCGTCCCAATATTTCCAGGCGTCCGAACCGGAACCGAGCACCTTGCCGGCATAATTGCCACGCAACATCGGGCCTGCAGGCAGATAGATCATCGGCACGCCGGCCGAAATCGCGCCCATGACGAGGCCGGGTGTCGTCTTGTCGCAACCGCCCATCAGCACCACGCCGTCAAGCGGATGCGAGCGGATCATTTCTTCCGTCTCCATCGCCAGCATGTTGCGGTAGAGCATGGATGTCGGCTTGGTGAAGCTCTCATCGACGGAGAGCGATGGCATTTCGACGGGGAAGCCGCCCGCTTGCAGGACACCACGCTTCACATCCTTCACCCGCTCTGGGAAATGCGAATGACAGGTGTTGAGCTCCGACCATGTATTCAGGATGCCGATGACGGGTTTGCCGACGAAATCCTCCTCCGCATAACCAAGCTGCATCATGCGCGAGCGGTGGCCGAAGCTGCGCAGGTCGTCGGGCGCGAACCAGCGGTCGGAACGGAGTTTTTTATCGGTCATGTCAATGGTCCTGCGTTGCGGGTTGCGCCTGGAGCTGTCAGTCCTGCCGGAGCGTCAGCCCGCTCGTCGTATCGAAAAGATGGATGTATTCCAGCGGCGCCGACAGACGGATGACTTCGTCAGCCGATGTCGAGGTCTGGCCGGAAAGATGCAGCGTCACCCGGGTGCCATCACCGAGAGTGCCGTAAAGATAGGACTCTCCGCCCAGCTGTTCGGCGGTGCGCACAGACATGGTCAGTGCGCCTTCGCCACCCGCCTGCACATGGTTCGGACGGACACCGAGCGTCACTTTCTGACCGGGCTTGTAGGCAAAACCGGTCTGCGGCAGGGGGATCAGTTCGCCGGTGGCGATCTTCAGGGACGGGGTTGCATCCGAAGTCACTTCGCCGGCGAAGAAGTTCATCTTCGGCGAGCCGATGAAGCCCGCCACGAAGAGATTGGCCGGGCGGTTATAGAGATCGAGCGGCACGCCGAACTGTTCGAGCTTGCCGGCGCGCAGAACGGCGATCTTGTCGGCCATGGTCATGGCTTCCACCTGATCATGCGTCACATAGATCATGGTATTGCCGAGACGCCGGTGCAGGCTGGAAATCTCGCCGCGCATGTCGACGCGCAGTTCCGCATCGAGGTTGGAAAGCGGCTCATCGAAAAGGAACACGCGCGGCTCGCGCACGACGGCGCGGCCAATGGCGACGCGCTGGCGCTGACCGCCGGACAGATCCTTCGGACGACGCTCCAGAAGCTGGTCGATCTGCAGCATCTTGGCCACCTGGTTGACCTTTTCAACGATGTCCTTCTTGGGTGTGCCGATATTCTCAAGCCCGAAGGACAGGTTTTCGCGAACCGTCATATGCGGATAAAGGGCGTAGGACTGGAACACCATGGCAAGGCCGCGATCTGCGGCCGGCACCGCGTTGACCACATCGCCGCCGATGACGATATCGCCGCCGCTCAATTCCTCAAGGCCCGAGATCATGCGCAGCAGGGTCGACTTGCCGCAGCCGGAAGGGCCAACGAAAACACAGAATTCGCCGTGCTTGATATCGAGATCGACACCCTTGATCACATCGAGGGCACCATATGTCTTTTTGACCTGACGAAGCTGAATACTTGCCATTGTCGTATTTCCTCCCTGAGGATTATTTGCCGCCCGTCGATGCAATGCCGGTGGCGATGTATTTTTGCAGGAACATGAAGACCAGCGCGATCGGCGCAAGCGTCAGCACCGTCATGGCCAGAAGATTGCTCCATTCCGTCGTCATCTCCCCCTGGAAGGAGTTGAGCGCCAGCTGCAGGGTGAAGTTGTCATTGCGGGTCAGCACGATCAGCGGCCAGAGGAAATCGTTCCAGCGCCACATGATCGCAAGGATCGCCAGAACGGCAAGCGCCGGCGCCGAGAGCGGCAGGATGATGCGCCAGTAGATCTTCCATTCGCTCGCCTTGTCCATGCGGGCGGCATCGAGGATTTCATCCGGGATCGTCAGCATATATTGCCGCAGCAGAAAGACACCGGTCGGGGTGGCGGCACCGGGAATGATGACGCCCCAGAGACTGTTGATCATGCCCAGCTGGCTGGTGATGAGAAACAGCGGCACCAGCACGACGGTCTGCGGGATCATCAGCGTGCCGACAACCAGCGCCAGCACCACGCCCCTGCCCTTGAACTGGTATTTCGAGAGCGCAAAGGCCGCCATGGAATTGACGATTAGCATGATGAGGGTTGACGTCACCGTGATGAAGGTCGAGTTCCAGAAATAAAGCGGAAAATTGAAGCGCTGGAAAAGCTCGGTGTAGTTTTCCGTGGCGAGCGCCACCTTTTCAGCAGGCTTCAGCTCGTTGAACTGCATCTTCAGGACTTCAGTGGGCTTTGCCGGGTCAACCACCTGGGCAACGAGGCCGATGCGCCTGATCATGCCGAACTTGCGGCCATCCTTGTCGACATAGGCCGGCAGCGGCGCTGCCTGCCCGTCCACCACCACGGTTTCCTGCGTATAGGGCAGGAGGCGCGGCGGGAAACGCTGCAGATCGGCTTCCGTCTTGAACGAGGAGAGCACCAGCCAGACGACGGGGCCGAACATCATCAGCACGGCCACGCCGAGATAGGCGTAGGACAGCCAGTCGGTCCAGTGCAGCTTGCCGTTGCGGCCGCGGGTACGGGTCAGAAATGCGCCAATCCTAGCCATCGACCTTGCTCCTGTTTGCCCGGAATTGCAGGGCGGTCAGCACCACGAGCACCACGGCGAGCAGCAGCGAAGCGGCAGCCGCAAGGCCGAAATTGCGGGGCGTCCCGGCAAAGCCGGTCTGATAGATAAACTGAATGATGAAGGTGGTCGCCGAACCCGGGCCGCCACCCGTGAAGGCAAAGACTTCATCGAAGGTCTGCACGCCCTTGATGAGCGACAGGACGAGAACGACGAGCATGGTGGGTGCAAGCAGCGGCAGCGTAATGCGCCGGAAGATGCGCCAAGGGCTTGCCTTGTCGAGCTGCGCCGCCTCATAGACATCGCGCGGGATCGCCTGCAGGCCGGCCAGAAGAATGAGCGTGTAGAAGCCCATATGCGCCCAGACTGAGAGGAAGACCGACCAGCCGAAGGCAAGATTGGCTTCGAGCAACCAGTCGACCGAACCGAGACCGAGGCCCTCCATCGCGGCGTTGAGAACGCCGAAACGCTGGAGAATCCACTTCCAGATCAAGGCCACAACGACGGGCGACAACAGCACGGGGAAGAAGAAGACGGCACGGAAGAACCCCCGCGCCCGGATATCGCGGTTGAGCACGATGGCCGTGATCAGCGAAAAGCCGACCATAAAACCCACCTGCAGCACCACGAAGAAAACCGTGTTCCAGACGGAGCGCCAGAACAGGTCACGCTCACAGGAATTGGGGTCGAGGTAGTTCTGACAGGAAAGAAGGACCGAGAAATTTTCGCCGCCCACGGCAGGGCGTTCGGAAAGCAATATGTGTTCGCTGCCGGTCACGGAATAGGCCATGTTCAGCACGATCGGCAGAAAGGCGAAGACCGCGAACAGGATCAGGTTTGGTGTGAGAAATACCCACGCGATCCGCCGATGGCCGAGAACCTTCTGCAGGAAGGCAAAGGGCAGTTCGACGATGCCCATGACGGGCGCAAGAAATTTATACATGAGGGTCCTCCTTCGATCCGGCGCGGCGCGGCATGCACCGCGCCGGAAGGCGATGGATCACTTTGCCTGTTTCAACGCTTCCTCGAGGTCCGTCTTCGCGCGGGCCATGGCCTCATCAACGGTGCTTTCACCGACGATGGCCTGCGTGATGCGCTGGACGGAGATGTTGAACATGGCGCGATTGTTCTTGTAACCCTGATAGGTGTAGGCAATCGGGCTGAGGCCGGGGATCTGGTCCAGCCAGGCGTTCATGGCCTTCTGCGTCGCAGGCGTCGCACCGGTATAGGTCACGCCCTTGTCGGCCACGGCCTTGTGGGCCGGAACGTTGCGGGTGCGAACGGTGAAGTCGAGATAATTCTCGTCCTGAGCGAGGAAGTTCAGGATGTCGGCAACGATTTTCGGGTTCTTGGTCTGCTTGAAGCCGACAACGCCGGTACCACCAGGCATGCCGGTGCAGGCAGCGCCACCACAGGGCTGCGGCACGACTTCCCAGTCAAACGCATCGCCGACCTGGCTGTCGAAACGCGCGGTCTGCCAGCTGCCGGAATAATAATAGACCAGCTGGCCGTTGATGAATTCCTGTGCGGCGTCACGATAGGTATTGCCGCCCTGTCCGGCCCAGACGTCGCGCGCCATGGTGCCGTCCTTGTTCCATTCGACGAATTTCTTCACGAAGGTCGTGAAGCCTTCATCGACGAGAATGGGCTTACCATCGGCGTCGAAAATCTTTGCGCCATAGGAAATGGCCGGACCGGCAATGCGGTGGCCGGAACGGTCGATGGCCATCGGATAGGGCGTACCGGTTGCCTTGGCGACGGCACTAGCAGCCTTCGCCCAATCGTCCAGCGTTGCATCCTTGCCGGGTACGGCCACATTGGCCTGATCGAACAGGGTGCGGTTGATGAAAGCGCCGGTGATGGTGAGCTGGGTGTGCATGCCGTAGATGCCCTTGTCGTCAGGGCCGCTGCGGTACCATTTCAGCACGTTCGAGAAATTGTCTTCCCAATATTTCGCGTCCACATAGGGCGTGAGATCGAGATAATAGCGGTTGAGACCGCCAAGGTCGGTTACGGTTGCGAAATCCGGGCCGCTGCCACCGGCGAGTTGCACGGGCAGGCCTTCCAGAAGCGCCTTGTAAGGCACGACGTCAGTGACGATCTTGACGTCCGTATGCTGCTTTTCGTAACGGGCGAGAATGTCCTTGAGGATCTCACAGCCGTTTCCGTCATAAGCGCAGGTGAAGCGCACTTCCTGCGCCGCCTGGGCGGCGCCAGCAAAGGACGCTGCGCCAATGGCGAGCGCCAGTGCCATGCTGTATTTTCTGGTCATCTGGTTTCCTCCCTTTAGATGATTATGCGTTGGCGGATGCGCGCGGTGCCCAGCCCTTGATCCACTCGCCTTCAGCGGCGTCGGACAGGCGAACCGGCTTTCCTTCCCTGACCGAGCGATAGATGGCGGTGACGAGTTCGATGGACTGCAAGCCGTCATGAACCGTCACTTCCTTGCCGCCGCGTCCTTCCATCGCGTCGGCAATGGCTTCGACAAAACCGGCAAAGCCGTTTTCGCCATCGGCCACCGTTGCCAGAACGGCGTCGATCTGATCCTGCGTCGTCGGTGCACGGGCGATGAAACGCCATGTGTCTTCAGCCGGGCGGTAGGGCAGCGTGCCGCTCTCGGCAGTGAACCCTTCAAAGCAGAAGCGCAGACGCGAGGTATCTTCGGCCGCACCGAGCGTGACCGAGCTCGTCGCCAGCGCACCGCTTTTCATGCGGAAGCTGAGCGCCGCGCAATCTTCGGTTTCGATCTTGTTGACGCGCGTGTCGGCCATGGCGAAAACTTCGTCGACCGGGCCGAGAACGTGGCAGAGAAGATCATGGGCGTGAATGGCGTGGCCGAGGATCGCGCCGCCGCACTCGCCCTTCCACGTACCGCGCCACGGAATGTCGTAATAGCTGGCGCCCCGGTTCCAATGGACTTCCGAGCTTGCGACAAAGGCCTTGCCCGCAAGACCGGCATCGATCAGCGCGCGCAGCTGCCGCATGGCGTGTCCGAAACGGTACTGGAAGACCGGAAACACACCGCGACCGGTCTTCTTGACGGAGTCGATCAGCGCGTTGGCCTCTTCCAGCGAGCGGACCAGCGGCTTTTCGCAGACCACATCCTTGCCCGCAGCATGCGCCTTCAGCGTGACAGGGAAATGCAGGTGCGGCGGCAGGCAGACGTCGATGAGCTGGATGCTCTCGTCGGCCAGAACCTCATCGAGATCGGTGGTCAGACGAATGGAGGTATCATCGCCGGCGACGGAGCGGGCGCGCTCCAGATCGAGATCGCAGATCGCCTTGACGACAAAGCGTTTGGGCAGTGCGCGATAGCCGCTCAGATGCTGGGCGCCGATGCCGGCGCCAATGATGGCAACACCGATCATTTCGAGACTCCCTCAGCCTTGGCCTGTGCCTGAAGCGAGAGGTCGCAGACCTTGAAGACGTGTTCCTGCGTCATTGCCGTTTCCGTGCGGTTGCGGATATCGTCGCAGATACGGGCGAAATAGGGCAAACCAGCATCGGAAGCATCAATATACTCGCAGCGGTCGCCATTCACGAGAACGAGGCGGTCGGTGCCTTCCGTATTGCCGACATCGACATATTTGCGCAGCTCGATGTAACCCTCGGTGCCGAGGATCGTCAGGCGGCCGTCACCCCAGGTCGGCAGCGCATCGGGCGTGTACCAGTCGACGCGGATATAACCGTGGCCCTTGTCACCGCGCAGCACGACTTCGCCGAAATCCTGCAGGCCCGGATCATCAGGGTTGGCATAATTGGCAACGGTGGCAGCCACGATCTCCACTTCGGTCGAGCCGGTGAAGAACATGAACTGGTCGATCTGATGGCTGGCGATATCGGTGATGATGCCGCCGTAAGCTTCACGCTCGAAGAACCACTTCGGACGGATCTGGCGGTTCAGACGATGCGGGCCGAGGCCGACAGTCTGAATGACGCGGCCGATGGCGCCCTGCGCGACGAGTTCAGCCGCCTTGGTCACGCTCGGAACTTCAAAACGCTCGGAGAAATCGACGGTCCAGATGCGTTTGGTCTTGGCCACGGTCTGGCGAAGGCGATCGAGCTGTTCGAAGGTGGTGCAGCCTGGCTTGTCGGACATGACATCCTTGCCGGCTTCCATGGCGGCGATGGCGAGGTCGGCACGCTTGGAGGGGATATCGGCAATCACCACGAGGTCGATGGTGCCATCCGCAAGCAGGGCTTCCTTCGATGCCGCACGCGGCACATTCGGGAAGCGTTTGACGAAACCTTCCACGACATCGGGTTCGCCTTCGGTCCACCAGCCGGCAAATTCCGCGCCAGCGTCCAGCAGATTCTGGGCCATGCCGAAAATATGCCGGTGCTCTATGCCAAGAGCGACGAACTTGATTGCTTTAGTCATCCTGCAGTTCCACTTCCTTGCCGGTGTCGGCCGAGTTGATGATCGCGTCGATCAATCTGTGAGACAAAAGAGCCGCGTCACCGGTGACGACCGGCGGGCGTCCTGAAGAGATGGCGTCTGCGAAATCCTCGAAGACGCCCTGATGCCATTCATGCGTGAAAGCCATGGGATCGGCGCCGCCGCCCGTGCCGGCGGCCGCGCCGCCGAAAGTCTCGTGCCGGCCATCACGCCAGTCGACATGCAACAGGCCGGAGGCGAGCCGCATACTGGCATTGTCGAAATGCAGGAGGATCGATTCCGCAGCACCGGGGAAACTTGCGGTGCTTGCGACGAGCGAACCGACAGCGCCGTTCTTGAAGCGCAGACCGGCAGAAACGTAATCTTCGGTTTCCATGCGATGGAAACGCGTCGTCGCCGCCATGGCCTGAACACGGGCGACCGGCCCCGTGAGGCTCAATGCCAGATCGATCGTATGAATTGCCTGGGAGATCAGAACGCCGCCGCCATCGCGCTCCAGGGTGCCGCGGCCCGGTTCATCATAATAGGATTGCGCACGCCACCACGGCACGGAAATTTCGCAGAGCCCCAGCGCTCCGAGCGTGCCGCCATCGACAAGCTCACGGGCTTTCTGCGATGCAGCCCGCATGCGGTGCTGGAAGATGATGCCGAGTGTGACGCCGGCGTCACGACAGAGAGCCACAAGACCATTGGCTTCCTGCGTATTCCGGGCGACGGGCTTTTCCATCAGGATGTGTTTGCCCGCTTTCGCGAGCTGTCCGACGATATCGATGCGGGCATTGGGCGGCGTCGCGATGATGGCGAAATCGACATCCGCATCGCGCGCCGCTTCCTCGACAGAGGAATAAACGACGACATCGTATCCGGCGTGTTTCGACGCTTCCGCGGCCAGCGCCCTGGCGCGGCCGGAACCACCATCAACGATTCCCTTCAGGCGAATTTTCTCAGGGCTTGCCGCACAGGCAAGCACATGCGTCTTCGCTACCATTCCGGCACCGACGATGACGCAGGTCTTGATATTTTGCATTTCGGGAGCCTCCTTCCCAATGCGCAATCATTTGCATACCGGTATGCCGGTTGTCAACACACTTGTGTTCCGGTATACCGGTTATGAAAACGCTGGAGGGTATATGCCGAAAATTCCCGTAACAGGTGGCACCGTGCCGACGATGGAACGACTGGACCTTCACCGTCCGGTCGTTGACCAGATCTATTCCGCGCTGAAATCGGCCATCCTTTCGCGGGAGCTTTTTCCCGGCCAGGCGGTTTCGGAAAACGAAATCGGGCAATCCTTCAGTTCCAGCCGAACGCCGGTGCGCGAAGCGCTGAGCCGCCTGCGGGATGACGGCCTGATCGTCACCCTGCCAAGCCGCGGGACCTATGTTTCGAGATTATCGGAAAAGAACATTCGCAGCGCGCAATTCATCCGCGAGGCCTTGGAGGTTGCAGCGGTTAGCAGGCTTTGCCAGATCGGCCTGACGGCGGAAGCCGAGCTGGAGATCGAACACGCCCTGAATGGCCAGCGTGCAGCCATGCGCCGCGGAGACAGAAAGGCTTTCCGCGTGCATGATGACCAGTTCCACAGCGCGCTTGCCGCTGCGACGGGTCTTGAGAGACTGGAAACGCTGCTGATCCGCGAAAAGGCGGGGCTGGATCGCCTGCGTGCACTCGCCATCACCGACGAGGCGCATATGGCACGCCTGCTCTCCGAACACGAGGCGGTTTACGACGCGATCAAGGCCGGGGACGAAGCCCGTGCGGCCGACGATTTGCGCAAGCACTTAAGGCGCGTCCTCGGCATTCTTTCGCAGGTTTTCGAGAACCATCAGGACTATTTCGAATAATTCTGCGGCATCTTTTTCAACGGTTCGAGCATCATGAATACGGCAAATCCCGGACAAACGCTTGCCATGTCACAGGCGAAACTTCTTTGCGACACGATGAGCACACTTGCGGAATCTCCTGTTTGGGACGAACGGCGACAGGTGCTTTTCTGGTGTGACATCCTCGGCAGAACGGTGCGGTCTGCAGCGCTTGAGCCGGGCTTCTATCGCGAATGGTCGTTCCCGCACACGGTATCGAGCCTCGGGCTTTGTCAGAACGGCGATCTTATCGTCGCCTGCGGCATGGATATTATCATCCTCGATCCGGATAGCGGCAAAACGCGCCTTCTCCATTCCATTCCGGCACCGGAAGGCATCCCCTGCCGGCTGAACGACGGACGGGTCGGCCCCGACGGCGCTTTCTGGGTGGGAACCATGCACAATGTGCCGCTCCCGGACATGCAGCCATATGGCGAACTTTGGCGGATCACCGAAAAGAGCGCCGAACGCATGCAGACCGGGCTGACATGCCCCAATGGGCTGGCCTTCTCCCAGGACGGATCGATCATGTGGCAGAGCGATTCCGTCCAGAAATGGATACGACGGCGAAAATTCGACAGCAGTAACGGCAGGTTCGATGAAGGCGTGCTGGTGGCCCAGATGACGGAAGAGACAGGAAGACCCGATGGCGGCTGTCTCGATAACAACGGCACTTATTACAGCGCAGGCGTTTCCGCCGGTCTGCTGAACGTTTTCACGCCCGACGGCAAGCAGGCGGAGGTCATCGCGGCCCCTGTCCCGCACCCCACCATGCCTTGCTTCGGAGGGCCCGATTTCAATATCCTGTTCCTGACATCACACCGCCACAACATGTCCGAGGACCGGCTGAACAAAGCACCATTTTCGGGCGGCGTCTGGGCGATCCCGACACAGACAAAAGGGTTCGCCGGCTTCCGTTTTGGCGACGATGGATAACGCCCGGAAGCCGGGTTCGAATTCCTATTCCTCCCGGAAGGCGCGGCTGATCTGGTCCGTCAGCGGCTTGGCGATATAGGACAGCGCCGTCCTTTCGCTGGTCTGAATGAAGGCCTCGGCCGGCATGCCCGGCACCAGCGGCGCATTGTTCAGCTTCTGCCGCTCGGAGACCGGTACGGAAATTCGTGCCAGATAATAGGAGAGGCCGCTACGCTGATCGGTGGTGATGTCAGCCGCAATGCGGCTGACATGGCCTTCCAGTTCCGGCGTGACCCGCTGGTTGAAGGCAGTCATGCGCAACATCGCCTTTTGCCCCACCTGCAGCTGATCAATATCCTTCGGAACGATCTGCACCTCCAGCGCCAGCTCGTCACCGTCAGGGACGATGAGCATGATCGGATCGGCCGGGGTCACCACGCCGCCCACGGTATGCACGGCCATTTCATGCACCATGCCGGATTGCGGCGCGACGATATCGATGCGCTTCAGCTGATCTTCGGCGGCGACCTTGCGCTCGACGAATTCCCCCATCTGGGCCTGTATCTCGCGCAGTTCCCGACCGACCTCGGTTCGTAATTCCTGATCGATCTGCAGGATTTGCAGCCTGGTTTCGGTGATGCGCCCCGCCGTCTGCGCCTGATAGGCGATTTTTTCGCCGCGCTCACCGCCGAATGTCGCGGCCTGTGTCTGCAGGCTGTTCAGCCGCTGCACGGACACGACACCCTGTTCGCGCAGGGATTTCTGCGAGGTGATTTCAGCCTCCAGCACGGCAAGGCCGTTATCATAGGCGACTTCCTGCGCCTTTAGCCCTTCGATCTCATGTTCGAATTGGGTGATGCGTTCCGAAAGCTGCGCTTTCCGCCCTTCGCGGTAAGATTTGCGGAATTCGAACAACTTGGTTTCACTGCGCATGGCGGAGGCGACATCGGGATCGTCCTTTCGCACGATGAGAGTCTGCGGAAAGACGAGTTCCGGCAGATCGTCACGCTCGGCCTCCAGCCTTGCCATCCTCGCATTCAACTCATCCAGACGTTTGGTGACGATGGCGAGATTGGCGCGGGTCTGGGTAGCGTCGAGGCGCATGACCACATCGCCGGCCTTCACCCTGTCGCCCTCGTTCACCAGAATTTCACCGACGACACCGCCGCTCGGGTGCTGCACCTTCTTGCTGTAGGAATCCACCACCAGATGGCCGGAGGCAACCACCGCGCCGGCAAGATTGGTCGTCGCGGCCCACCCGCCGACACCACCCAGCAGCACAACGCCAGTGGCAAGACCGGCAAGAAGATGTTTGCGGATGGAGTGGGACACATGGCTGCGCTGATCAATGTTTGACATCCGCATCTCCTTCCTGGCTGCTTTCTTCACGGACCTCTTCCAACACAGCAACCTGAGGCTGGGTATTGGCGACGACGCGCAGCGGCGAGACCGTCTGGGCGGATGCGGTAAATCCCTTGGCTGTCTGCGCCTGCGGAGCGCGCAGCACCTTCGACAACACCTCGTCGCGCGGGCCGAAGGCCTTCATCCGTCCCTCTTCCATCATCAGAATGAAATCGACGGCACCGATGGCGCTCGGCCGGTGGGCGACGACGACGGCGATACCGCCCCGCGCCTTGACCGAAGAAATCGACTTCACCACGGCGGCTTCGCCTTCCGCATCGAGATTGGCGTTCGGCTCGTCCAGCACGACGATGAAGGGATCACCATAAAGAGCCCGGGCAAGACCGATGCGCTGGCGCTGCCCGGCGGAAAGCGCCGAACCCGCCTCGCCGATATCGCTGTCATAACCCTTTTCGAAACGCAGGATCAGCTCATGCGCGCCGGCAGCCCTGGCCGCCGCGATGATGGCCTCGGGATCGGGATTATCCTCGAAACGGGAGATATTTTCACCGATCGTGCCGTCGAACAGTTCAACGCCCTGCGGCAGATAACCTATATGGCGGCCGAGCGTTTCCCGGTCCCACTGATCGAAACTTGCGCCGTCCAGTCGTACCTTGCCGGCAGCCGGCATCCACGCGCCGGCGAGAATGCGCGAAAGCGTGGATTTACCCGAGCCGGAGGGGCCGATAACGCCGAGCGCGTTTCCAGCGCTCACGACAAAACCGAGCCCGGTGACCGTCGGCTTTCTCTCTCCCGGCGGAACGATGGTGACGTTTTCGACCCGCAATTCCTTTTCAGGCTTCGGCAGCGCCATGGCGGCGGCATTGGCCGGCATCTGCGCGAAAAGCTCCCTCAGCCGCGCCCAGCTCTGGCGGGCGGCCACGAAGGACTTCCAGTTGGAGATGGCAAGATCAACGGGCGCCAAGGCCCGACCCATCATGATCGAACTGGCGATCATCACGCCGCCGGAGGCTTCCTGGTTGATGACAAGCCATGCCCCAACAGCAAGAATGGCCGATTGAAGCACCACCCGAAGGGATTTTGCAATATTGCCTAGACCGCCGGCCACATCACCCGCCTTGCGATTGGCGGCGAGATAGGCCTCGTTGGAATTCTGCCAACGTTTGCCAAGCCGACCACCCAGCCCCATGGCCTGCACTACTTCGGCGTTACGGCGCGAGGCCTCCAGCTGCCGGTTGCGGGCCATGTTTTCCACCATGGTGTCGCGGATCGGCTTCTGGGAGAAAATATTGGTAAGGATCGTAAGGGAGACGAGCAGTATCGCGCCGGCAAGGGCCGTAACGCCGATCCAGAAATGAAACAGAAAACATATGCCGAGATAAAGCGGCATCCACGGCAGATCAAAAAACGCCGTCGGCCCCGTGCCGGACAGAAAACCACGCACATTGTCGAGATCGCGCAACGGCTGCAGACCATCGCCCGGCATGCGATTGACGAGCGGCAGGCGCACCACCGCATCATGCACCCTGCCGGAGTGGCGCATATCAAAGTCTTCGCCGATACGGATCAGGACACGCGCGCGGATGATATCGAGCAGGCATTGAAAGCCATAAAGGCCAAGTGCGAGAAGAGCGAGCCCGACCAGTGTCGGCAGGCTACCGCTTGCCAGCACCCTGTCATAGACCTGCAGCATGAAGAGCGGCGACGTCAGCGCGAGTATGTTGACCACGCCACTGACGAGCGCGACGCCGAGAAACGTGCTTTTAAGGGGCGAAACAACCGCCGCAGTGAGGGACTGCGGCGGCGTCTGCTGGTGGTTTTGAAAGCCCACAGCCTGTTTTTCCTTTACGCGGCAAGCGCCGATGCGTTGGCAAAAATGAAGTCCGATGCATCGAGCACATTTGCATCAACGCCATTCAGCGTGATGGAGACGGAAGTGTCTGCTGCAGAAAGGATAACGGCATTTCCGTTATCATTATACCACAACAAATCGTCCACCGAAGTTGCGCCCCAGGCGGAAACATCGAGCGTATCCGTGCCATCCTGATAGCCGTAGGTTCCGGTTGGGCCGGCCTGCACGACATCATTACCGCCGGAGAATACGAAGGTATCCGCGCCGGCAAAGCCGGTCAGGGTGTTGGAGGCAGCCGTGTCCTCGATCACCGTGCCGGTGGCCGCAAAATAATCATAGAAGCCGGCCAGCGAACCGAAGCGGGCAAGCTGGTAAACCGCGAGATCGAGAAGATCGCGCGCGCCGGCGAGCGAGTAGGCGCTGTCGGGATCGATCAGCAGTTCCTGCTGGCTGACGGCGATGCCGCTGGTGGACTGGCTGTAGCCGGTGCCGAGAACGATGCTGTCGACCGAACCCGTCAGGTTGCCCTGGGAGTACTGCAGAGCGCCGCTCATGACGATGCCCTTGCCGCCGGAGCTGCCATCGCCCCACGCCTCATAGGTCGTGTTCGGATCGATGGTGGTGGTGGCGAGAGAGCTGGTCTGAGCGTCGTAGAACGCACCATAGGTCGAACCGAAACCGCTCGTCCAACCGTTGAGGTAACCGATCAGGTCGGAGGAAGACTGCGTCAGTTGAATTGTGGTAGCCATAGGTGTACTCCTTTGCTGGCCAATAGAGGTACCTTCGTCCTGTAGCGAAGGCGTTTCATCTCCGGGACGGGCTGCAACCCAGCCCGGAGAATTTCTTCCACGCTTCAGAACTTCACGTTCATCGTCGCGATAAAGATACGGCCCGGCGCCGTGTAGGCGCTGGCTGCCGGGATATATTTGCGGTCCGTCAGGTTGTTGACGGCGAAGCGAAGCGTGGCCTTGTCGTTGAAGGCATAGGAACCGTAGAGATCCACCGTCGTGTAGGGATCGGTCACCTCACGCAGATTGCCCTCCGTATCGAGCGTGCGCGACTGCGTTGGCGTGACGTGGTTGAGCCTTGCGCCCAGCGAGAATTTCTCATCGAAGAAACGCATGCCGCCATCGAGCGTCAGCTTCACCTTGGGCGCGACATCGCCGGGCCAGGCGACGATCTCACCCGTTGTCGTGGTAGTGCTGTTGGAGAAAACCTGTGTCTTTTCAGGCCATTCCGTCTTCAGAAACGTCGCCGAGCCGCCGATCCAGAAACTGCGGGCATCGTAATTGCCCTCAAATTCAAGCCCGCGCATATAGGTCGTGCCATCAAGATTGATGAAGCTGGTATAGGTGCGGTCGAGGACCTGATCCGTGACGAGATAACCGAGAGCGATGTAGTCCTTCACCTCCCGGCGAAAGGCGGCCATTTTGATGCGGATGGAATCGTCGTCCAGCAGCACGCCATCGAAGCTGATATTCGCACCGATTTCATAGGTCGTCGCTTTTTCGGCGCGCAGGGCCTGGTTCGGAGCGTATTCGTATCCGGCGCTATCGCCCGGACGCGCACCGGCGAAAAATGCCTCGAGAATTGTCGGCGGACGCAGGCTCTGGGAATAGCTCACATAGGGGCGGAACCAGTCGACGGATTTCAGTTCGATGGTGGCCGAGGGGAGCCAGTCGCTGTAGGTGCGATCGATATCGACATTGTGCTCAGGGTATTCGGTGACGGGTATCGGCGGCGTGGTTGTACCGGTTCCCGGCATGCAGCCCGCCGAGGCGTTGGGCCAGGCACGCGCGAGATAAAGCGCATAACGTGTCGCCCAGCTCGGATTTGCCGGAAGAAAGACCCGATTGAAATAGTCTAGAGCCGTATAGTGGTTACGAACGGGATCGCAAGCAACAGACGTGTCGATGAGATAGCTGCGGGTGCTGTAATAAGTCGCTGACCCTTTCAGGCGCGACCAATCATAACGCACACCGCCGCTGAGCGTGATCCAATCCGCCGGCTCCAATTCCCCGTTTAAAAACAGACTTGCGACATCGCGCCTTCCAGCGGGACTGAAAGCCGTGTAACTGCTGGCATAAGCGGGATTTTGCACGATTGTGGCACTCGTGGCCACGGAGGTAGCGATGTCCCGGAAGGCTTCCGCTCCATAATTCAGGCTGAGTGCACCCGCCACCGTGTCGAAACGACTGGTATTTTCCAGACTACCGCCGAAGCTGCGCAGGCCCATGTCGAGATTGGTTTCAGAAGCATAGCCAGCGCTTCCATCGAGTTTATTGCGCGCCGCACGAAGTTCATGCGTCATATTATCGTTCAGCCACAGCGACGATTTGAAGTCGATGAGCTCGCTCTCCGGGTCCCAGTCCAGCTTCGCAACAACGCTGTCGTTTCGCACGCTTTCCCGGTCGATCACCGTGGACGCGCCCTGAACGAAATCATTCTCCTGATGCATCCAGGAAAGCGAGGCCTTCACGTCGCCGAAGTCGCCTTCACCCTTGAAAAAGGTGGACCAGCCATCGCGGCCGAGCAGGTCTTTCATCGTCAGCGCGGTGCTTCGGGCCTCACCCTTTGTTCCGATCTTGTATTCATCCATGATCGTGCGGCTGTAGCCGGCGACGAAGGAAAGAGGACCATCCGGCGAGCGGACGGCGCCGAGAACCGAGCCCTGAAAATCATAGCCATTGGTGCCGCGGGAAACATTCACTTCCCCACCCTTGTTCTCACCTGCGGCAATCAGATCATCGGCGCTGACGGTGCGGAACTCGACCTTGCCACCCAGAGAGCCGGCATTGCCTGAGCGCGCATTGGTTATTTTCTCGATTTCGACGGCACGGATGAAAGCAACATCGACATAACCCTGCCCGGCGCTTGCGGTGTAGCTCGTCGCGCCGCCGAAAGCCGCACCACGCTGCGCATTCTGCCGCGCACCATCAATGGAGACGACCACGCGGCCGCTTTCCTGCAAACCGCGCACATTGGGCGAAACGGTTGGGAAACTACCATTGCCTTCGCCGGCATAAACGCCCGAAACCCGGTTGAAAACATCGCGCGTGTTGCGCACGCCGGCCGACTGGATCGCCTCACGGCCAACCACGCTGACGCTGGCAGGCGTTTCATAAACCCAGTCGGGCGTGCCCTGATAACCGGAGCCGGCAATGGAATTACGCCCGGTTTTGCCGGTCACGGTAATGGTTTCGAGAACCGTCGTCCCCTCCGTCCCCGAGAGATCGACGGTCGATTGCCCCGTGCCGATGATGACGGTTCTGCCGTTTCCGGTGATGCGGAAATTGACCCCCGTTCCCGCCAGCAACCGCGACAGCGCATCCCGTACCGTGAAACTGCCAGTGACGGCATTGGTGCGCACATTGCCGGCAGACGGGGTGGCAAGCGTGACCTGAAGGCCGGATTGACGCCCGAAAGCGCCCACGACGGAGGATAGTGACTGGGCGGGAATATTGAATGGCCGCGTTGCCCCCTGCTCACCACCGGGGCGCTGAGAATTTGCGGTGTCAGTCCCGGTCTGAGCAAAAATAGGCGCGGCGAATGAAACGGCGATCGCCGTTGTCGCCAGCAGCACGCCCCTGCGCGCCTGCTTTGCCGCTTTTTCCTCTGAACCGGTCTTGCATGTCTGGAGGCGCATATTGCTTTCGTCTTCCTGTCTTTCGCTCCGGATATATCTTGACCGGATTACTCAACAAAAAGACGATTGCCTCGTCGATTTTTTTCAGACTTTCGGGAGAAATTTTATAAATTACTGAAAATAAATATGATTTTTTGTTTCGAAGTGTTTCAGAAACGGGTGATGATGCGGGCGCTGCCGCCGATCGCATGCACCTTGCCCTTGTAGGGTTCCACGAGCGCCTCCAGCGCGCGATCCGGGTCGCGCAGATCGTAAAAACCCGTCACCCTCTGTTCGGCAAGCCGCTTGTCGGCCATCGTCAGCCATGCCGGATGGTAGCGCTGGATCTGCTCCACGACCGAGCCTATCGTCGCATCGACCACGTAGAGTTCACCGTTGCGCCAGCCGCCAATATCCTCGACGGAAACAGTCTCTTTGCGGATCGCGCCGGAAGCATCGATGATCAGCATCTCGCCCGGCACGAGCCGCGTTGACGGCGCATTGCGGAAGGACGCTTCCACGGAACCATGCGCCAGCGCCACTTGCGTCACTCCATCCGTCAGGTCGACGTCAAAAGCCGTGCCCAGCACCTGAACGGTCAGGCTTTTTGCCTTCACGACAAAGGGACGGGTTTTGTCCGGCACGACATCGAAAAAAGCTTCACCCTTCAGCACCGTCACATTGCGACGGCCATCCGTGAAATCCGTTGAAAGCGCGCTCGCCGCCGCAAGCTGCACCTTGCTGCCGTCTTCCAGCGTTATCGTGCGGTTTTCAGCGGTGGTGGTCTGATAATCAGCCTCCAGGCGAACGAAAAATGCTGGAACGAACAGCATCGCAAGACAGAGCGATGCTGCCGCTGCGGCCGCGCCGGCATAATGCCGCACGGACCAGCGCCGCCGCTGCGGCTTTGTCGCGGCCTCACCCGGCAGATGTGGCGCGTCTTCCCAGAGGCTCTTGAATTCCGGCTCTACCAGACCGAGGTTCCGCCACGTCTTGCATGTTCGTTCCCAGGCGAGACGGTTTGCGGGCGCAGCCGCCAGCCATTTTTCAAATTCCGCCTTCAGCCGCGGTTCGGCTGAGCCCGACTGCAAACGCAGCAGCCAGTCAGCCGCCTCTTCCGCCTTCCCGGCCGGCAGTTCAATTTTTTTCTCTGGATCAATGGTCATTGAACCGGGCCAGTTCCTTTTGGGGGGCGGAGGAGAAGCGTCGTCTTCTTCATTGCTATAAAGACGTTTGACGAAGAGTTTTTTTTCACAGGGCGGGACAATCAGGACAATTTACTTCATTTCTTTGGTAATCGCGGCAATGCTGCCCTTGATCAGACGGTGCGCGCTGGCCACGGACACGCCGAGGTGACGCGCAATCTCCTCCATATTGTAACCACCGAATCTGTGCATTTCCAATGCCACCCTTGCCTGAACCGGCAGGCCGGCCAAAATAGTCCGCATCTGCCGGACTTCGTCGCAGAAAAGCGCGTGCTCCTCCGGCGTACCACTGTCCTGCGGCATGCCCCAGAACGGCGTATCGTCCGGCCGTTCCCTCAGGTCCTGGCGGCTGCGCCTGATATTGTCGAGTGCAAGATTGCGAACGATGCGGAAAAGATAGGATTTGAGATTGGAAGGATTGCCGGAGGCCTCGGGAACGAATTTCAGGAATGCTTCCTGAACCACGTCCTCCGCATCCGCCCGCGACCCCAGAATGAGGGTGGCATATTTGATCAGGTCGACCCTATGCGCGACGTAAGCGTTATAACGCTTGTCATCTTCCCGTATGCCCATGTCTCAACCGAGAGAAATTTGAGGGATCGACCAAACCCGCCGTCCCCCGAATGGCCGCGCAGTTTTGCCGTTCAAAGCTCTAGCATCCAAACCGCGGCTCGAACAGATATTTCATGACTTTTATCATCAAGAATTTGTGCAGGCTGCGAATCCAAGCCCCCGTCGGCAAGCGGACCCGGCAACGGATGCGGCCGGGTCTTGACCTGTCAGATGGCCCCGTCGACGATGACCATGGGTCTGCCCTGCGAGCAGGGCTCGATACGGGCATCGATGCGATAGATATCGCGCAGCATTTCAGGGGTTATCACCGCTTCGGTACTGCCGCTCACCACCATTTCACCGCGCGCGATCACCATCGTATTTTCGCAATAACGAAGCGCATGGTTGAGGTCATGCAGGGCGATCAGCACGATCATGCCGGTCTTCTGCGCCAGATCGGTAACGAAGCCCAGAACTTCAATCTGCCGATGGAGATCGAGCGCGGAGGTAGGCTCATCCATCAACAGCACCTCCGGCTTGCGGGCCAGCGCCTGCGCCAGCGAAACAAGCTGCCGCTGGCCACCGGATAGCTCGCCGAGGCCGCGGAAAGCCAGATCGTGGATTTTCAGCGCCTTGAGAATGGCGTCGATCTCGAACAGCTCGTCATCGTGAACCCGCCAGCCGCCGCCCTGCTTGGCGGAAAGAAGCACGGATTCATAGACAGTCAGCACGGCGTTCGCACCGGTATCCTGCGGCATATAGCAGATGGCGCGGTTGCCACGCGCCGTGTCCGAGAGCTCGACCAGACCGGGACCAGAAATCAGGCTGGCGATGCGTTTGAAAAGCGTGGACTTGCCGGCGGCATTCGGGCCGATTACGGCCGTAACACTACCGCTTTCCAGCGTATCGATGCCGACCTTGGAGAGTACAGTGATGCGCCCATAGGCGGCGCCGACATCTCTCAGTGCGAGCGCTACCATGCGCGTCTCCTGTTGCCGAAAATAAGCGCGAAGAAGAAGGGTACGCCGACAAGCGCGGTGATGACACCGATCGGCAGGATGGCACCGGGAATGAGGATCTTGCTGATGACCGAGGTTGCCGACAGAAGCAGCGCGCCGCAGATCACCGAGCCGGGCAGGAAGAAACGCTGGTCTTCGCCAACAACCATGCGGGCGATGTGCGGACCGACCAGCCCGACGAAACCGATGGTGCCGACAAAAGAAACCGGAATGGCCGCCAGAAGGCTGACCGTCAGCATGGTCGTCAACCGCAGCCGCCGGACATTGATGCCCATGCTGGCCGCCTTGTCGTCACCCAGCCTCAGCGCCGTCAGCGCCCAGGCATTGCGCATGAACATCGGCACGGTGACGAGGAGGATGGCGGCCGTGATATAGACCTTGTCCCAGGTCGCCTTGGTCAGGCTGCCCATGGTCCAGAAAACCACGGCGGCAAGCGCCTGTTCAGACGCCAGATATTCAAGCAGCGACAGCGCCGCATTGAAAGTGAACACCAGCGCGATGCCGAGCAGCACGATGGTTTCAACCGTCACCCCGCGAAGCGTCGAGGCGAAATGGATGAAGAGGGCCGCGACCATGGCCATGATGAAAGCATTGATAGGCACCATGTAATGCACCGCGCCCGGAAAGATCGCCACGCCGCCAACCAGCGCCAGCGCCGCACCAAAACTTGCCGCGGCGGAAATGCCGAGCGTGAAGGGGCTGGCAAGCGGGTTAGACAGGATGGTCTGCATCTGTGCGCCCGCAACCGAAAGCGACGCGCCGACAGTGACTGCCATCAGTGCGATCGGCATGCGGATATCCCAGATCACCACCCGGAGCTGGTTTCCGACGGCAGCCGGATCGGCAATGGTCGCCAGAACCTCGGAGAGCGTGTAGCGCGCCGGGCCGAGCGCCATGTCGGCGGCCATGCTGAAACACAGGGCGATAAAAAGCCCGAAGAGGATGATGATCCTGCGCGCGGCAAGGGCGCGATATTGATCGCGCCCACTGATGCCAACCGCGCTTTCATTCAGCGAACTCATTGGTTCAAACCTTTTTCCAGCGAGGCGAAATAGCCCGGCTTGTAGGTGACGGGAAGGAATTTGCGGTGAAACTCCTCAAAATTCTTTTCGGGATCGAGATCGGCGAAGAGATCGGGATGGAACCACTTGGCGAATTGCTGGATCGGGAAGAACTCGTAAGGCGCGCCATAGAACTGATGCCAGACGGCGTGGACATTGCCTTCCTTCACGGCCTTCAGTTCAGGAAACGGCGTGCGCTTCATCAGGTTGGCGAGCCTATCGCGGGAAAGGGTCATATCCGCGCCGCGGCCGACAGGAACGAACTGGTTGATGTCGGATTCGGCCGCCCAGTTGGAGCCTGTGACGATGACATGGTCCGGATCGGCAACGACGAGCTGCTCTGGATTGAGATCGCCGAACGTCGTATTGATGATGCCGTCGGCAATATTGTGGCCGCCGGCAAGATCGACCATCGCACCGAAATTGACTGGCCCGAAAGTGCGGCAGCAATTGTTTTCGCCGGAAATGCCGGGCGCACGTTCGATGAAGACGTTCGGGCGCTTCAGGTCCTTGACGCTTGCTAGCCGATCGGTCACGCGGGCGATTTCAGCACGGCGGTAGGCAATGAATTCCCTCGCGCGCTCTTCGGCGCCAAACAGCTTGCCGAGAATCTCGACCGAGGCTTCGCTGTTCTTTTCAGGATCGATGCGGAAATCGAGATAGATGATCTTGATACCGGCGGCGGCGGCCTTTTCTTCGAAACCACTTTCCTTCGCGGACTTCTCCGCTTCCAGATTGAGGGTGATCACATCCGGCGAAAGGGTGATGGCGGTTTCCAGGCTGAAATCGCCCTGCGGCACATAACCGAAACGCAGCAGTTTCTCGATCTGCGGAAAACGCTCGACATAGGCGGCATAACTGTCGGGATCCTTCTTGAGAAGGTCGTCACGCCAGCCGACGATGGTATCAAAGGTCTGCTCGCCCTTGAGCGCCGCGATGACGTGCACCTGACGGGCTTCACCAACGATAACGCGCTTGGCTGGCAGGTCCAGCTCAACCTTGCGCCCGGTGACATCGGTGATTTCCCCGGCACGAGCCGTCACGGCGAGAAGGGAGAAGGCCAGCACCGCAAGATGCCTGAGAGCGTTGAGCCGCATGAGAAGTCCTCATTGAGTTCCAAAACAAAGCGATAAAGCCGCATGGCTGCGGCTTTATCCATCGGTCGGACGGCGCTCCCCTTCACCGTCCCTGTATTACTTGGCGTCCTTCAGCGAAACGAAGTAGCCGGGCTTGTAGTCGAGCGGCAGGAAGCGGGCATGCAGCTCCTTGAAGGTCGCCTCGGGGTCCAGATCCTTAAAGAGGTCGGGATGCAGCCACTTGGCGATTTCCTGAATGGCCACGAACTGGTAGGGATTGTTGTAGAACTGATGCCAGATGGCGTGGACATTGCCGTCCTTCACCGCCTGCACACCGGTGAAAGCCGGGCGCTTGGTCAGGTTTTCAAGCTTGCGATGCGCTTCCTTCAGATCCGCGCCATAACCGACGCCGACCCAGTTGCCGCCCGGCACATAACCGTTCCAGTTGCCGCCGGTGATGATGACCTGCTCCGGGTTGGAGGCGATGATCTGTTCCGGATTGACGTTGCCGAAGGTGCCGGGAATGATGTCCTTGGCCATGTTGATGCCGCCGGCAAGCTCCACCATCTTGCCGAAATTCTCGTTGCCGAAAGACATGCAGCAATCGTCGGAGTAACCGCCGGCGCGCTCCATGAACACGACAGGCTTCTTCGGATTGGCTTTTTCAAGCGTATCGGTGACCTTGGCGATGGAGTCGGCGCGGAACTTGATGAAGTCCTCGGCGATCTTTTCCTTGCCGGTCAGCTGGCCCATGAGGCGCATGCTCGGCTCGGTATTTTCCATCGGCTTTTCGCGGAAATCGACGTAAACCAGCGGAATGCCGACCTTGGCGAGCTTTTCGATATAGCCTGCTTCTTCGGTCGCCGTCTTGGCGTCGATATTCATCAGGATCACGTCAGGCTTCAGCGAAACGGCCTGCTCGATGTCGAAGGTGCCGTCCTTCATGCCGCCGAAAGTGGGCAGCTTGGCAACCTCGGGATATTTGGCGAGATAGGCGGCATAGGTTTCCGGATCAGCTTTCGCCAGATCGTCGCGCCAGCCAACGACGTGCTGGAAAGGGTTTTCCTTGTCGAGCGCAGCCAGGAAATAAATCTGGCGACCTTCGCCGAGGATGACGTGCGATACGGGCACATTGACCTCGACATCGCGGCCCGTCACATCCTTGACGGTGACCTTTTCGGCGAATGCCGGCCATGCGGCGGATACGAGAAGGCCAAGGGCAAGTGCCGCAGATTTGGCTGAGATGCGCATCGGATATTGCTCTCCAGTGTTGACTGGCGCGGCTGTATTATTTTCTGACTGTACTAGTCAACATTTATGTTTTAGAGCCATTCTTAACTGACCGGTACATGAGTTGAACACCGATGATCGATACCATCCAATACGGCAAAAACGACAGTCTGAGAGACGAAATCAAATCCTATTGGTCCGGCCGCGCCGCGACTTTCGACCTTTCGCCCGGGCATGAAATTTTCTCCGAAGACGAGCGTGCAGCCTGGCACGCGCTTATCCTGAAACATCTGGGCCGCGGAGAGGGCCGCAAGGCGCTTGATCTCGCCAGCGGCACCGGCGTCATCTCACACCTGATGGACGATCTCGGTTTTCAGGTTACCGGCATGGACTGGTCGGAAACGATGCTGGCCCTTGCCCGGGAAAAAGCGAAAAAACGTGGACGCAACATCCGCTTTTTCGTCGGCGATGCCGAAAACACCATGGAGCCGGATGAAAGCGCCGACGTCATCATCACCCGTCATCTGGTCTGGACGCTGGTGGACCCACAGGCGAGTTTTGCCGAATGGTTCCGTGTCTTGAAACCCGGCGGGCGGCTTCTGATCGTTGACGGCGATTTCGTGAATACCGGCTGGCGCGAAAAGCTGGTGAAGAAACTGGCGGCCAGCCTCGAAAACATCGGCCTCATTAAACCGGACCAGCCGCACAAGCCGGCGGACCCGGAAAATACCTTCAACAGCATCCTCTCGCGGGTCTATTTTTCGAAGGGCGCAAGGGCCGGCGATGTCGCGGCGCTGTTGCGCACGACCGGTTTCGAACCTGTCGCGATCGATCAGGAACTTCAGGCCATTCACCGCGCCCAGGCGAAAAACTTCAGCCTTCTAAAAGGCGTCCTGCGCGGGCTGCAGCATCGTTATGCGGTATGTGCGGTGAAGCCGGATGTTACTGGCAAAAGCTGAGGCGGCATCAACCGCCGCAGCTGGGCCTCCGACATCGCTTTATTTTTCCGCCTGCTCGAAAAGATCGTCGAACCGTGGTTTGGCGCGACCCGGCACGTCCACCGTCCTGTAGCTCTGCGGCAGGGTCGCATCGCCCACCTTGATCAGCATGACCATGCCCATGCCGTAATGCGGCGAGCATTTTATGCCGTAAAAGCCCGGCTTTTCGAACCCGGTCTCGAACTCGTCATTGATCCGGCTTTTGAACCCTTCGACACCTTCCGGAACCATGCCATCGATGGTCGCGGCATTGTGGCTCTTGTGAGTGGGCACAAAGCGTACGCGGTCGCCGGGCGCGATTTCGAGAAAATCGGGCTCGAATACCATCGGGCCCTTTTCGCCCCGGTTCAGCATTTTCACCTCGAAGGTCTCGGCTGAAGCCTGAAGCGGAAAGCCCGTGACCGTCACGGCAATTGCGGCAGCGGCGTAAAAGAGTCTGGTCTTTGCAGCGGCGTTTGCGAGCATCGTCAACATCATCATCGTGCCAATACTTTCCTTGGGTGCTCGGCCCGCCCATGGGCCGGCAGAAAACGAATATGGGAAAAGCCGCCCTCGTCCGTGGTGACGACACATTCGACTCCGAAAACCTCGGCTATTGTCGCCGGTGTCAGAACGTCCCGCGGCGGGCCGACCGCGATCATCTCACCCCGATGCATGATGGCGACGCGGTCGCAGAACATGGCGGCGTGATTGAGATCGTGCAGCGCCGCAACGACGGTCAGACCCTGCCGGCGCACCAGATCGAGCAGGCCGATCTGGTGGCCTATGTCAAGGTGATTGGTCGGTTCGTCCAGCAGCAGGATATGCGGCTCCTGCGTCAATGCGCGGGCAATGTGCAGGCGCTGGCGTTCGCCGCCGGAAAGATGATGCCAGTTGCGCTCCGCCTTGTCGGCCATGTCGACATTGGCAAGTGCCGCATCAACAATGGCGTCGTCATTCTGTGACCAAGCGGAAAGCGGCCCGAGATAGGGCGTGCGTCCAAGCTCCACGGCCTGCCGTGCGGTGATGCGCTCGGTGGTTTCAGCCTGTTGCTCCACGAAGGCAAGCCGGCGGGCAAGATCGCGGCGTCCCAGCGAGGCAAGCGGCTCCTCGCCAAGCGTAACGTGCCCCCGGCGTGGTTTGCGAATTCCCGCCAGCATGGAAAGCAGCGTGCTCTTGCCGGAACCATTCGGGCCGATGATGCCCAGAAACTCCCCGGAACCGACATTGAGCGAAACGCCGCGCACGATATCGATATTGCCGGCATGGAAATGCAGGCCGTGGGCGGATAACTTCATGACCGCGCCCTCTTTTGCCCCAGGATGAAGGCGAAGGCGGGCGCGCCGACCAGCGCGGTGATGACGCCGATGGGCAGCACCTGCCCCGGAATGACGATGCGCGAGAGAATATCCGCGACTATCATGAAAACCGCACCGGTCAGTGCCGTCACCGGCAGCAAGATGCCATGGCGAACGCCGACGAAGATGCGCGCGGCATGGGGAATGACGAGCCCGACGAAACCGATGGAGCCGACCAGCGACACCATCGCGGCCGTCATGATTGCCGAAACCGAGATCAGCACCGCATAGACCCACCGCACCGGGATACCGAGTGAAGCGGCGGCTTGACCGCCGAAGGCAAAGGCATCCAGCGCCCGGGCATACCAGAGACACACAGCAAGACCCGCAAGGCTGACCGGCAGCGCCAGCCAGACATCCGGCCAGCGCACGCCCGAGAGGTTGCCGAGCAGCCAGAACATAATGCCGCGCGCCTGTTCCGCATTGGCGGATTTGGTGACGATGAAAGAGGTCATGGCGTTGAACAGCTGCGACCCGGCCACCCCCGCCAGAATGATGGCGCTGTTGCCATGTCCCGCCCGCACCGCGAGAAGGCTGACCAGAGAAAAGGCCACAAAAGCACCGATGAGCGCGCCGGCCGGCATCGTCAGGAAACCCGCGCCAAAACCCAGAAGCGCGACAGCGACGGCACCGGTGGAGGCGCCGGCGGAAATGCCGAGAATATAGGGATCGGCAAGCGGGTTGCGCAGAAGCGATTGCAGCACCGCCCCGGCGAGCGCCAGCGAAGCCCCGCAGCAGGCGGCGACAACGGCGCGGCTGAGGCGATAACTCCAGACAATGCCCTCATCCAGCGGCTCCAACGGATAACCCGCATGGAAAACACGGTTGGCGATAGTTTTCGCCACGACGTCAAAGGGAATGGCGGTCTCGCCGATGGCCGCTCCGGCCATCAGCGCGACGAGCAGCAGGGCGAGCGCGGCGAAAGCCAGTCCCACCCTGCCGAAATGGACGGAAAGACTGTTCACTTGGCGAGGCCGGCAGCCGAAATCGCTTCAGCCAGCGTTTCGATGCCTTCAATGGTGCGAATGGTCGGGTTCATCGCCTGCGCATCCATTTCGAACACATGACCTTGCTTGACGGCGGGCATGATGCTGGCCACGGGATCGCTGGCGAGGAACTTCAGCTTGACGGCGACATCGTCAGCCGGGAAGCGACGGCGGTCCATCTTGCCGGCGACGATGACGGACGGATTTGCCTTGGCGATGGTTTCCCAGCCGACGGTCGGCCATTCCTCATCGCTTTCGATGACATTCTTTAAGCCCAGTGCGGACATGATGTAACCGGGCGCGCCGTTGCGGCCGGCCACATAGGGGTCGATATCCAGCTCGGCGCTGGAGAACCAGAAGACGGCGGAAAGCTTGCCATTTGCCGAGGCGATCTTGGTGCGGGCGGCTTCCTCACGCTTCTTCAGATCGGCAACGACTTCCTCGCCGCGATCCTGCACGTTGAAGATTTTGGCGAGATCGCGGATTTCCTGATAGATCAGATCCATGGTGAAGCCGGTGTTGCGCACGCCGTCGCCACCGCCGGAATTATCCTTGCCGATGCAATCGGCAGGCGAGGTATAGACGGGAATGCCGAGTTCGGCGAATTGCACCGGCGTTCCGACGACGCCTTCAGGGCCGATCTGCCACTGGAACTGCGTCGTCACGAGGTCAGGCCTCTTGCCGACAACCGCCTCAAAGCTCGGATCATTATCGGCCAGTCGCTCGACCTTGGCATTGGCCTCCTCGTAGCCCTTCAGAACCGGGCCGATCCACAGCGCCGTGCCGACCACCTTGTCAGCAACCCCGAGCAGATAAAGAACCTCGGTCGTGCTCTGGCCGACGGATACGGTGCGGGCGGGAGCCTGCTTGAAGGTGATCTCCTGACCGCAGCTGTTGATCGTCAGGGGGTAAGTGGTTTCGGCAGCGTTAGCGTTGGCAAGAGGCAAAACCGCAAACGCGGCGGCCAGAAAGCCGGCATGGACCGGCAGGCGTCTAGAACGAAACATGTGTTCTCCAGTCGAAAGTAAAACTTATTCCAGAGCAGCAGGCGTCAGAACGCGCAGCAACAGCGGGACGTCTTGTACGGAGAACGACGACGGGACGCAAACCAAATGTTATGAAATAACATTACAATCTCCTCCTCCGGGCTTCCCCGCCCGTAACGATGGTTCATATTTTGACGGCAGGTCTCCTGGCTCACGGATTTGCGTCACTCATCTGCCTTCCCGCATTCCAGAGAATACAGTGGCATGACGCCTTGAAGCGTCACTGGGATGAACGACAATCCGCTTACAGTTGCGGGGGCAGCCACGGCATTGGGCGAAAAAGATCGCCCGCACCATGTTCCCTATTAATCCCTTCGCCTTTCGGCTGCAGGAACCGTCGCTTTCTCACATAAGGGGCAACGGGCGGGGCGTCAATTGCGATAGTGCCGCACCTCAGCACAAAGACGGGCCAGCCAGGGCGAAAATCATTGCGGGACCAGAGCCGGCCGGTTGCGGCACGTTTTTCGACATGGTGGTCAGCGTTTCGATCACCACCAGGCCGGATTGCGTCAGAAAGTCGGTCAGAAGACCACTGTCACGCACGGCATCGAGACGGACGAGCTGATCGTCCAGATCGGAAAAATGCCGCCTGACCAGCGCAATGGCCTGCGTTTCCTCACCCGCAACGACCGGGCCGACAATATGGCCCCGTCCCGCTGCGCGCCGCAATGCAAAGGCCACGAGACGATCCGCCTCGAACAGGCCATAACCCTTATTTTCCCGCAGGAGACGCTGCAGGACGCGCTGGCGCGAGACACCGAAAGCCGCCTGATCCAGATCCGCAACAGCGGACAAATGGTCCTCCGAAAGCGGCTCGATCCTCTGTTTTCTTCCGAGCGTCGGCATCTCGGCAGGGCAGCGCGCCTTGCCGCGAAGGAGATGTACTTTTTCCGCATCTCCGGCAAAACCCAGCCGGGCAAAAAGCCGCCGCGACGCTTCCGTGGCGTTCAGCCGCAGTGCAGCGTCAGGGTAATCTGCCATGAGTTGCCCCACCAGCCACGGTGCAACGCCCTGCCCCTGCAAACGCGGGGAAACGATGACCATACCGACCGTCGCGAAACCTTCATCATAAGGAAACAGCATGGCGGTTGCGACAACGCGATCAATTTCGTCAAGCGCAGCAAGGCCGATGCCACATTGACGCAGGAAACACCATTCATTCGCGTGGTATCGCCATCCGACAGCCATGGAGAGGGCATGCAGATGATCGGCCTCCACATCGGCGATATCCACGGTTCGCAACTCGAAACTATCGACCTTGAGCAGCTCCATGACAAACGGCTCTCATTCCCTCCGGCGCGGAACCTTGATCCCGGCAGCCCAGCCCACGACATCCGAAGATAACCAGCCTTGCCGGCAGGAATTTTCCGAAAGCGCTGGAAAGACACAACAATCTACCGAAAACACCCCTATTTCAGCAGATAAACGCCGCCGGCCGCTCTAAGCTTTTCGACGTTGAAGCGGCGGAGACAGCCATGAACGCAATCGAAATTCTGGAGCGTCTTGTCGGCTTCCCATCGGTCGTCGGAACCGCCAATGGCGATATCGCCGGGTGGATCGCCGATTATCTGGATAGTCACGGCGCGAAAGTATCGCTGCTTGCCGGTCCCGAGGGCGACCGCGCCAATCTCTTCGCCAGCTTCGGGCCGACAGATACCAGCGGATACATCCTGTCCGGCCATATGGATGTGGTGCCTGCCGGTGAGCCGGAATGGTCCTCCGATCCCTTCACCCTGAGAGCGGAAGGCGAGCGTCTTTACGGACGCGGAACCACCGACATGAAGGGATTTCTGGCCACGGTTCTCGCCGCGGCACCGGCATTTTCGCGCATGGCGCTGAATCGCCCCATTCATATTGCCTTTTCCTATGACGAGGAGGCGGGCTGCCGCGGCGTCCCGCACCTCATTGCCCGATTGCCGGAACTATGCGCAAAACCGGCGGGCGCGATCATCGGCGAACCGAGCAATCTGCGTGCCGTGCGCGCCCACAAGGGCAAGGCCGCTGCACGCATCACCATTCGCGGCCGCTCCGGCCATTCCTCGCGGCCGGATCAGGGCGTGAACGCCATCCATTTGATCACCGGCATCATGGCGAAGGCTGTCGAGACCGCACAGGCCCTCACGCAGGGCCCCTTCGAGGCGACATTCGAGCCCCCCTATTCTTCCCTACAGATCGGCACGGTGAAAGGCGGACAGGCGATCAACATCATTCCCGATCTCTGCGCCATCGAACTGGAAGCACGAGCGATTGCCGGTGTGTCGCCGCTCGCCCTGCTCCAGCCGGTGCGTGACGGCGTCGAAGCGCTCGCCGCTGAGGGCATCGACATAGAATGGGCGCCGATGAGCGATTATCCGGCGCTGTCCCTCGCCGCCGATGCGCCGCTCGTGAAGCTTCTGGAAGAATTGACCGGCGCGCCCTGCATCGCCGCCGTCAGCTACGGCACGGAGGCCGGGCTCTTTCAGGCTGCCGGCATCGACGCCATCATCTGCGGCCCGGGCGATATCGGCCGCGCCCACAAGCCGGACGAATTCATAACGGCCGGCGAACTTTCGGCCTGCCAGTCAATGCTGGAAACACTGGCGAACCGCTGCACGGTTTAAACCTTCGGAACCACGGATATCAGATGACGTTTTTCTTCAATTCCGACGCGAAGCGCGGCGAGATTTTCCGGCAGGCCCTGGCCCGCGACCTGCCGGAGCTGCCCTTCTCGATGGATGCCGCCAGCGTTGATGCCGATACGGTTCGATATCTCATCACCTGGACCGTGCCTGATGATATCGGCCGCTACCGCAATCTCGAAATCCTGTTTTCCATCGGTGCGGGTGTCGATCAGTTCCACATCGATGCGGTCCCTGCGCATGTGAAGGTCGTGCGCATGGTGGATGAAGGCATCATCCGCATGATGCAGGAATATGTAAGCCTTGGCGTGCTGGCGCTTCACCGCAACCTGCCGGTCTATTTAAAACAGCAGCGCCAGCAACTCTGGAAGGCTTTGCCGCAACGTCAGGCGGAAGAGTGCCGCGTGGGCGTTCTCGGCCTCGGCATGCTGGGTGTTGCGGCGCTGGAGCGGCTGAAACCCTTCGGTTTTCCACTTTCCGGCTGGAGCCGTTCCCCGCGCGCGATCGACGGCGTCACCTGCCATCACGGCGAAGCCGGATTGGCCGCCATCCTCTCGACAAGCGATATTCTCGTCTGCCTGCTGCCGCTGACCGAAGAGACCGTGGGGCTTCTGAACGGCGAACGTCTGGCAATGCTTCCGGAAGGCGCTGGCCTCGTTCACGCCGGGCGCGGCAAACAACTCGACCACGACGCCCTCGTCGATGCGCTGGATAATGGCGGGCTCTCGGGCGCGGTGATCGACGTCACCGAACCCGAACCGCTGCCGGAAGAGCATCGTTTCTGGACCCATCCGAAAATTCTTCTGACGCCGCATATCGCCAGCGTCACCCAGCCGCATTCGGCAGCACGCACCGTTGTCGAAAACATCAAACGATACCAGTCCGGCCTCGAGCCGCTCGGCCTCGTCGACCGCAACCGCGGATATTGATCATACCGTTCCAGGAAAGGACACCCATGCCGCTTCTCAAGACCATCGACACCCATCCCGCCTTCGAACCGAAAGCTTCCAAGGCCCTGCCGGAACGCCTCATCTCCGGCGATCCGTCCTTCAAAACCTGGCCGCTGGACGAAGCCCGCAACGGCACCGTCCACACCGGCATCTGGGAAGCGACGCCGGGCGAAAGCCATTCGATCAAGGGCGAAACCTTCGAATTCTGCCATATCCTCGAAGGCGTCATCGAAATCACGCCGGAAGGCGGCGCACCGCTGCGTTATACGGCGGGCGACAGTTTCGTCATGAAGCCGGGCTTCGTCGGCGTATGGAAAACCATTGAAACCGTCCGCAAGATCTATGTTACGGTGAACGGATGAGCTGGGAACCGACCATTTTCGAAATTACCCGCGACGGCTACGTGATGAGCACCGATCCGACGCGTGTCGATTTCGATCTGGTCCATGGTTTTCTCGCCCGCGATTCCTACTGGGCGCAGGGAATGACCGCCGACCGGCTGAAGCGGGCGCTTTCGCATTCGCTGCCGGTTGGCGTCTACGCCCCCGATGGTTCCATGGCCGCCTTCGCCCGTCTGGTGACGGACTATGCCGTTTTCGGCTATCTGCGCGATGTCTTCACGGTGGAGGATCATCGCGGTCGCGGCCTTGCTTCCTGGATCGCCACCGAGATACGCAGGCATCCGGAGCTCTCAACGGTATCAAGCTGGATGCTCGCGACCCGCGACGCCCATGGCGTCTATGAAAAGGCCGGCTATCGCGCCGCACCGCATCCCGAATATTACATGACGGTGCCAAAACCCGGCGAAGGCTGATCAGCCTGACTTGCACGTCATGTCGGCCATCATCATAACCTGGAGCTATGACCCTTGCCCCATAAATGCTTGGCCCTTTTCCGGTCCCGATGACAGCATCATCAGGACTGGAAAAGGAGACGGAAGAGATGGGATATCGCATTGGCGTTGATGTGGGCGGGTCATTTACGGATTTTGCCGTGTTTGACGATGGGACCGGCTCGCTTTCCACCCTGAAGGTGTTTTCCCGCCCCGATGCGCCGGGAGAAGAAATCCTTCTCGCGCTCGATACGCTGAAAAAGCGCGACGGCATCGAAGCGAAGGACGTTTCCTATTTCACCCATGGAACCACCGTCGGTGTCAACACGGTGATCCAGCGCAACGGCCAGAACGTCGCCCTGTTCACCACGGAAAATTTCGAGGACGTGCTTGATGTTGCACGCCTGAAAATCCCGCAGATCCACAATCTCTATTCCGTGCGGCCGGAACCGCTCATCCCGCGTGAACGGGTTTTCGGCATAGCCGAACGCATGCTGGCGACCGGCGAGATAAAGCTCACGCCGAACGAAGAGAATGTGGCGAAGGCTGTCGCCGGAGCAATTGCAGCCGGTTGCGACGGCATCGTTCTCGCCTTCCTGCATTCCTACCGTAACCCCGAAAACGAACGGGCCGTGAAGGCGATGATCGAGCGCATCGCACCGCAATTGCCAGTGGTCTCCTCTGCCGAGACATGGCCGATCATCCGCGAATATGAGCGCACAGTCACCGCCGTCATCAGTGGTTATGTCCAGCCGCGCGTCGCACATTACCTCGATCGTTTTGAAACGGTGCTGCGCAGGCAAGGCATTGCCTGCCCGCTGCTCATCACCAAGACCAATGGCGGCGTCATGGGCATCGATCAGGCGCGGCGCGAATGTGTGCAGATGATCCTGTCGGGCACCGCCTCCGGCGTCATCGGCGCGGGTTATCTGGCGAAGGCCAGCGGCTTTGAGCGGGTGATGAGCCTGGACATTGGCGGCACCAGCGCCGATGTGGCCGTTATCCTTGATGGCGAGGCCCAATATGGGGTCGGTGAGCTGATCGGCGATTTCCAGATTCATGTTCCCTCCGTTTCCGTCAGTTCCGTTGGCCAGGGCGGCGGCTCGGTCGCGTGGGTGGATAGTCTCGGCCTGTTGCAGGTCGGACCGGAAAGTGCCGGTTCGACGCCGGGGCCTGCCTGTTACGGACGCGGCGGCGACCGCCCGACAATCACGGACGCCATGGCGGCCGCCAATCTCATCGGCCACATGCCGCTCGGTTATGGCGCAGTGACCGTCGATCACGCCGCAGCGCGCGCCGCCCTCTTGCCGCTTGCCGAAAAACTCGGCCTTTCCGTCGAGGCGCTCGCCGGCAACATCGTCGATATCGCCGTCTCGGGCATGTATGCGGAGGTGAACGCCCTGACCTCCCGCTTCGCCATCGACCCGCGCGAATTTCACCTCTTCGCTTTCGGCGGCGCGGGCGCGATGCTCGCCTGTTTCCTTGCCCGCGAACTGGATATGAAAGGTGTGGTGGTGCCGCCCACCCCCGGTGTCGTTTCCGCGCTCGGCGGCCTGATTGCCGATCTCAAGAATGATTTCATCCGCACCACCTATTGCGAGGTGGACGACAGGGCGGCCTCTGATCTCGCCCCCCTTCTCACCGAAATGCAGGAGACCGGCCGCAACTGGCTGAAGGAACAGGGTTTTAACGGTGATTGCGACATGCGGCTTTCCGCCGACATGCGCTATCGCGGCCAGTCCTACGAAATCGAAACCACGCTGCAGCCGGAATGGCTGGGCAGAGGTGACGCCGGCGCCATCAACAAGGCTTTCCACGAAGAACATGCCCGTCTTTATGGCCATTCCGATGAACGGGCGGCCGTACAGATGGTCAACCTCAGGCTCGTCGTTTCCGGCCGAACACCGAAGCCCCCTCTTCGGGAGACAGGCATGGCCACCGGTCCCGCTAAACCGCGCTTCCACGCGAAAGGCTGGTTTGGCGGCATGGAACACGACATGGCTATCTATCATCGTGCCGATCTGGCGGCCGGACACGATTTCGATGGTCCCGCCATCATCCTTCAGGACGACACCACCACCGTGGTGCCGCCCGACTTCTCCGTCCATGTGGACCATTTCGGCAATCTCGTCATTACCAAGAGGGAGTTTTGATCCATGGCCATCGATCGCCGCAACCTCAAGGTCCTTGCCAATTTCTGCTCTGCCGCCGCCGACGCCATGGCCTTCACGCTGATGCGCACCGCCCATTCCGCCTTCGTCAAGGAAACCGAGGATTTTTCCTGCCAGGTGGTGACGCGCGAGGGGCTTGCCTTCGCCAATCCCCGGCAATTCGGCGCGCCCTGGTATAGCGGCATCGATTACGCGCCGCTGATTTCCATGTTCGAGGAGTATGAAGACGGCGATATCTGCATCACCAACGATCCCTATAGCGGTTTCGTCGCCACCCACTCGCCGGATATCCACATCTGGAAACCGGTCTTCCACGAGGGCAAAATCGCCTGTTTCGCGGTCGGGCACATTCACAATACCGACGTCGGCGGCGCGGTTCCCGCCTCATTGTCCCGCTCGCTTTCCGAAATCGAGCAGGAAGGCCTGCGCATCCCGCCAGTCAAGCTCGTTCGCAAAGGCAGGCTCGATCCCTTCATCATCGACATGATGAAGGCCAATGTTCGCATGCCGGAACAGAATATCGGCGACCTCCACGCCCAGATCGCCTCCGTCAACATCGGCGAACGCAAGATGCAGGAGATCGTCGCCCGTTTCGGCTTTGACGATTTTCTGGACGGTGTGCGCCAGATTTTCGACTATGCGGAAGAGCAGACCCGGCAAATCCTCACCAGGGTTCCCGATGGCGATTACTTCTTTGCCGACTATGCCGACGAGGATTCCGTTGGCGGCCGGCCATGCCGCGTGGCGCTGACGCTGAAAATCCGCGGCGGCGAGGCGGTTCTCGACTATACCGGCAGCGATCCGCAGCTCGGCTCGTCGCTGAATATGCCGACCGGCGGTCGCGAGCGACATTCACTCGTCATGGTCGGCCTGACCTATGTGCTTTATACGCTCGATAACAGCCTGCTTCTGAACGCCGGGACCCTGCGCCCGGTACGGGCCGTGCTGCCGGAAGGCACGATCGTCAATTGTCAACGCCCGGCCGCTGTCGGCATGCGCTCACTCACCTGCGCCATGACCCAGATCGTCACCATCGGCGCTTTCGCAAAGGCCCTGCCCGAGCTTATTCCCGCTGCCTCCCCCGGCGGAAACGCCATCATGAACATCAAGACCAGCGACCGGAGCGGCCGCCCGGTCATGGCCTCCATCGGCCCGGTTGGCGGCGGTGGCGGCGGTACGCCCTTCTGCGACGGCAGCGACGGCGCCGGCGGCGCCACCGGCTTTCTGCGCAACACGCCGATCGAAATCAGCGAAGCGGAGGTGCCGATCCTCTTCCGTCGTTATGGGTTGCAACGCGATACCGGCGGGGCAGGCCATTTTCGCGGCGGGCTTTCGGCCATCATGGAGTTTGAAATATCCTCGCCGGAAACGGTGGTCACGGCACGCAACCGCAATCGCTCGCTGATGGCAAGCTGGGGCGTCAATGGTGCGGGCCCGGGGCTGATTTCCCGCTTTCTCCGCAATCCCGATACGGAGGGCGAAATCTCACTCGGCAATACCGATATCGTCCATTGCGGCCCGGGTGATGTCATTCGTGTCATCGGACCGGGAGCGGGCGGTTACGGCGACCCCTTCACCCGCCCGCAACAGGCCGTGCTTCGCGATGTGCGGCGTGGTGCGGTCTCGGCAGAAAATGCTGCAAGACACTACGGGGTCGCGCTCATCGGCGATGAGATCGATGAAGAAGCGACGGCCGCCCTGCGCTCCACACCGCGCCGAAAGACGTACGATATCATCAGTTATGGACCGGAGCGGCTCGCCTTCGAGGCGGTCTGGACCCGGGAACGTTATGACCTGTTGACTCAATTTCTGCAAAAATCGCCCGTGGGATGGCGTTTCTTCCTGAAACACCGGGTGTTTGAAGCAGTCGAAAACGAAGGCGACGATCCCCGGCCTCTTTGCGAGCGGATGGCCGGGATTTTCGACCGGATAAGTGCACGCTACGGCGTTTGACCGGCGGCCTGCCTTCGCCGCCGAAGATTGCGCTGTCTGCCGGTGGCAAAACAGGATTTTCATTCACCGCCCACGCCGCAGTCGGTCGATGCTGCTTGCCGTCAGGGATTAGCGTTGGGGCATATCCAGAAAGGATTCCACATGACGCTCAGCTTCGATCCAGACAGCTTGTCCCTGCCGATCGGCCACTTCATCGGCGACCGGCTGATTACGGCGGCAAACGGCATCGACATGCACCGCCCATCCGATGGCGTTGGATATGCCGGTTGTCCCAAGGCGGATGCAGCGCTGGTCGATGAAGCGGTGCAGACTGCCAAGGCTGCGTTGAAGAGCAGCAACTGGGGCGGCGTGCGCCCGCGTGAGCGTACAAAGGTCTTGCAGCGCTGGGCCGACCTGATCGAACAGGAAGCCGAGACGCTGGCAAAAATCGAGGCGCTCTCCTCGACGCGGCCCGTGGGCCAGCTGATCGCCGGCGATATCGCCGTCACCGCCGAGCAAATCCGTTTCTTTGCCGAATTCGCCGACAAAGAAGGCGGCGATCTGGTGCCGACCGACGATGCGAGCCTCGGCATGATCATGACCGAACCCTATGGTGTCGTCGGCGCCATCACGCCATGGAATTTCCCCGTCTCCATGGCGGGCTGGAAGCTCGGCCCGGCGCTTGCCGCCGGTAATGCCGTGGTGCTGAAACCCTCGGAAATGACGCCCTTCTCCAGCATTTTCATGGCACAGCTGGCGATCAAGGCCGGGCTCCCCGCCGGTCTCATAAATATCGTACTGGGTGACGGGCCTGTGACGGGCAATGCCATCACCGGGCACCCTGATATCTCCAAGGTCAGCTTCACCGGCTCCACAGCCGCGGGCGCCGCCATCATGGCCAATATCGCCCGCACCGGCATCAAGCCCATGACGCTGGAGCTCGGCGGCAAGAGCCCGCAACTGGTCTTTGCCGATGCCGATATCGAAAAAGCGGCGGCGGCCATTGCCGGCAATATTCTCTCCAATGCCGGGCAGGCCTGCGTGGCCGGTTCCCGCATCATCGTTGAAGAAAGTGCGGCAGATGCCCTTTCCGCCGCGATCATCGCCCGCATGAAGGCGGTGAAGCCCGGCCCGACATGGGACGAGACGACGCAATATTCGCCTATTATCTCCGAAGTGCAGCGAAAGCGCATCGACGGCATCGTTCAGGCCGCCGTCGCCCATGGCGGCGAATGCCTGACGGGCGGCGCGATCATGGATGGCCCCGGCTATTTCTATCAGCCGACGCTGATCGCCAATGTCGACCAGACCTCTCCTGCCGTCACCGAGGAAATCTTCGGCCCGGTGCTGACGCTGCAGTCCTTCCGGACGGAAGAAGAGGCTCTGGCGCTTTCCGATCATCCGACTTACGGTCTGGCGGCGGGTCTTTTCAGCCGTGATATCTCGCGTGTGATGCGCCTGTCACGCGCCATTCAGGCCGGAACGATCTGGGTCAACCGTTACGGCCGCTCCCGCGACCACATATTGCCGACAGGCGGTTACAAACGCTCCGGCATCGGCAAGGATCTCGGACGGGAGGCCTATCTCGCCAACCGCAAGAGCAAAAGCGTCCTGATTGGACTGTAACAGGGGAATTCTCTTGAAAACGCATCGCATCGCACTCATTCCCGGAGACGGCATCGGCAAAAGCGTAACTGATGCCGCCTGGCAAGTGCTCAACGCCGCCGCCCAAACCTCCGGTTTTGCACTTGAAGGCACGGAATTCCCCTGGTCCTGCGCCTTCTACAAGGAAACCGGCGCGATGATGCCGAAGGACGGTATCGAAACCCTGCGCGGCTTCGACGCCATTCTGCTCGGCGCAGTCGGCTGGCCGGCGGAAGTGCCGGACTCAGTCTCGCTGCACGGCCTGCTGCTGCCGATCCGCAAGGCCTTCGTGCAATATGCCAATATCCGCCCTCACCGGCTTCTGCCCGGCGTGCAGGGACCTTTGAAGGCCGATGGATTCGACATTCTCTGCATCCGCGAAAACACGGAAGGCGAATATTCCGGCGCGGGCGGCCGCGTGCATCAGGGCACCGATGATGAAGTTGCGGTCGAAACCTCGATCTTCACCCGCAAGGGCGTGGAACGTATCCTGCGTTTCGGCTTCGAGCAGGCGCAGAAGCGTCGCGGCAAGCTCGCTTCCATTACCAAGTCCAATGCCCAGAAATATTCGATGGTCTTCTGGGATGAGGTGACACACAAGCTCGCTGCCGAATATCCCGATGTCGAAGTTTCCAGCTATCACATCGACGCCATGGCGGCACGCATGGTGATGGCCCCGGAAAGCCTTGATGTCGTGGTCGCCTCCAACCTCTTCGGCGACATTTTGACCGATCTCGGCGCGGCCATTCAGGGCGGTCTTGGTTTTGCCGCTTCCGCCAATATCAACCCTGACCGCAGCGCGCCTTCCATGTTCGAGCCGGTGCATGGTTCGGCCCCCGATATCGCCCATCTCGGCATAGCCAACCCCATTGCCGCCATCTGGTCCGGCGCGATGATGCTCGAGCATCTCGGCGAAAAAGATGCAGCAGTGCGCATCATGACGGCGCTGGAAAAGGCGACCGGCCGGGGTATCGGCACGGTGCCGGGTAAGGACAAGACAGACGCCATCACCGCCGCGATTCTTGCGGCACTCGACTGATTTCGGAGAATTATGATGCAGGGCTTGAAGGACAAAGAACTCTTTCGCCAGACGGGCTTGATCGGCGGCGCATGGAAGACGGCAGCGTCGGGCAAGGCGGTCGATGTCATCGACCCCGCGACGCAGGCCGTGATCGGTACCGTTCCCGATATGGGGAGCGCGGAAACGCGCGCGGCCATCGAGGCCGCCAACGCCGCCTTCGGCCCGTGGAAGAAGAAGACCCATGCGGAGCGTGCGGCACTTCTCGAAAAATGGTTCGCGCTGATGATCGAGCATATAGACGATCTCGGCCTGATCCTGACCACGGAACAGGGCAAGCCGCTCGATGAGGCAAAGGGCGAAATCCGCTATGGCGCATCCTTCGTCAAATGGTTTGCGGAAGAGGCGCGGCGCATCGGCGGCGGCACCATTCCTTCGCCGACGCCGGACCGGCGCATCGTGGTGCTGAAGGAGGCTGTCGGCGTCTGCGGCATCATCACGCCATGGAACTTCCCGAACGCCATGATCACCCGCAAGGTCGCGCCCGCACTCGCAGCCGGCTGTACCGTGGTCATCAAGCCATCGGAATTCACACCCTATTCGGCTCTGGCGCTCGGCGTGCTCGCCGAACGGGCCGGCATTCCCGCAGGTGTCATCAACATCGTCACCGGCATGCCGACGGAAATCGGCAACGAAATCATGGCCAACGAGACGGTTCGCAAGATTTCCTTCACCGGCTCCACCCGCGTCGGTTCGCTTTTGATGCGTGGCGCCGCCGACAGCATAAAACGACTGTCGCTGGAACTGGGCGGCAATGCGCCCTTCATCGTTTTCGACGATGCCGATCTCGATCTCGCCATTGAAGGCGCCCTCATTTCGAAATTCCGCAATGGCGGCCAGACCTGCGTCTGCGCCAACCGCATTCTCGTCCAGTCTGGTGTTTACGACGCCTTCGCGAAAAAACTGGCGGATCGCGTCGATGCCATGCGGGTCGGCCCCGGCACGGAAGCGGGGGTCTCCATCGGCCCGATGATCAACGAGCCGGCCATCGCCAAGATCCGCGCCCATATCGACGACGCCGTTTCCAAGGGCGCGACGATCATCACCAAGCCGCGCAATCTGCCGGAAGGTCCGCAATATACGGCACCGGTGGTGCTGACGGACGCCACGACCGGCATGCTTCTGGCAAGCGAAGAGACCTTCGGGCCCGTCGCACCGCTCTTCCGCTTCGAGACGGAAGAAGAAGCACTCGCCATCGCCAATGGCACGCCCTTCGGCCTCGCCGCCTATTTCTATACCGAGAGCCTCAAGCGCGCCTGGCGTGTGGGCGAAGCGCTGGAATTCGGCATGGTCGGCCTCAATACCGGCCTCATCTCCACCGAAGTCGCCCCCTTCGGCGGCGTCAAGCAATCCGGCCTCGGCCGCGAGGGCGCGCAGGTCGGTATCGAGGAATATCTGGAGATCAAGACCTTCCATATCGGTGGGCTCGCTTGAGCCTTTTTCTCATCCCCGCCTAAAGGGCCGCTCTGCGGCCCTTCTTTTTTGAAGCGTGGGATTGAAAAAGCGGCAGCATTTACACGCCGTCACCCCGGACACAGTCCGGATTCAGTGCGATCAAGTCATTGATCGCAAGAAATTCTTTCACCGCGTTGTGGCTGGATGCCGGATCAAGTCCGGCATGACGGAAGAACTAACAGCCCTTCTACTGAATCTTATCCAGCATCTTATAATAGAATCCCACCAGCGGCAGGAACCAGGGCTTGCCGAAATGACCCGGCACCGCCGGCCAGTCCAGCCCCTTCAGCGGATTGTTGTCCGGCCGCCCGAGAATGGCGTCGGCCATGATCATGCCGAGATGGGTGGAAAGCTGCGCACCGTGGCCGGAATAGCCCATGGCGTACCAGACGCCGTCATGGAAACCTGCGCGCGGATAACGATCCTTGGTCATGTCAACCAGTCCGCCCCAGCAATAATCGATCGGCACATGGGCAAGCTGCGGGAAAATGCGATGCAGGCTTTCCGTCAGGATCGCACCGCTTTTGGAGTCCGAACGCTGATCCGAAGTTGCGGAAAAACGGGCGCGGCCACCAAAGATCAGCCGGTTGTCAGGCGAGAGCCGGAAATAATTGCCAATATTCATGGAGTTGACATAGGTGCGGTTGCCGGGAACCGAAGCCTTGATTTCGGCATCCGTCAGCGGCCGCGTGGCGATGATGAAACTGCCGACCGCGATGATGCGGCGGCGGAAATAACCGAAGCCGGAGGGTGTGTAAGCCCCGGTAGCAACAAGCACATTGTTGGCCGTGACCTTACCGCGGACGGTCTCCAGCTCATGGAGCTTGCCGTTCTGGATGTGTTTCGTCACCGCCGCTTTTTCGAAGATCACCGCGCCATGGCGGCTGGCGGCTTCGGCAAGGCCGGCCACATAGCGGCCCATATGCATCATCGCGCTCTTCTTCGAGAGCATGGCGCCATAAAAGGGCGAGCCGATTTCCGCCTCGAGATCAGCAGCCGACAAGAGAGCCGTATCGGGATCAACCTCGGCATGCAACGCCTCGAAATTCCTTGCCAGACCTTCGAAATGCTGCGGCTTGGAAGCGAGCTTCAGCTTGCCGGAACGGCGGAAATTGCAATCAATCCCCTCCTCCGCGATCAGTGCTTCCAGCGTGTCGACTGAATCGTCCAGCGCCTTGTAGAGGGCGATCGCGCGTTCCTTGCCCAGTTCCGCCTTGGCGGAGAGATAGGAATGGGCAAGGCCATTGTTGAGGTGCCCGCCATTGCGGCCAGAGGCGCCCCAACCGACCCGCTCCCCTTCGAGAACGACCACCCGCGCGCCCGCCTTGGCCAGCTGGCGCGCGGCCCCGAGACCGGTGAAGCCGCCGCCGATGACGGCGACATCATAATGACCTTCGACGGGACCTTGCGCGGCACCTGAAAATTGCGGCGCGGTATCGTGCCAATAGGAGACGAACTTCATGGTCCCGACCTTTCCTTACAATCCAACCACGCCTGCCAGGCCGGAAATATCTGATATCTCGACATAACCATAATAGGGATTGGCGGGCTCGTGGCCGCGATTGACCCAGACCTTGTTCTTGATGCCGAGATCGTGGGCCGACATCAGATCGTAACGGAACGAGGAGGAAACATGCAGCATATCTTCCGGACCGCAGCCGAGCATGTCAAACATATATTCGAAGGCCTTGAAACGCGGCTTGTAAGCCTGTGCCTGCTCGGCGGTATAGACCGCATGGAAGGGTGCGCCGAGCTTTTCGACATTCGACATGATCTGCGAATTCATGGCGTTGGACAGGATGACGAGGGGAATTTCCTTCGCAACCTTCGCGAGGCCGGCCGGAACATCGGCATGCGGCCCCCAGGTCGGAACGCGCTCGTAAACGAAGGTGGCATCTTCATCCTTGAAAGCGACACCATTGCGCTTGCAGCTGCGCGAAAGCGAATTGTGGACCACCTGAGCATAGGGCTTCCAGTCGCCCATGATCTCATCAAGACGGTAGGCCGCAAAATTCTTGATGAACTGCTGCATCTGCGCTTCATCCAGGCGATCGCCATAGAGATCACGGGCGGCCTCTGCCATCTGGAAATTGATCAGCGTGCCGTAGCAATCAAAGGAGATGTATTTCGGGCGGAAGATGGTCATATCGTCGTCATCCTTGCTTGGGGATCGGCCGTGCCGGAATGAATTGATCATAGAAAGCCTTTGCCCGGTCGGCGCACCGCAATTGCCATCAGCGGAAGCAGATTGTTGCGTATGCAGCCGCCAGTTTGGCAGAGAGTTGCGTTGAGCCCAACCGAAAGCCGCCGCCCGCCCTGGTTTTACGACCGGGTGCGGACAAGATGCGGCATAAGATGCGGCGGCGGATAAAAGCAACAGCGAAACATATCGAACCTTCCCATTTGTCGGGACAATCTTCTTCCGGCGTCAGTCTATCAATGAAGAGTAAGAAAAAACGGAGTTCCGGCATGCAGGCGAGCCTGATCGATATCCAAATGTTTCAACCGGACCACCTCGACGCGGCCGTTGAACTTTCCCGCCAGGCCGGCTGGCCGCACCGGAAGGAAGACTGGGCGCTGGTCCTTTCCCTGAGCAAGGGTTTTGTCGCCCTTGAGAACGGACGCGTCGTCGGCACCGCCATGGCGACGCTTCTCGGAGAAAGCTGCGCCACCGTCAATATGGTGATCGTGGATGAGAGCATGCGCGGCCGCGGCCTCGGGCGTCAACTGATGCAGGCGGCAATGGACGCAGCAGAAGACCGCGAATGCCGTCTGGTCGCCACGGCCGACGGCCTGCCGCTCTACGAAAAACTGGGCTTCGTCGCCTGCGGCGAGGTGCGTCAACATCAGGGAATTCCGGTGACGACCGACAGGCCAACCGGTGTCATCTGGGTCGAAACCATTGATCCGGCCGCGCTTGCGGCACTCGATGCGGAGGCTTTCGGCGCGGATCGCACGGCGCTCTTTGCAGCGCTTGCCGACAGGGCACGTTTCGCGATCGTTGAGAAACAGGGCGTCATCAAGGGTTTTGCCGCCCTTCGCACCTTCGGGCGCGGCGAGGTCATCGGCCCGGTCGTGGCGGAAAATGCTGAAATCGCTAGGGATTTGATCGCCTTTGGAGTTTCCGAGCGCCCCGGCGCATTCCTGCGCGTGGATACCACCGCCGATACCGGTCTTGGCCCCTGGCTTGCCGAACGTGGCCTTGCCCATGTCGGCGGCGGCATCGCCATGCGCCGGGCGAAGACGGAAACCTCTGCCGACAAAAAACTGAAAACATTCGCATTGACCAGCCAGGCACTGGGCTGAATCTGGAGAGACCCATGTTAAGCAATTCACTGATCGAACTGGACCGCGCCCATCTGGTGCACCCCGTCTCCTCCTTCCGCGGCCATGAGAAGCTTGGTGTGCGGGTGCTGAAATCGGCAAGCGGCGCCACGGTCACCGACATGACCGGTCACCAGCTCATCGACGGTTTTGCCGGCCTCTGGTGCGTCAATGCCGGTTACGGGCATGACAGCATCGTCGAAGCGGCAGCCAAACAGATGCGTGAGCTGCCCTATGCCACTGCCTATTTCGATATCGGCAGTGAACCGGCGATCCGGCTTGCTTCCGAACTCGCCGACCGCGCGCCGGGTGATCTCAACCATGTCTATTTCACGCTTGGCGGTTCCGATGCGGTGGACAGCACCATCCGCTTCATCCGCTATTACTGGCACGCGAAAGGCCAGCCGCAACGCGACCAGTTCATCTCCATCGAACAGGGTTATCACGGCTCCACTACCGCTGGGTCGGGTCTCACGGCGCTACCCGCTTTCCATGCGGGTTTCGGTGTGCCTTATGACTGGCAGCACAAAATTCCGTCGCACTACGCCTACCGCAATCCGGCCGGCAGCGATCCGGCCGCGATCGTTGCCTCCTCCCTGCAAATTCTCAAAGACAAGATCGAGGCCATCGGCCCGGACCGGGTCGCCGCATTTTATGCGGAACCCATTCAGGGCTCGGGCGGCGTTCTGGTGCCGCCGCCGGGCTGGATCAAGGCCATGCGCGACCTCTGCCGTTCCTACGGCATTCTCTTCGTCGCCGATGAGGTCATCACCGGCTTCGGCCGCACCGGACCGCTCTTTGCCTGCACCGACGAGGACATCGTGCCTGATTTCATCACGGCCGCAAAGGGTCTGACGTCAGGTTATGTGCCGATGGGCGCTGTCTTCATGGCGGATCACGTCTATGATACAATAGCTGACTTTGCCGGCGATGCCGCCGTGGGGCATGGATACACCTACTCCGCCCACCCTGTCAGCGCCGCCGTCGGTCTCGAAGTGCTGAAACTTTACGAGGGTGGACTGCTGGAAAACGGCCGCCGTGCCGGTCAAAGGCTGATGGCCGGCCTGGAAGGCCTGAAAAACCATCCGCTTGTTGGCGATGTGCGCGGCCGCGGCATGCTTGCCGCCATCGAACTTGTGACCGACAAGGACAAAAAGACGCCGCTGCCGGCTGCAGCGGCCCCTGCACGCAAGGTTTTCGACCGCGCCTGGGAAAACGGCCTGATCGTGCGCGCCTTTGCAAACGGCATTCTCGGTTACGCGCCGCCGCTCTGCTGCACCGATAGTGAGATCGACGCCATTATCGAGCGGACGCTGAAGACGCTCGACCAGACACTCGAAGACCCGGCCGTCAGGGCCGCCATGGCCTGAGCCGATAGAAGGGCAGCGTTGCGGCACCCTCTCGAAATGTCGCAACGCACCGCATATTCGCAATATTCTGCCGAAGAGCCGATCCATTTCGGCGTATCCGGCGTGCCGAAAGTGCCAAACTATTAATGCAAAAGGCACTAAACGCCATAAAAAAGGGCGTAATTACAAATGGGAACGGGGCAAGGATCCCGTCCGGGAACAGAATAATCTGCCGCAGCCTCCCCAAGAGGCCGAGGCGGCAAAGCGGAGACCGACATTGCCCAAAAAACTGAGCGACTTCAAATATATGAGCTTCGATGTGGTGGGAACTCTCATCGATTTCGAAGGTGGCCTGAAATCGACCCTGGCCGCAATCGGCGCGGAAAACGGCGTGGAGGTCGATGGTGAAAAGGCGCTCGCCCTTTATCGCGCAGCCCGTTACTCCGATGCGACCGACCTGTTTCCTGACGATCTCGTCCGCGTCTACCTGATCATCGCTCCGCAACTTGGACTGCCGGCGGAACGCGCTTTCGGCGAGCGCCTGCGCGACGCGGCAAAAAGCTGGAAAGGCTTTGAAGACAGCCGCGCCGCCATGGCCGAGCTTGCCAAGACGCATCGCCTCATCGCCATGACCAATGCCCAGCGCTGGGCCTTCGAATATTTCTCGAAGGAGCTCGGCAATCCCTTTCATGCGGCCTTCACGGCGGATGATACCGGCACGGAAAAACCCGATCCTGCCTTCTTCGAAAAGGTTTTCGCTTTTGTGGAGAGCGAAGGCGCATCGAAGGATGACATTCTCCATGTCGCGCAAAGCCAGTATCACGATATCGGCATTTCCCGGAAACTGGGCATGACCAATTGCTGGATCGAGCGGCGTCACGCCCAGAAGGGATATGGCGGCACCATCGAACCGGAAAACTTCACCGAGCCGGACTATCACTTTACCTCAATGGCCGGCCTTGCCGACGCCGCGAGGCAAGCGGGCGGTTAAGCCGCACCGCCAGTGGCGTGCCGCGAACTGGGATGCGGCATGCCTGAAATTTCTTCAGATGCATTTCAACAAATCATACAAAAGGGGAAGACCATGAGTGACAGGATTACAAACTGGACCCGCTCCGACGATGCCGCCGTTGAACAGGCGATCCGACGCGGCGCAACGCGGCGCGAGCTGCTTCACATGCTGCTGGCGGGTGGTGTCGCCCTTTCCGCCGGTTCGGCCATTCTCGGTCGCGCCTCAAATGCCGTGGCCGCAACGCCGGTCTCCGGCGGCACGCTAAAGGCCGCCGGCTGGTCCTCCTCCACCGCCGATACGCTCGATCCGGCGAAAGCCTCGCTTTCGACGGATTATGTTCGTTGCTGCGCGCTCTACAACCGTTTGAGCTTCCTCGATGTTTCCGGCACGCCGCAGCTGGAGCTGGCCGAAGCCATCGAAACGAAGGACGCCAAGACCTGGACGGTGAAGCTGCGTTCCGGCGTCACCTTCCATGACGGCAAGGCCCTGACCGCCGACGACGTGGTCTATTCGCTGAAGCGCCATCTCGATCCGGCCGTCGGCTCCAAGGTCGCCAAGATTGCCGCGCAGATGACCGGCTTCAAGGCTCTCGACAAGAGCACGGTCGAAATCACGCTGGCGAACGCGAATGCCGACCTGCCATCCATTCTGGCTCTGCACCATTTCATGATCGTTGCCGACGGCACCACGGATTTCTCCAAGGGCAACGGCACCGGCGCCTTCAAGCTCGAGAAATTCGAGCCAGGCGTCCGTTCGATCATGGCCAAGAACACCAATTACTGGAAGTCCGGCGGGCCGCACATCGACAGTTTCGAATTCATGGCGATTTCGGACGACAATGCCCGCGTCAACGCCCTTCTCTCGGGTGATATCCAGCTCGCGGCCTCCATCAACCCACGTGCGCTTCGCCTGCTCGACAAGCAGGAAGGTGTCGTTCTGTCCAAGACGACATCGGGGAACTACACCAACCTCAACATGCGTCTCGACCAGGCGCCCGGCAACAATGCCGATTTCATTGCCGGTATGAAGTCGATCGTCAATCGCGAGCAGATCGTCAAGGCGGCCCTGCGCGGCCTCGGTGAAGTCGGCAACGACCAGCCGGTTCCGCCGATGAACCCCTATCACAATCCGGATCTCAAGCCGAAAGCCTTCGATCCGGAGAAGGCGAAATTCCACTTCCAGAAGGCAGGCCTCATCGGCCAGTCCATTCCGGTCATCGCATCGGATGCAGCAAGCTCTTCGGTCGACATGGCGATGATCATCCAGGCTTCGGCCGCCGAAATCGGCGTGAAGCTGGATGTGCAGCGTGTTCCCTCCGACGGTTACTGGAGCAATTACTGGCTGAAGGCGCCGGTCCATTTCGGCAACATCAACCCGCGCCCGACGCCGGACATCCTGTTCTCGCTGCTCTATGCTTCAGACGCCCCGTGGAACGAAAGCCAGTACAAGTCGCCGAAATTCGACAAGCTGATGCTGGAAGCACGCGGCATGCTCGATATGGAGAAGCGCAAGCAGATCTACTTCGAACTGCAAACGATGATCGCCGACGAAGCCGGCACCATCATCCCCGCCTATATTTCGAATGTCGACGCCATCACCTCCAAGCTGAAGGGGCTGGAAGCCAATCCGCTCGGCGGCATGATGGGTTATTCCTTCGCGGAATACGTCTGGCTTGAAGCCTGATAGACCATGGGGCCGGGCGCGAAAATGCGCCCGGCACGTTTTCCGCAGGATGCGGGAAGCCTCCACAATCAGGCAGGTCGCAGGAGCATGTGAATGAACAGCCGGATATTGTCCCTTATCGCCAGGCGGCTGGTCGTCATGCTGACGACGCTGCTGATCGTGTCGTTTATCGTCTTTTCCGCCACCAGCCTGCTGCCCGGCGACACGGCGACGATCCTTCTCGGCCAGGCGGCAACGCCGGAGGCCGTGGCGGGCCTGCGGACCGCCATGCATCTCGATGATCCTGCCCTGCTGCGTTTCGTCCGATGGCTCTTCGGCCTGCTGCATGGCGAGCTCGGCACGTCCTATGCCAACAACATGGCGATTGCCGATCTTATCGGTCCACGCTTCGTCAACTCCATGAAGCTTGCCGGCATTACCACCATCATCGCCGTGCCGCTGGCGCTCACCCTCGGCATCAGCTCCGCCATGCTGCGCGGAACGCTTTATGACCGGGCCGTCACCGTGCTGACCATCGGTGTCATCTCGGTGCCGGAATTCATGATCGCCACACTCGCCGTGCTGCTTTTCGCCGTTTACCTGAAATGGCTGCCGGCGCTTTCGCTGGTCAGCGAGGTTCACACGCTTTTCGATGTACTGCGGGTCTATGCCATGCCGGTCATCACGCTGACCTTCGTCGTCTCAGCGCAGATGATCCGCATGAGCCGCGCCGCCGTCATCGAAACGCTGGATACGCCCTATGTCGAAATGGCGCTTTTGAAGGGCGCACCGCGCATGCGCATCGTGCTTCGCCATGCGCTTCCCAATGCGCTCGGCCCCATCGTCAATGCGGTGGCGCTGTCGCTTTCCTATCTCGTCGGCGGCGTCATCATCGTCGAGACGATCTTCAATTATCCTGGCATCGCCAAGCTGATGGTGGATGGCGTCGCGACGCGCGACCTGCCGCTGATCCAGAGCTGCGCGATGATCTTCTGCGTCGGTTATCTCCTCCTCATCACGACGGCTGACATTATCGCCATCATGTCCAATCCGAGGCTGCGCTGATGGCCGACAATATCAAAACAACTTCGGGGACTTCGCGTTTGGGTTACAAGATCAACGCAGTCGGCGTTTTCGGCTTTCTCATCATTTTTTCCTGGGCCATGGTCGCAATCTTGGCGCCCTATCTCATACCGCATCCAGTCGGTGAAATCGTCGATCTCGACTATTTCGGGCCGATGACATCAGATCTCTGGCTCGGTTCCGATTATCTCGGCCGTGACGTGTTTTCCCGCATTCTCATGGGCGCGCGTTTCACGGTCGGCATATCGCTCGCAGCCGTCACCATCGCCTGCACCTCCGGCGTCGTGCTCGGCATGTGCGCCGCCGTCATCGGCGGCTGGTTCGATGCGGCATTGAGCCGGTTTCTCGATGCGGTGAATTCCATTCCGAGCAAGCTTTTCGGCCTCGTCGTCGTCGCCGCCGTCGGCTCGTCCATTCCGGTGCTGATCATCACGCTCTCGGTCATCTATACGCCCGGCGCCTATCGTTTCGCCCGGGCGCTCGCCGTCAATGTCAACACCATGGATTTCGTCACCGTCGCCCGCGTGCGCGGCGAAAGCCTGCTTTATCTCATCGGTTCCGAAATCCTGCCGAACATCGTCCGTCCCGTGTTGGCCGATCTTGGCGTGCGCTTCGTCTTCATCGTGCTGCTGCTGTCGGGCCTCTCCTTCCTTGGCCTTGGCCTGCAGCCGCCGAATGCGGACTGGGGTGCGCTGGTGCGCGAAAACATCGGCGGCCTGCCGTTCGCGGCACCCGCCGTCATCTTCCCGTCCCTGGCGATTGCCAGCCTGACGATCAGCGTCAACCTGCTGATCGACAATCTGCCGCAGAAAATCCGCGACAGGAGTGAATAATGAGCAATCTCGTTGAAATCCGCGGACTGAAAGTCGAGGCCACCACCGATTCCGGCCGCCGCATCGACATCATCAAGGGTGTGGACATCGACATCGCCGATGGCGAGATCGTTGCGCTGATCGGCGAAAGCGGTTCCGGCAAGACCACCATTGCGCTGACGCTGATGGGCTATGCCCGCCCGGGCTGCCGCATTTCCAGCGGCAGCGTCAAGGTGGCGGGCCGCGACATGGTGCAGCTTTCCGAAGCCGAGCGAGCAACGATCCGCGGCACGAAGGTGACCTATGTGCCCCAAAGTGCGGCCGCCGCCTTTAACCCTGCGCAGAGGATCATCGACCAGGTGATCGAAGTCACCCGCATCCACCATCTGATGCCGCCGCAGGAGGCGCGGGTGCGGGCGGTAGAACTCTTCAAGGCCCTGTCGCTGCCCAACCCTGAGACCATCGGCGAGCGCTACCCGCATCAGGTGTCCGGCGGCCAGCTTCAGCGCCTGTCCGCCGCCATGGCGCTGATCGGCAACCCGAAGCTGGTGATCTTCGACGAGCCGACCACGGCGCTTGATGTCACGACCCAGATCGAGGTGCTGCGCGCCTTCAAATCGGCAATGCGCAAGGGCGGTATCGGCGGCGTTTATGTCTCGCATGATCTTGCCGTCGTCGCCCAGATAGCCGACCGGATCGTGGTGCTGAAAGGCGGCGAGGTGCAGGAAACCGGCACCACGGCGGATATCCTCGAAAATGCGCAGCATCCCTATACTAGGGAATTGCTGACGGCTTTTCACGACAAGGCACGCGTTGTCACACCCGTCAAACAGGAGCAGGCCACGCCCCTCCTGGATATAGAGGAGCTGATCGCCGGATATGGAACGAAGGGCGGAGACAAGATGCCGCTAGTGCGTGCGGTGGATTCCGTCAGTCTTTCAGTCTATCCCGGCCGCAATCTCGGCATTATCGGCGAATCCGGCTGCGGAAAATCGACACTTGCGCGCGCCATTGCCGGCATTCTGCCGGCGGCAAGCGGCCATGTGATCTTCGAAGGCAAGGAACTGGATGCCGATGCACGCCGACGGGCCGGCGATCAGCTTCGCCGCATGCAGATCGTGTTCCAATATGCGGACACGGCACTCAACCCGTCCAAACCCATCGAGGACATCCTCGGCCGGCCGCTGACCTTTTATCACGGTATGAAGGGCAAGGCGCGCGATGCTCGGATCGACCAGCTTCTCGATATGGTGAAGCTGCCGCGCTCGGTTCGCCATCGCCATCCTTCCGGCCTTTCCGGGGGGCAGAAGCAGCGTGTCAATTTCGCCCGGGCGCTTGCGGCCGAACCATCGCTCATCATCTGCGATGAAATCACCTCGGCGCTCGATACCGTGGTCGCGGCCGCGATCATCGATCTTCTCGGGGAACTGCAGCGGGAGCTGAACCTCTCCTACATCTTCATCAGCCATGATCTTTCGGTGGTGGAGACCATTTGTGACGAAATCGTCGTGATGTATGGCGGGCAGAAGGTAGAGCATCTGGAGACGGAAGCGCTCAAGTCGCCGACCCACCCCTATTCGAAACTGCTGTTCTCCTCGGTGCCGAAACTCGACCCGAAATGGCTCGACAATCTGCAGCAGGATGCGGAGCTGGTGCGGGCGTTTTCGAAGCGGTGAGAACGAGATAGTACGGCCCTGCAAAGGGCCGTTTCCCACACCTCAAAGCGGAAACAGGCTGGTCAGCGGCATATGCGACTTGATGATCGGTGATTTCAGCACCACGAAGCTGAAATATTTATCGATGCCGACATCCATATCGGTCAGTCGCTCCATGATCGACTGGTATTCGACGATGCCAGAGGTGACGAATTTCAGCAGGTAGTCGTAACCCCCGGAAACGAGGTGGCACTCCACCACCTGGTCGATCTTTTCGACAACGCCGAGGAAGCGGGCGAAATCGATCTGGCGGTGGTTCTTCAGCGTAATCTCGGTGAAAACAGTCAGCGTCTGGCCGAGCTTGTTGATGTTGATCTGCGCCGAATAACCCTCGATATAACCTTCCGCCTGCAGTTTCTTTACCCGCATCAGGCAAGGGCTGGGCGACAGATTGACAAGCTCCGCCAGCTCGACATTGGTGATGCGACCGTTTTTCTGCAGTTCATAGAGGATCTTGATATCGATCCGGTCAAGTTTCATCACGTGCGGAACCCCTTTTTTGTTTTTTGAACACGCGGCATAAAATTCTGGCGCGGTATCGGAAATCTTACCACATGGGTGCGCCCTGTCGACGTGGAGATGTTTTTTTGGTGCAGCATAAAGAGTTGCAGACGTGGCCACCAACAGCATGAGATTCCGGCAAGACGCCCAGTCTGGCAGCGTTTACACGCCAGCTGAGGTAAATTAGGACGAATATAAGGAGTCCGACCATGCCCGCCCCGCTGCAACAGATCACGACATCGCCGGAACTGCCGACATCTGCGGACGCCGTCATTATCGGCGGCGGCATCGTCGGTGTCTTCGCCGCCTATTACCTCGCCCGGCGCGGTCTGAAGGTGGCGCTGGTCGAAAAGGGCCTGATCGGGGCGGAGCAATCCAGCCGTAACTGGGGCTGGTGCCGCCAGCAGAACCGCGACGCCCGCGAATTGCCGATTTCCACCAAGAGCCTGGCATTATGGGAAGAGTTTGGTGCAGAGAGCGGCGAGGACACGGGCTTTCGGCGCTGCGGGCTGTTTTATCTGAGCGACAATGAAGCCGAGCTTGCCGGCTGGGCGCGCTGGCGCGATTTTGCCATTACCGCAGGCGTGACGACCCATATGCTGAGCGCCGATGAGGCGAGCGAACGCGGCCGATCTACGGGCAAACGCTGGAAGGGCGGTGTGTTTTCACCGACAGACGGTACGGCCGATCCTTCCATGGCGGCACCCGCCGTGGCGCGCGCCATCATCAAACTGGGCGGCACGGTGCATCAGAATTGCGCCGCGCGCGGCCTTGAGACGGAAGGCGGCCGTGTCAGCGCCGTTGTCACCGAAAAAGGCACGATCCGCACCAAAACCGCCATCATGTCCGGCGGGGCCTGGGCGTCGTCCTTTTGCCGCCAGCTCGGCATTCGTTTCCCGCAGGCCTCCGTCCGCTCCTCCATTCTATCCGTCACGCCCGGTGCGGAGGGGCTGCCGGATGCGCTGCACACCGCCGCCGTCTCGGCCACGAAGCGAAAAGACGGCGGTTATACTCTCGCCATCAGCGGGCTGGGCCGAATCGACCCGACGGCGCAGCAGATGCGGTTTGCCCGTGAATTTGTTCCGATGTTTCTCAAGCGCTGGCGAAGCCTGCGGCCAGGCGGGCTGGAAGGTCTTCGCGGCGGCCACGAGACGCTGAAACGCTGGCGGCTCGATGCGCCGACGCCGATGGAACGGGTTCGTATTCTCGATCCGAAACCCAATGCCGCCGCCATCCGCGAGACCCATGAAAGGGCACTGAAGCTTCTGCCGGCCCTCGGCAAAACCCGGATTTCCGCCGCCTGGGCGGGCTTCATCGACAGCACGCCTGATGGCGTGCCTGCCATTGGCGAAACCAGCGAATTGCCCGGCTTCATCCTCGCCGCCGGCTTCAGCGGCCACGGTTTCGGCATCGGACCGGGTGCCGGCCATCTGATCGCCGATATCGTGACGGGCTCGAACCCGATCGTCGATGCCGCCCCCTATCACCCCAGCCGCTTCCTCGATTCGTCCTGGGGCAAGGTCGCGGATTTCTGACCCTCCCTTAATGGGATGCGACAGACTCACCGCGATGGAACCGGCCGATGTGAAAATCCGCAATCGGCGTCGTAGTCTTCCCGGTTGCTATCAGCTCCGCCATCACGTCGCCAACACCCGGCCCGATCTGGAAACCGTGGCCGCTGAAGCCGAAGGCATAATAAAGGCCGGAGGTCGCAGCACTTCCCCCCATGACCGGCAGATCGTCGGCCATATAGCCTTCCACACCGGACCAGGTGCGGATCAGCCGGGCATGGCGCAAAGCGGGAGCCAGCCGCAGCAACTGGCGCAGCTGAGCATCAAGCCCGGCGGGATCATATTTCGCCCGGCGTTCGTCCAGCGCGGCGGCGCATCGTTTCACCCCGCCGAAAATGACGTTTCCGCGCGGGATTTGCCGCATATAAATGACCTCGCCGGGAATTTTGGTGGAGACGCCGACGACGGGGTGAATGAACCATGGCAAAGGTTCCGTCACGCCCATTTGCGGGCCGGCCACTTCCAGCGGCACCGCCTCTCCCAGGGCGCCGGCAAACCCGCCGCCCCATGCACCGTTGGCAACCAGCACCGAGGGCGCGCGATATTCCCCTTCCTCCGTCGTCACCTGAAAATCCTCGCCCGCCTTTTCGATGGCCAGAACTTCGCAATTTTCCACGATGGTTGCACCATCCCGCCGCGCCGCGCGGGCAAAGGCGGGCGCGACAAGGCGCGGATTGGCGTGACCATCATGCGGCGACCATGATCCCGCAACCGCCTCCGGTCCGATGAAGGGGAATTTCTGCCTGACAGCCTCGCGCGAGAGTATCTGCAATTCCAGACCATATTGCGTGGCATCGTCGCGGTATTTCTCGACCACGGCGATCTGTTCTTCCGCCCAGAGAAACCGGATATGGCCGACGGGCATGAATTCCACATCCGCACCGGTCAGTTGCGGGATCCGGCTCCAGATATCCCGCGATCTGTTGGCGAGCGGAAGCTGCCCGAGATAACGGCCCTGACGGCGGACATTGCCGAAATTGGTGCCGCTCGCCTGCTGGCCGACGAGGAAACGCTCCAGCAGAATGACGCTGACACCCCGATGCCGCAGGAAAAACGCCGTCGCGGTTCCAACAATGCCGCCGCCGACGATAATGACATCGGCCTCTGCAAGCGTGTTACGCATCATCGCCTCCCTTCACAATCGCCAGCGGCAGCGGTTTCACCGGCGCCTGCCCGCGCAGCCGTCCGGCCAATTCCACCGATATACCAGAGGCGGCGGCGACAATCTCCTGACCCGCCTGCCCGCAGAACCGGCCCTGACACCGGCCCATGCCAGCCCGCGAGAAAGCTTTCGAGCGGTTGACCTCCGTCGCACCCTTTTCGGTCACGCTTGCGCGCAACTCGCCCGCCGTCACCACCTCGCAGCGGCAGATAATCGTCTCGTCGGCAAGTGACCGCACCAACAGGTGCGGCCAAGGGAAGGCCCGGGCCATTCCCTGCGCAAAGCGGCTCGCGGCTTTCAGCGATTTCCGGCAGCGGCCGATCTCCGCACGGGATGGCTTCAAACCTTGATCCTCAAGAAGCGCGAGCGCGGCGAGCCGGCCGGAGGCTTCCGCACCATCTGCACCGAGAATACGCACGCCATCGCCTGCCAGATAGACATCAGGCACGGAACTGCGTCCCATATTGTCCACATCCGGAAGCCATTGCCGGATCAGCGGATCAAAGGAGAAGCGGCAACCGGCAAGGTCGGCAAGCTGGCTTTCCGCCCGCAGATGATAGCCCATGCCAATGGCATCGCAGGCGAGGCGTGTTTCCTCACCGGACGCATCCCGATAGCGAATGCCGGTCACGCCACTCTCAGCGTCGCCGATAATCTCTATCGGCATGATGCCCCGTTCGATCCTCACGCCGCCCGCAAGCAGCGCCGCGACAAGCCGCATGCCCTTGAGGAGCTGCATTGGTCGTGCCACCATCCCCGGCAGGCCCTTGATCTGCGTGAAGAATGATGTGGTATCCAGCACCGCCACAGGCGCCGCCCCTGCCTTCATATATTGATATGCCACAAGATAAAGCAGAGGCCCCGTGCCCATAAAAACCACCCGTCGCCCTATCGCGCAGGCCTGCGCCTTCAGGGATATCTGCGCCGCGCCAAGCGAAAAACAACCCGGCCTCGTCCAGCCCGGCAAGGGCATGATGCGGTCGGTCGCACCCGATGCGATGATGAGGGCATCGAAATCCAGAGCTTCGGATGTCTCTGCGCGCTGAATATGAATGCGATTGTCGCGAATTGCCCACGCCAGGGTCTGCGGGCGGTAATCGATATGGTCTGAAAGCCCGTCGAATGTGTCGTGCAGAGCCTTCGCCTTATCCGCTTCCGTGCCGTAAAGAGCGGTATATGAGCGCTTGAAATTCTGCGGCTGACGGCGATAGATCTGGCCGCCGCTGCGATCTCCCTCATCAATGACGACGGGGCGAAGCCCAGCCCGCACCAGCGTCTCGGCGGCACGCGTACCGGCGGGGCCGGCGCCCACGATCACGACGCGCAAATCTGCCATAACCCCTCCGGAACCTCGGTTCTGATATCCATGCCCGGGCGAACGGCGGTGGAACAGGCGCGCAGCCGCTCCCCTTCCCCGGTCCAGACCCAGCAATCCTGACAGGCGCCCATCAGACAGAACCCCGCGCGCTTGCCATCGGCGAATTCCGAAAGGCGGGCAAACCCGCGCGACAGCATCAGCGCCGTCAGCACCGTGTCTCCCTCCAGCGCCTCGACCGGCATGCCGTCGATCAGGACAGAGCAAACCGCGCGTCGCTCTTCGGCGATGCGCCTGAATCTGGCAAGCATCCGCGTTTCCTTTCCCAAAACCTTCGCAGGCACCTCTCCTGCACCGTCACAGATTTCCACGGCAGAAGGTTTCTCACCAATCGCAAATGGTCGCTTGAACAGAACCTTGGGTTATGGAAGAGATGACGCCGGAGGTTTCCATGAACGCCCGACAGCTTGAAATTTTCCGCGCCATCATGCGCGACGGCTCCGTGACAGCGGCTGCCAATTCGCTTGCCGTTTCCCAGCCCGGCGTCAGCAAGGTGTTGCACCATCTGGAAAGCCAGCTGGGTTACAAGCTGTTCGAGCGCATCGGCGGGCGGCTGGTGCCGACGATGGAAGCGCATCTGATCTACGAGGATGCCGACCGGGTTTTCCGTGAACTGGAAGTGCTGAAAAAACTGACGCGCACCATCGGCGAGCGCAAGCTTGGCCTTCTGCGCATCGGGGCCAGCCTGCCGGTCACCTATTCCGTGCTGCCTGAAGCATTGCTCGCTTTCCGGCAGACGCATCCGACCGTCAAAATCCACCTCAACGCCCTGCCCAAAAAGGAAATTGCCGAGCAGCTGCTGCTGGGAGACATCGATTTTGCGGTAACGCTGTCCACCATTCAGGCACCAACAGTGCGCAGTGAAATTCTTGCCTCCGTGCCTGTTGTGGCGGTGATGCGGCATGATGATGCCCTGGCCGAGATGATGACGGTGACGCCGCGCGACCTCGCCGGCAGACCGCTGATTTCCTACGGCAACCAGGCGGACGAGATCGGCCCGCAGCTGAACGAGGTCTTCGAACGCGACGGGCTTATGCGTGATGTCTCGGTGCAGGTCACCTCATCGGTCGGCGCTGTGCCGCTGGTGCGTGGCGGCATCGGCATCGCCCTTGTCGACGGCCTGGTGCGGTGGAACAGTTTCGAGGGAGTGACGGTGCGCCCGTTCATGCCTGAAGTGACGATGAATGTCGCCGTTTCCACCAACACGGCGCGGCCGCTCTCACGTTTCTTCAAACCCTTTGTTGGCGAATTGCGACAACTCTTTCGCGCCCTTCCCGCCCAGGGCTGACGGACAAAACAATACCCGCAAGGCCTGAGCCTGCGGGTATTGTCGTCCGCCGCATTTATTCGACCGGTCAGCTTTTTGGCAGGCCGGGTGGGTTGGTGCGCGATTCCGGCAGGGCTTCTTCCGATAGCTGCCAGCGATCCAGGATCTTCGCGTAAGCGCCGCTCTTGATCAGGTCGTTGGTGGCAAGCGTCAGTGCATCGGCCAGTCCCGAGCCCTTGCGGGTGGTGATGGCGACATCGGACCGTTCCGGCCAGCCGGCGGAGAGGGTTCCGACGCGCTTGATCGTCTTGTCGCGTGCGGCGATGAAAACCAGCTGCGCATGCGGCTGGACGATCACATCCGCCCTCCCCGCAGAAAGCGCCACAAACCGTGTGGCTTCATCATCGTAATATTGCAACTCGATCGGCTTCAACCCGGCGGCAACATTCTCGTCGCTCCATTTCAGCAGAATGCGCTCCTGATTGGTGCCAGCGCCGACGATGATCCTCAGGCCGGCCGCGTCCTTCGGCTCGCGGATGGCGGTTATACCGCTATCCGACTTGACGAAAAATCCGTGCAGGCCCTGACGATAGGTGGAGAAATCGAACTTTTCCTTGCGCTGTTCGGTCACACCGACATTCGAGATCACCGCATCGTATTTGCCGGAAGCAAGCCCCAGCGGCCAGTCCGCCCAGGCCACCGCCACCAATTCCAGATCGAGGCCGAGGCTGTCGGCCACCGCAAGCGCGTAATCAGGGTCTGCGCCGACCACAGTTTTTGCATCCGTCGCATAGGTCGCAAGCGGTGGCCCACCGGGTGCGACCGCGACGGTGAGTTTGCCCGGTGTGACGAATTTGAAATCCTTGGGAATAGCGGCAATAGCACCGGGGTCTTTTTCAACCCTGACGCGGCCTGGCTGGTCCGGCGACAGATCGAAGACATCCGTTGCAAAAGCCGGTGCGAAACCGGCAACGGACAGAAAAGCACCGAGCGTGGCCGTGGCGAGACGAGAGGTGAAAGTCATTGTGGTTTCCCGATAGAATGATTGCGGGACGGAGGTAGCGCGGGCGGGAGGATGCCCGCGCTACCGGCTGAGTGATGTCCCACCTTCAACTCAGCTTTTTGGCAAGCAAACCAGAACTCAGCTCTTCGGAAGGCCGGGCGGATTGGTGCGGGATTCGGTGATGGCTTCCGATCCAAGATTCCAGCGGGCGAGAACCTTGCCGTAATTGCCGTTCTTGATCTGGGCGTTCAGCGCGGCGGTGATGGCCTCGGCGATGCCCGCGTCCTTTTTCGAAGCGACGGCGATTTCCGCCGCCTCTGGCCAGCCGCCGGAGAAGGTGCCGACGAGCTTCGTCTTCTTCTGGCTTGCCGCCTGAAAGGCAGAGGTCGCGTTAGGGCCGAGATAGGCATCCGCGCGACCGGATTGCAGGGCAACGTCAAGCACGGCCTGATCGTCGTAATATTGCACCTCGGTATCGGCCAAACCCTTGGCCTTGTTGTCCTTGATCCATTTCAGCAGGATCTGCTCCTGATTGGTTGCCGCGCCGACGATCACCTTCAGCCCGGCGACATCCTCGGGCTTGCCGATTGACGTGACCTTGCTGTTATTGCCCACGTAAAAGCCGAGCAGATCGTTGCGATAGCTGGAAAAATCGAATTTTTCCTTGCGGGCTTCCGTAACCGTGATGTTGGAGGTGACGGCGTCGTATTTGCCGGAGGTGAGACCGAGCGGCCAGTCGGCCCAGGCGATGGGAACAAGTTGCAGCTCAAGGCCAAGGCTGTCGGCCACCAGCTGGGCGATATCCGGCTCCACGCCGATCGGCGTTTTGGTGTCGCTCGCATAATCCACCAGCGGCAGACGGAAGGGCACGGTCGCGACCGTCAGCTTTCCGTCGGCGATGAACTTGTGGCTGGCGGGCAGAAGCTTGATCGCCTCTTCCACCTTTTCGGCGCGCACCCGGCCTTTCTGTTCGGGCGACAGGTCCACTTCCTGCGCATGCGCAGCCGGAATGAGTGCGGCGGTGGCGGTGAAAAGACCGCCGGCGAGCAGGGACAATAATTTCGATGAAAATACCATGCGAGTGTTTCCTTTGTTGTTGATTAGAGAACTTTTGCGAGGAATTCGGCCGTGCGCGGGTGGTCCGGGTTGTTGAACACCTTTTCCGGCGTGCCCGTTTCCAGGATGCGGCCCTGCTCCATAAAGACGACCCTGTCGGAGACTTCGCGGGCAAAACCGATTTCATGGGTGACGATGATGAGGGTGACGCCGGAGCGGGAAAGCTCCTTGATGACGTCAAGCACCTCGTTGACGAGTTCAGGATCGAGAGCGGATGTCGGCTCGTCGAAGAGCAGCACCTTCGGCCGCAAGGCCAGCGCCCGGGCAATCGCCACGCGCTGCTGCTGCCCACCGGAAAGCTGGCGCGGATAGGCGCCGGCTTTTTCGGCAAGGCCGACACGGGCCAGAAGATCGCGTGCTTCGGCCTCGGCCTGCTCTTTCGATATGCCGCGAACCACGACCGGCGCTTCGGCGATGTTTTCAAGTGCGGTCAGATGCGGGAACAGGTTGAAGCTCTGGAACACCATGCCCACTTCGACGCGGCGTTTCAGGATTTCCCGTTCCTTCAGTTCGTAAAGCGTATCGCCCTTCTGACGATAACCGACCAGCTCGCCGTCTATGGCGATAAAGCCGTCATCGACACGCTCCAGATGGTTGATGGAACGAAGCAATGTGGACTTGCCGGAGCCGGACTGGCCAAGAATGGTGGTGACGCTGCCTGCCGGGATGGAAAGGCTGACGTCGTCCAGCACCTTCAGCGTTCCGAAGGATTTCGAGACACCGTGAATATTGACCGAACCGCCGCGATTTCCGAGCTGGAAACTTCCCGTCCTGACTGTGGCGGGGCGTTGGGACACGGCAACCGCAGGCGTCGCCGTCTCCACCGCTTCAGGCAAGGGCTTGCGCGGCAGGAAGGTGCGGTAGAGCGTGGCGAACAGCGAGGGCGGCGGATTGCGCAGCGCGCCGCGCGAGAAGTGCCGTTCGATATGGTGCTGCACGATGGAAAGCGCCGTCAGGATCACCAGATACCAGACGGTGGCGACCATCAGCAGCGGGATCACTTCCAGATTGCGGCGATAGATGATCTGGATCGTATAAAAAAGCTCCGGCAGGGCGAGGATATAGACCTGCGAGGTGCCCTTTGCGAGCAGAATGATCTCGTTGAAACCATTCGGCAGAATGGTGCGCATCGCCTGCGGCAGCACGATGCGTGAAAACTGTCTGCGCCGCGGCAGGCCGAGTGAGGCCGCAGCCTCAAGCTGGCCCTGTTCCACCGAAAGAATACCGCCGCGCACGATTTCCGATGAAAAGGCTGCGGCATGTAATGTCAGCCCCAGCACCGCAGCCGCAAAGGGCGTCATCAGCTGCGTGGTATTCCAGCTGAAGAAATTGATGCCGGTATAGGGCACGCCGATCGTCACGGTCTCGTAGAGATAACCGAGATTGTTGAGGATCAGCAAAAGCACGATCAGCGGAATGGAACGGAATATCCAGATATAGGTCCAGGAGATCGCGACAAGCAAAGGCGAACCTGAAACGCGCGCAAGCGCCAGAACCGTGCCGAGCACGAAACCGAGAAAAGCCCCGAGCACCGTCAGCAACAGCGTCCGGCCGAGCCCCACAAGCACCGGTTCGGCAAAGAACCATTCCGCAAACACGTTCCAGCCCCAGCGGGGATTGCCGAATACGGAGTGCAAAATGGCCGCGATGATGAGGACCGAGAGAACGGTGCCCGCCGTGCGCAGCGGATAACGGGCGGGAACGACGCGAAAATGCGCGTAACCGTCCTTGACCGGCTCACCCTTCTGTTCGTTCACCGCAACATGCGGAAAATCGGAGGCTATTGTCATCGGAGAAAGCCTTTCACGGATGAACCGGAGAGAGTTGCGGCCGGGCGGCCTGTACTGGCGCGCCATCCGGGATGGAGGCGGCAGTGTCGGAAAGCCATTTTTCGAAGGGCAGCGACCGGATCGTCTCGGGATCGGCCGCCGTGTCGAACAGGGCGCGATAGCCATTGGTGAGATAAAGGCCGACCGCTTCCGGCTGGCGGAAACCCGTGGTCAGATAAACGCGGGCGTAACCCTGCCGGATCGCCTGCTGCTCCAGTTCCTGAAGCACGATTTTCGCAAGCCCCTGCCGGCGGTGGGCCGAGTGGGTCCAGACGCGCTTGAATTCGGCCGTCTCGTGGTCGTAGCGCATGAAGGCGCCGCCGGCGATCGCCTTACCGTCACGCAAAAGCAGCAGGAAATTGCCCGATGGCGGGCTGAAGGCCTCCGGCGGATATTTGTTCAGCTCGGCCTTCGCCCCTTCCGCGTTGAAAAATGTGCCGTAACGGCTGTCATATTCAAACAGCAACTCCTCCAGAAGCGGCGTTGCGAGCGGATTCTTGACCGATGTGTAGAGAAAACTGTCGCTCATGTCCTTGTCCTAAATTTCGCGTCAGGAGAGGTATGCTTCCGCCAGACGCACCCAGAAGCGCGCTGCCGGTGCGATGATCGCGTCGTTGAAATCATAGTGGGGGCTGTGCAGCGGCGCGCTGTCGCCATTGCCGACGAAGAGATAGGAGCCGGGCCGCTCCTGCAGCATGAAGGCAAAATCCTCGCTCGCCGTGCGCGGCTGGAACGCTTCGGCAATCTGCGCGGACGGGAAATGCTTTTTGGCAACCTCACGGGCGAAGACCGTCTGCGGGGCGTGATTGATGACCGGCGGGAAACCACCGGAATAGGAGACATCGGCCCTTGCGCCGAAACTTTCCGCCTGCGCTCTGGCCAGCGCCGGAAGCCGCTCCTCCAGCCTGTCACGCACGGCGGGCGAAAAAGCCCGGGCGGTGATCTGCAGCTCGACGCTCTCGGGAATGACGTTGGAGGCGGTTCCGCCATGGATGGAGCCGACCGTCAGCACCGCCATCTCGCGCGGATCGACATTGCGCGAAACGATGCTTTGCAGGGCGGTGATGAAGCTTGCCGAGGCGAGAACCGGATCGACCGTCTCATGCGGCGCCGCCCCATGCCCGCCCCTGCCGATGATCTGCACCTTCGCCTTGTCGACGGAGGCCATGGCAGGACCTTCGACGAAGCCGAACTGCCCGGTTTCGACACCCGGCCAATTGTGCAGGCCGAAGACCGCATCGACCGGAAACCGCTCGAACAGCCCGTCCTTTATCATCGCCCTTGCACCCGCACCGATCTCCTCGGCCGGTTGGAAGATCAGTGTCAGCGTGCCGGAAAAATTCGATGTTTCGGCAAGATAACGGGCGGCTGAAAGCAGGATGGTGGTATGGCCATCATGACCGCAGGCATGCATGACGCCCGACGTCTGGCTGGCATAGGCAAGGCCGGTTTCCTCGATAATGGGCAGGGCGTCGATATCGGCGCGGATTCCGAGACGTTTTTCACCATGACCGCGCTTCAACGTGGCGACGACACCGTGACCACCGACACCCTCCGTCACCTCGTATCCGAAAGACAGGAGATAACGGGCAATGAGCGCCGCCGTACGCGTCTCCTTGAGCGAAAGCTCTGGATGCCGGTGGAGATCATGCCGGATGGCGATGCTCTCTTCGATGAAGGCAAGGATTCCCCGTTCGGCGTCGTCCTGCGGACGCGCGCCGTCAATGCGGATATTCATGGTTCTGTCTCCTGCGCGGGGCCTTTGCGCGCCGCGTCTTGAAATATGCGCCGGGCAGCGATTAACGCCGCCCGGCTGCAAGCTCAGGCGATGGCCTTGTCAGACGCGTTTTCGCCGCCGGCATAGACGCTTTCCCGGAAAGGCAGACCGAGATGATCACGCAATGTCGCGCCTTCCAGATGCGGATCGAAATAACCGCGCCGCTGCAGCACCGGAATGACGAGGCGGATGAAATCATCCAGTCCCTCGGCAATCACCGGAAAGCCCAGAATGAAGCCATCGGCCGCATCGTGTTCCACCCAGCGTATGATCTCGTCGGCCACCTTGTCCGGTGTGCCGATGAAGCCTTCACGCGGGGTCGCAGCCTCCAGCGCCGCCTCGCGCAGCGTCTGGTTCTTTTCCTTGGCCCGCCGCTTGATGCGGTCGGTCGTCGAGCGGAAACTGTTCTTGCCGATCTCGCCGAGTTCGGGGAAAGGCTCATCCAGCGGATAGGCGCTGAAATCATGATGATCGAAGAAGCGACCGAGATAGGCGAGCGCATCCTCGATAGTGATGAGGTTGCGGATGACGTCGTATTTCGCCTCCGCTTCCTCCTGCGTTTCGCCAACGATCGGGCCGATGCCGGGGAAAATCTTCACATCGGCAGCGGACCGGCCCTGCGCAACGGCGCTCTGCTTCACACGCTTGAGGAAGGTCTGGTTTTCCTCCAGCGAAGCGGAATTGGTGAAGACCGCATCCGCGTGTTTGCCAGCAAGACCGATGCCGGCATCGGACGAGCCTGCCTGGAACACCACCGGCTGACCCTGTGGAGAACGCTGGATGTTCAGCGGGCCTTCCACCTGGAAGAAGCGGCCCTTGTGGCCGAGCGTGTGGAGTTTGGCGCGGTCGAAAAACTGTCCCGTCTCGCGGTTACGCAGGAAAGCGTCATCGTCCCAGCTGTCCCACAGGCCCTTGATAACCTCGAGGTATTCGTCGGCGATCTCGTAACGCAGCGCATGTTCGGGGTGATTACGGCTGTAATTTTTCGCCGTGCCTTCGAGCGGTGTCGTCACGGCATTCCACCCGGCACGGCCGCCGCTCAAAAGATCGAGCGAGGCAAACTGGCGGGCAATGGTGAAGGGGTCGCTATAGGAGGTCGAAACGGTTCCCGCCAAACCGATCTTGGAGGTGACGGCGGCGAGCGCCGAAAGGATCGTCAGCGGCTCGAACCGGTTGAGGAAATGCGGAATGGACTTGTCGTTGATGTAAAGCCCATCCGCCACGAAGGCGAAGGCGATGCCGGCTGCTTCCGCCTTCAGCGCGTTCTTTCTGAAAAAGTCGAAATTGACGCTGGCATCAACAGGGCTTTTGGGGTGCCGCCAGGCATTCATGTGCCCGCCGGGACCTTGAAGCATGATGCCGAAACGGATTTTCTTTCTCGTCATGTCATTCCTCCTGAGAGAAAATTATGCCGCCCGGGAAAGGCGATGTGGGGCCAAGAGTTCGACCGAGGCAAGCCGCTGATCGGCCCCGACATGGGGCGGTTCGATGATGAATTCCTCGATGCCGTGCTCTTCGGAAAGCGCACGAAGCGCCTTGTGAATATCCTCCGGCCCGCCATGCAGGACGTTGGGCTTGCGCTCTTCGATGCGATAGTCGGCATCGCCGGACTGGCGGGCGAATTCCTCCGCCTGTTCGCGGCGGCCGAGGTTGAACGCCCTGCCGTCGCTGAGGAATACCCGGTAGATGCGTTGACCTTCGACCTGTCTCGCGGCATGGGCGGGATCGCTGGCTGCAAAAGCCGACAGTGCAAGGATCGGGGCAGCTCCACCGCTTTCCTCCCGGAAAGCCGAGAGGCTACGGCGAAGAACCTCCGCATCACCATTGAGGTGGCCGGCAAAGACGAAATTCCATCCCCTTGAAGCCGCAAGCCTTGCGCTTTCCGGGCTGGCGCCGAGCAGAAATCTCTCTGCCGCGACCGGCGGCGCAGGTGTTGCCTGTAGCCCTGCCTGTGCATGATCCTGCGGCGCAGCGCCCGATAAAAATGTGGTGAGTTCACCGAAGGCCGCTTCGAAATCCGGCTTGCGGCCGAGATCATGGGCCTGCTGCAAGGCCGACGTCGCAAGCGGCAACCCGCCCGGTGTCTTGCCGATGCCGAGATCGACCCGGCCGGGTGCAAGCGACGACAGGACGTTGAAAACCTCGGCAACCTTGTAAGGGCTATAGTGCTGCAGCATGACGCCGCCCGAGCCAACACGGATGCGGGAAGTCTTCGCCAGTATCCATGCAACCAGCGCCTCCGGCGCGGAACCGGCAAGCTCCGGCGAATTGTGATGTTCGGCCACCCAGAAACGGCGATAACCCAACTCTTCGGCGCGTTTGGCAAGATTGATCGTGTCGCGGAACGCGCTCGCGGCGTCCTCCCCCGTTGAAACCGGGCTCTTGTCCAGCAAACTGAGCGTATACATCATCACCTCGCGTCTTTGATGCATACTTTGTCTACCGATTTTATATTCTAATAAAGGATGATCGTTCCACGTTGCAGCACGATCAGAGAAAATATTGTTTTCAGTGATGTTTTCGAAAGCCCGTGCCGGCAAAACGGGGGACCTGGTCTCAAAAAGGCTGCAACAGGCCGCTTTCAGCACCAAACCCGGACGAAACGGGCTTGCGCCGGAATTCGCTAAAAACTACTTAGTAAGTAAGGAATAATACGGCCCGGCACTGTAAACTGTGCCGACTCTCTTTTCGGATCGTGCGATGTTGACCAAAAAAGGCAAATACGGATTAAAGGCTCTTGTCGATCTGGCGCGGTTGCCCCAGGGCGAGACCGCCTTCGTGACGGAGATTGCGACCCGCAACAACATCCCGAAAAAATTCCTGGACACTATTCTTCTGGAACTACGCAATAGCGGCATTCTGCGCTCCAAGAAGGGCCCGAATGGCGGTTATTCACTGTCGAAAATGCCATCCGAAATCATGATCGGGCAGGTTATCCGTACGCTGGATGGACCCTTGGCTCCCATCCGCTGCGCAAGTCGCACGGCCTTTGAAGCCTGTGACGACTGTGATGATCCCGAGACCTGTCAGGTCAGGGTTTCGATGACGGACGTGCGTGACGCCATCGCAACCATTCTGGACAATATGACGCTTGCGCAGTTCGTGGCAAAGGACGGGCAGGATGCCCGTTCTATTCCGGCCGGCGAATAGGATTTCGCACGGCCCTTCGTTCGGGTTCCACGACAGAGCGTCGCTTATTGCCTGCGCAGATCACTGTCCAGCGACGCGATCAGCCCGGCTTCGCTGACGCCTTCGACAAGACCGAGGCGCGCCATCAGGATTTCAAGCGTGATGGCATTGTTGCGGACCGAACGAAAGGTGACGTTCTCCGCCCCCACCTGCGCCGCATCGATATTGGCCGCAAGGCTTGTTATCTGCGCCTTCAGGAGTTCGATGGCGAGAAATATTTCACCTATCACGGGCCGCGCTGCGCCCTCGTCCGCCAGTCTGTCGATCAGCAGAACGGAAAGCTCACGCTGCTTCTGCCCCAGCGCCACCGCGGCTTTCAAAAGGGCGGAAACGGAAGCGGCCAGGTTTCCTACGCCCTGGGCAAGGAACACCACCTGATCGGCGCGCAAGAGACCCTCCCATGACGTATTGGGGCGATTGCGCAGGACGACAAGCAGGGGCTGTCCGGCCGTGTTGACAGCCGGCACAACGATCCAGTCCGCATCGACCTTGACCGACCCCGCAACTTCATCGGGCAGCCGCAGGGCGTAGTCGTCTTCCGTCACCACAACCGCCTGATCCAGATCAGCGGCAGATATTGCCAGCGCGAAGGTCTCGCCAAGATCAAGACGGGCGAAGAGCGCCTTGCGCTGGTCTTCGCTACCCGCGTTCCTGATGAATTCCAGGGCGGTGAAATGTTCAACGAGATCATGCGCCGCCCCCGCATCGGCTGCGGAAATGATGGCTAACGCCTGTGACAGAACGTCATTTGTGATATCCGCCCCGCCGAGTTCCGTTGGAACGGAAAGAGCAAGAAGACCGGAACGGGCGATCCGCGCATGAATTTGCCCGGGACTTTCAACGGCGCAGTTTTCGGCGATCGTCCGGGCAACGGTCAGCACATCGATATCCGCGCCGAGGCGTGGAGGAACGAAACGAAGTCTTTCGCCGAGAGGCGTGACGGATCCCATGCTCAACTCCCTCAAAGAATGACAAAGTGAAAGCGCCGAATGGCCGGCGCTCAGTCCAGAGAATGATAACGCCCGTTTTGATAGAGCAGCGAATGACCGGAGCCGATGCGGATCGCCTCCACCTTGCCGATGACGATGACATGACTGTGCCGTTCGATCGTTTCTTCGATGGTGCAATCGATCGCGGCAACCGCGTCTTCGAGGATGGGCGCGCCGCTCGACAGCCGTGTCCATTCAGCGCCGCGATACCGATCCGGGCCCTTCAGGCCACCGATGCCGGCAAACTGATTGGCAATGAACTGATGGTTCGCTCCGATGATGTTGACGGCAAGATGACCGAAACGCTGCACCACCGGCCACGTTGACGAGGAACGGTTGAGCGCTACCAGAATGCGCGGCGGATCGACCGACAAAGCGGTGGCCGAAGTCACGGTCGCTCCCGTTCGCTCGTCACCCTCACCCGCCGTAATCACGCTGACACCGCCGCCCAGCGTTCTCAACGCCGCCTTGAGGCTGTCGGCATCCGCCGACTTGCCGCCAACCGGGTCGCGGAGATTGATGAAGTGTTGATCCTTGGCCGCATATTGCAATGTCATCGGGTTGCTCCTGAAAACAGCTGAATTGTTCAATAGCTAGCAGCGATGGCGGGGGGTGAAATAGACATCGTTTTCCATATTGATAATATTCTATAGAAATAATGTCTTATATGCCGTTGCCTGATTTCATTGCGCCGCAAGGATGTCTGCCGAAACGGAAGAAGGCATAAGCCGCCTCCCGCCGATGAATCAGGATCCGGACACCAGCTTGACGTTACCGCCATGACCGCCGCCGCCGAAAACCTGTTTCGCGCCGAAAGAGGACCGTATCTGGTTACGGGGCCCACCGAGCCCGATTTCCGGAAACAGCAGTTCGGATAGCCGATAGGCTTCTTCCAGATGCGGATAACCCGAGGCGATGACGGTATCGATGCCCAGCGCCTGATATTCCCTGAGCCGCGCCGCCACCGTCTTCGGCGAACCGACCAGCGCCGTGCCTGCACCCGAACGGACAAGACCGATGCCCGCCCACAAATTCGGGGAGACTTCCAGCCGGTCGCGCCGGCCATTGTGCAGCGCCTGCATTCTCGCCTGCCCAACGGAATCCGAAGCCTTGGAGAAGACCTCCTGAGCGGATGCGATGGTTTCGTCGGAAAGCTTCGAGATCAGCCGGTCGGCATCGGCCCACGCTTCCTCGTCTGTTTCTCGAACGATGAAATGCAGCCGGATACCGAAGGTAACCTCTCGCCCTTTTTTGGCGGCGGCGGCGCGCACCTTGGCGATTTTTTCAGCTACCTGCGCCGGCGGTTCACCCCAGGTCAGGTATTTGTCGGTGATACCGGCCGAAAATTCGATGCCGGCATCGGAGGAGCCGCCGAAATAAATAGGCGGTCGCGGTTCCTGCACCGGCGGCAGGCCGAGTTTTGCGTCCACCGCCTTGATATATTTGCCGTCGAGGTTTCCCTTGCCGGTTTCAATCAGCGAATTGAACACCTGGAAGAACTCCCCGGCGTGATCGTAACGCTCGTCATGGGGCAGAAAAATGCCATCGCCGGCAAGTTCCTGGGCGCTGCCGCCGACCACGATGTTGAGCAGCAGCCGGCCATGGGAAACGCGATCCAGCGTGGAGGCGAGCCGCGCATAATAAGCGGGCGATGCGACGCCCGGACGGATGGCGACCAGGAATTTCAACTTTTCGGTATAGGCGGCAAGATTGGCCGCAAGGATGAAGGATTCCTCACAGGCAACGCCGGTGGGAATGAGCACGCCTGAATAACCGAGCCGATCAGCGGCCTGGGCTATTTCCCGGAAATAGCCGGGATCGGCAGGACGCGTAAGATCGTCTGAGCCGAGATAGCTGCCATCGCCTGAGGTGGGTATGAACCACAGAAAATCGAGTGGCTTATCGGGTGTGCTCATCGGCAGGTCCTTTGCAATCTGCCCTCGGGCAATGCGGCTTGATGATAAAAGGGTAGCCAATTCCCCGGCGCGTTTAAGAAATTTTGTTCCAATTTCCACCCGGCGAAGAGAGTTTCTCTCCCCGATAAACCGCGCTCCGAAAGGAAAAGGAGCCTTCGTTAATGGTCGTCAGAAGACCGGATAAAGGCCGAGCATCGCAAAGTTCATTTCGCAGATCTCTTCCCTTTCGAGTTCGAGATCGCTTTTCTCCTGCCTGATGCGTCCGGAATGATCCAGAGGATGAAGACTAACCTGTTCCTCGCTACGCGGCTGGCGCCGGGTCAAACCGAACAGATCGAAAGTAAACGCATGAAGTCCCTGCGGCATGTGCGCCTCCTTTGCTCAATTCCCTTATCCTCGGGCGACGGCCCGAAATCGTCAATATTTTCCATAAAATTACTATTCTATAATTGGAGGATCACCGGCAAATGTGGACTAAGGTTGCGGCGACGGGAAAAAATCCGTTTCCGGCCGCCGAGAATGGGCCATCGCCGCCTCATCTAACGATGGTGGTAAATTTCAAGCGTCCGGCCTCATGGCAAGGCAAACCGGCGCTTGAGAAAAAGGCCGGCAAATGCACCTAAACCGCAAAAAACGAGAAATACCCAGCCGGAAAGCGCGCCCGCGTGGATGCCTGACAAAAGCACGCCAATGGTGCAGCCAAGCGCGGTCATGCCACCCCAGCCCATCAGCACGCCACCGGCAAACCGTGTCGCCAACCCACCGGCGGAAGGCCATGCGGGCTGAAATTTCCCCGCTGAAAGCGCGGACGCCAGACTCGCAAACATCAGTCCCAGGACGAAAACACCGTTCGGCGACAGGATCGTTGTTTTAACGGCGCTGATGCATCCCCGCACCGTGTCTAGTCCCGCAAGCGTTTCCGGCACCCAGCCCGCCGCAGCCCCCGTCGTTCTGACGATGCTGCCGAGTTCGGCCGTCACTCCGAGCGGTGCGACACGGAAATAGGAAAAGGCGCTGATGGCCGCGACAAGAACGCCGGTTATGACGGGCGGCCAGCGTTCGACGAAAATGCTTCGGAGCGCCTGCTGCAGCCGGCTTGCCGTGGCGGCAGTCGATGAAGCGGGCTCGGTTTTATCGAAAAACAGAACGAGTAGGATCAGAATGACCAACACAGTGCAGGCAATCAGCAGCGCCGGGCCGTATCCAAGATGATGCGGCAACCAGATGGGCAGATCGTCAAAAATGCTGACCGTATAGAGAAAATTCCAGCTGAGAAATGCCAGCAGGAAACCAAGCCCCGCTCCGGCTATGGCAAGCACGGAACCGAAAGCCCCCTCGCCCAGCCGGTAAAAATGCCCGGACAGGCAGGAGCCGGAAAGCGCTGCGCCCAAACCGAAGACGCTCGCAGCCAACGCCAGAATCCAGCCGACGGGGCCGATATGCGCATTGGGCGGCAGGCGGCCGGGTTGCGGCACCGGCATCCACGCCGCGGTGACGACCTGGTAAAACACCACGCCCGCCAGCAATGCCACAAGAATGGCCACAACACCGTCCGAACGCCTGTCGTCGATGAAATCGCGAAAGTTGCAGAGAAAGCAGAACCGTCCGCGCTGCATCACGATGCCGAAAGCGGCGCCGGCCAGAAGGGAAAAGGCAAGCGGCCTGCCATTCTCAAGCAGCCCCAATTGATAAACAGCGACCGTCAGGGCGCATAAAATGGCAAGCGCCGCGAGGCGGGAAAGGGTCGAATGCATGGAATACCGGCGATGTCGGAAGAATAAATGCCGGTGCGCCATCCGACGCACCGGCCCTATGGTGAAGGCAGTGGAGGCTTATTTGCCCGTCCAGACCGTTCCCGTCGGATTGCTGATGGGAACACCGACCGCATTTCCGTACTCGGTCCAGGAACCGTCATAATTGCGGACGTCGTAACCGAGTATCTTCTTCAGCGCGAACCAGGTGTGGCTGGAGCGCTCGCCGATGCGGCAATAGGTGATGATGGGCGCCGAGCCGTCGATGCCCTTCTCGGCATAGATCGCCTTGATCTCTTCTGCCGATTTGAAGGTTCCATCCTTGTTGACGATTGTGCCCCACGGAACATTGACGGCGCCGGGAATGTGGCCAGCACGGACGGACAGCTCCTTGACGCCATCCGGCGCGAAAATCTTGCCGGAATATTCATCCGCCGAACGGATATCCACCAGCTTGATGTTGTGCTTGCCCTCGGCCACCGCAACGACGTCGACAAAGCGCGCCCGGACCGAGGTGTCGGGCTCGGCGAGTTTCAGTTTCGTTTCGGCCGTTGCCGGTGCGGATGTGTCGAAAGGCAGGCCCTGCGCCTCCCAAAGCTTGCGGCCACCATCCAGCAGCTTTACGCGGTCGCCAAGACCGTAGGTTTCGAAAATCCACGCACCCCAGGCGGCAAACCAGTTGTTGTTGTCGCCATATAAAACGATCGTCGTATCGTCACCCACGCCGGCTTTCTGCAGCAGGGACTGGAAATTCTCACGCGCGGCAATGTCGCGTTTTTCCTTGTCAACGAGATCCGTATGACAGTTGAGGTTCACTGCGCCCGGAATATGCCCGCGCTCATAGACGCCCGTATCGACGCTGACTTCAAAGACCCGCACTTTCGGATTGTCGAGATTCTCCTTCAGCCAGTCGGCCGTGACAAGCGCTTCCGATGCTCCAGCCGTGGCCAACGATATCGCCGACAAAAACAATCCGCCGAGAGCCGACGTTACAAGCTTGATTCTGGACATTTCCTTACCCCTTTCCCTGATTTGATGACCAATGAAAGGTGACGACAAAACCGTCCGGAGCGAAGAAACGCTTTTCTATATTTTCTGTAGAAAATAAATGCGGCCACTCAAAAACAATCTTCAGGCGAAATTCAAAATTCCATCAATAAAAATTACCAATAAAACCCCCAAAGGTTGTAAATGATGTCAAAACCGAAAAGAGCGATAAACCGACCGCTATCCATCCCGTTTAGCAAGGAAGGCTGGAAAAACCCGATCTTTCTCTAAAAATGCGCGTCGCCCAGGGCAGTCAGTCTGCGCAGTCTCGATCCCGCCACCGCCTTTGAAGGTGCGCCATCTGCCTTCAACCGCTCGAAAAGAGCATAACCCTCAGGCCATCGTCCGTAACCGCTGGCAATATTGATATGTCCGACGGGACCGAGATTGATGAGGCCACTGCCCCACAGGCTCGCACTGCGCGAGAGCTCTTCGGAATCCATATAGGGATCGTTCATGCTGCCCACGACGAGGCTGGGGAAAGCAAGCGGTTGCTGCGGAAAGGCACCGAACCTGACGATGCAGGGATGCATCGCCTCTACGCGGTCGAGATGGGCGGGTGCGACAAGAAGCGCGCCCTTGATTTTGGCGGCAGAGGGTCGAGCCCCCATATTCGCCACCAGCAGGCAACCGAGGCTGTGGGCCACGATATAAGCGCTGTCGACTGTCGCCAGCGCTGCCTCGAGACGGTCGAGCCAGTCCTCGAGAACCGGGCATTGCCAATTGTCCTGATCGACCAGTTGCGCTTCGGGATCATCCAGCAACCAGTGCCGTTGCCAATGTCCTTCATCCGAACCATTCAGGCCAGGGACAATCAAGGTGGTACACATGCCGGCTCCGTGAGTTGTGGGCGGTGTGTGGCAAGCATGGTGAATTTCGCGATTCCAGTCGACTATTGCCTTGCTCACCTTTCGGACGCACGAGAAAAATCAATCCAGACAATTTCGGTAGCGCAGAAAATGCTTTCCCACCGACGGAGATAATGTCGATCGCAGGGAATCATTTCCTCAAATTTTTTATATAGAAAATATGTGCAATATAGTCTTTCCAGACGGAAAGCTTTTCCTCTGTCGGATGACAAAAGAAACGTCGCTGCTTCGCCGGGCCGCCGCCGCTTTGCCATTCTCGCACCAGCGGAGGCTTGCGCCTCCGCGAGCCCCAAGTGGTGAAGGCAAAGCGTCGGCAGGGCCATTCCACCGCAACATAAAACGAAAATTCAGGCGGATAATGTGAGCAGCACGAGCGAATTTCTCTGGTACATCCCCAATGACATCAAACCCGGCCACCGGGGCGACGCCGTCAGCGAAAACCACAACAGTCTCGATACATTGACGAGCCATGCCAGGGCGCTTGAAACCCATGGCTGGAAAGGCGCGCTGATCGGCACCGGCTGGGGACGTCCGGATACATTTACGGTGGCGGCGGCGCTTGCGGCGCGCACCACCACATTCGAGCCGCTGATCGCTATCCGTCCCGGCTACTGGAAGCCGGCCAACCTCGCATCGGCCGCTGCCACCCTCGATCAGCTTTCCGCCGGCCGGGTGCGGATCAACATCGTTTCCGGCAGGGATGAGCTTGCCGCCTATGGCGACGAAGAAGATGATCAGGCGCAGCGTTATGCGCGCACGAAAGAATTCATGCGGCTGGTACGGCGGCTCTGGACCGAGGAAAACGTCACGTTTAATGGCGACCATTTCCGGGTGACGAACTCCACCGTCTCACCACGTATCACCGCACGCGAAGGCCGACCGCATCCCAAACTCTATTTCGGCGGCGCTTCCGAAGCAGCCGAGCAGGTTGCCGCAACCGAGGCCGATGTGCAGCTTTTCTGGGGAGAACCGCTCGCCGGCGTGCGCGAACGGATCGAGCGGCTCAGGCACTTCAGTGAAAAGCTCGGCCGCGATCTGCCGCCGCTGCAATTCGGCCTGCGGATCACCACGCTGGTACGCGAAACCACGGCCGAGGCTTGGCGCGATGCGGAAGCGAAAGTTGCCGAGATGGCCGCAAACAGTGGCGTACGCTGGAACGACCACCTTCAGGCCGTAGCTGTCGGCCAGCGCCGTCTGCTGGATTTGCACCGTCAAAGCGACGTGCTGGACGACAATCTTTATACCGCGCCGGGCAAATTCGGCGGTGGCGGTGCGGGAACCACATGGCTTGTCGGTTCGGCGGAGGATGTCGCCGCGTCACTGCGTAAATACCGCGCGCTGGGCATCACCCATTTCGTGCTTTCCGACACGCCCTATCTCAAGGAAATCGAAAGGCAGGGCGACAGCTTGCTGCCGCTGTTGCGGGATTGATTGGCGTGGCTTGAACATGGGCGGCCCGCCCCAGACAAGGCCGCCCTGTTGCTTCATTGATCAGCCACCCGCCGCCTTGATGCTCTGACGGCCAAGAATCGTACGGATCATATGGCTCTGCGGCGCATGTGCCCTTGCCGTGATGGCATCGCGGTGATGGCGTTCAAGGTTGTAGTCCCGGCGCAGGCCGCGATTGCCGCCAAGCTCCAGCGCCAGATCCGTCACCGCCACCGCATTGTCGATCACCACATGGCGAACGGCGAGCGCATCGGTTCCCACCCTCTCGCCCGCATCGACGTCGCGGGCGACGGAGAGAAGGAGGCGCCGGTTCGCCGCCAGCAGCACCTCGATCTGGCCGAGACCTTCCTGAATCCGAGGAATGGAGGACAGGGGTGCGCCAAGGCTTGCCGGAACATGGCCGTTCAGATGGCTCAACAGATCGTCCCGCGCCGAAAGCGCGACACCGTGGTAGACGGAAGCCAGCAGCACGAAGAAATTATAACCATCTGCCTCATCGCGCCGCAGCGGCTCATCCGCCGGCTGTTCGGCAACGACGTCGGCAAGCGGCACCTTCACCTCTTCCAGCACCAGATCATGGCTGGCGGTGGCGTACATGCCGGTCGCTTCCCACGCTTTTTCCTCGGCGATACCAGCCGCATCGAGCGGCACCAGAAGCTGGACGAGGCGCGGCGTCTCTTCCATCGTCACGGCAAGCACGATCGCCCATTTCAGACCCGGCAGGCCGGTGACGAAGCTCTTGCGGCCATTGACCACCCAGACATCGCCCTCGATCCGCGCCGTCGTTTCCGGCAGGCCGCCATGGGCCGGCGAACCGACACCCGGCTCCGCCTGCGCATTGTTCAAAAGCGCCGGCTCCGTGCTATTGGCGGCCAGTACCTTTGCAGCAAGTGCTGCCGGCCACTTGCCACGCCGGATCGCGGCATGAACGCTGTAGTGCATGGCGAGAATGAGAGCGGTCGACGGATCGCCCTTGGCGATGGCCGTAATGACGGCATGGGCCGTTTCCATACCCTCGCCCCAGCCGCCATCCTTTTCAGCCGTGACGAGACCAAGCAGGCCTGATTTGAAAAGCGCCTCGAAATTACCGGCGGCGAATTCGCCGCTCTTGTCGTGGTCCGCAGCCGTCAGGCTGAAATCCCCGGCCAGCGCGGTTGCGATGGCAACGGGATCGGGCCGCTGCGCCGGCGTGTTCGCAACGGCGGAAAGTGCAACGCTCATGCCACCGCCCTTTCATTTGCCGTGACGAAACGATCGTCAATCCAGTCGCCAAGATCGAAGTCGTTTTCAAGGAAGCCCCATTGGTGCAGGAAGTCTTTGTAATGGCCGACAGCGCCAACAAGATCGGCATCGAGGCCGAGACCAAGATGACGGTGAACCTCAGCTCCGTTGGCAGCCAGAACCTGTTCCTCCGTCGCGCCGGCCTCGCGCGCGATGAAACGGCGCGTTTCTTCCGGATGTTGCTCCGCCCAGAGAGAGGCCCTGGCGATGGCGTCAACCAGCCGCTCCACCAGATCGGGGCGCTCATCGGCAAGCCGTCCGTCGACCGTCAGCACCCGGGGCGAACCGGAATTGATGCGTATTTTCGGATCGGCATGAAAACCGAACTCCGCCACCTGCACCGCACCGATCAGGTTCGCGGCGGCAATGCCGGCCGTTCCCTTGATGAAAATCGCATCGACCTCGCCACGCAGCAGCGCGATGATTTCCTCGCCGAAGGATTGCCGGCGCTTCAGGCCGAACAGCGACGGCCCTTCCTGCGAGGCTAGCACCGAATCCTTGATGACAATATCCTTGAGCTCGACATCCTCGACCTTCAGCCCTTCCAGCGAAAGCGCCGAGACGATACCCTTCAGCGCCGTCGCGCGCATGAAATCAACGATGCCCTCCGGCCGGCGCGGCACACCGAAACGGCGGCCGACGAGATCGGCAAGCGAACGGATACCGGTTTCCGGCAGGGTGATGATTGCCTGAAACTCGTCCGTCCAGGTAACCCCGATGAGACGCGTATTGCGCCCTTCCGAGCGGGCGCGGATGGGAGGTACATTGCCGCCGTGGCGGAACGACCATTCCAGCGTGTGGTTGAAATGGCTCTGGCGAACGGAACGGTCAGGCGAATCGATGATGGATTTCAGCGCTATGCCGACCTCCTCGAAGGTCTGCGAAAGATAACCGAGCTGTGCCGCCAGCCCTACTGGGGTGGGCACCGGGCAGCGTGTGTACCAGATTTCAGAAAGTTTCGTGCTCATGGCTTTGGCCTCGATGAAAACGATGGCACCGGAAAGCGATGCTGCGGCGCCTGTCGACTGAAGGGACATCCCGGCCCGCACCAAAGGGCGAGCCGGGTTTGGCGAGACGATCAGGATGCGGCGATATGCGCGAAAGCGAGGCTTCCCGCCACGCCTTCTGCGCCGATGGTGTGATCGGAAATGCGCTTGTTGAAGATGGTAATCTCAGGTGCCGCGACGATGTCGATGGCCGGCACGTCTTCAACCAGGATCTGCTGGATTTCCTTCCATTGCGCGACGCGCTTGTCCGGATCAATCTCGATGGCGGCGGCTTCGAGAAGCGCATCCACCTTGGGATTGCTGTAAGCCGCGCCATTGGAGAAAGGCACGCCCTTCTTGAAGTTCTTGGACCAGTAAAGCCGCTGCACGCCGACGGTCGGATCGAAGAGATTACTCATGCCCTCATAGGCAAAATCGAAATCGCGATCCGTGTAGATGCGCTTGGTATAGGTGGCGAAATCCTGCGTCCGCACCGTCACATCCACGCCGACCTTCGCCAGCGCCTGGCGAATATAGTCCGCACCACGCGGATAGGCTTCGGTGCTCGGCACGTAATCCAGATTGAGCTTGAAACGGATGCCATCCGCGCCGCGCTTGTATCCGGCCTCATCCAGCAGCGCTTCCGCCGCCTTCAGATCGATCGGATAGGTCTTCAGATCATCCACGAACCATTTCGTCAGCTTCGGATTGATCGGGCCGGTGATCGTCGCGCCATAACCGTAATTGACCGTGTTGAAGATGACGTTGCGGTCAATCACATGCGCGAAGGCGCGGCGAACGCGCACGTCCTTGAATACGTCCTTTTCGAGGTTGAATTCCACGCGGCTGATCGAGTTGGTATATTGATAGCCGTTGGTCTCAAAGCCGAGGCTCGGCAGTTCTTTGAGACGGTCGAGATCGCTATAGGCGACCGGCGTGCTGGGGGCGAGATCGATCTCGCCGGTTTCTATGGCAATCGCGCGGGCAGAAGCGTCAGGAATGAAGCGGACGATGAGCTTGTCGAGATAGGGGCGCGGCGCATCCCAATAATCGGCATTGCGCTCGAAAACGATATGGCTGCCGCGCACCCACTCCTTGAACTTGAACGGGCCGGTGCCCACAGGCGCGAGATTGACCGGGTTTTCGGTAACCTTCGTACCCTCATAAAGATGTTTCGGCACGATTGGCGTTTCGGCCGCCGCGAGCGCCGTTATGAGGTACGGCGCGGGTTTGGAAAGAACCAGAACCGCCGTCAGCTCGTCCGGCGTCTCGACAGCAGTGAGGTTCAGGAATGTATTGCGGCCGCGCGGATGCACTTCCTTGATGGTGTTTATGGAGAATGCCACATCGGCGGAAGTGAAGGGCTTGCCGTCATGCCATTTCACGCCGGGCCTCAGCTTGAAGGTATAACGAAGACCATCTGCGCTCACGTCCCATGATTTGGCCAGCAGCGGTTTGGGATTGAGATCGAAACCATAGGTCAGCAGCCCTTCTGTGACCTTGGGCGATATATAGACGGAATTATAAGCCGTGTGCGCGATCGTCGTCAGCACCGGCGGCTCTGACGAGATCAGCAGCGTGGCCGTGCCGCCACGGGCCGGCTCTGCAGCCTCTAGCTTCAGCCCCGGCAATGACACCACGCCAAGCGCCACCGACGCCAGCAGAAATCCACGCCGCGTCGTCTGGTTGAAAACAGTCATGCGATACCCTCTCCTTGATTGAACCGGCGAAAAACCGACAAATCTCAACAGTTGCGCTTAGGAAGAAGTTTGTTCCGCAGACGAGAGCGAGCTTGGCATGAAGAACCAGTCGTTCTCATAAATAGGAATTATCTTTTCTTTATTGCGCTTATTTTCGTAAATTTCAGAAAATAATTCTATTACTCTTTGACAAATTCCATAAAATTAGTCAACTAATACCAACGCCCCAGCGGGGCCGATTTCCTGATTTCACGCTTACGGACTGGAGCCGATGTCGAATTCGAAAAGGATTTTATCGCAGGCGAGGCGGGTGGCCATTCAGGCCATTCCGACGGTTCTCGGTATCGTCATCCTGAACTTTTTCCTGCTGCAGCTGGCGCCGGGCGATGCCGCCGATGTGCTGGCCGCGGAAGCGGGTTCGGCGACGGTCGAGACCATGGCGGAAATCCGCAATCGTTTCGGACTGGACCTGCCGGTTCTGCACCAGCTGATGAATTATCTCGGCAATCTCGCGCAGTTCAGCCTCGGCTTTTCGCCCCGTTACGGTATGCCGGTTGCTGATCTCATCGGCCAGCGACTGCCCGGTACGCTTGCGCTGATGGGAGCAGCGCTTGGCATAGCAATTTTCGTGGGCGTGTTCCTCGGCTCCATCATGGCGCTTTTCTCAGGCAAGCTGCCGGACCGGATCATTTCCATCGGCTCGCTGATCTTTTATTCCGTGCCGGGCTTCTGGATCGGCCTGATGCTGATCCTGACCTTTTCGGTGAAGCTCGGCTGGCTTCCCTCGGGCGGCGACAGCACCATCGGCAGCAGCCTCACCGGTTTTTCCGCCCTGCTGGACCGGTTACGTTACATCGTTCTTCCCGCCCTTTCGCTGGCGCTTTATTTTCTGGCGATCTATGCCCGCCTCACCCGCGCGGCGATGCTGGAAGTGAAATCGCAGGATTATGTGCGCACGGCCCGCGCCAAGGGCGTTTCGCCGATCAGGCTCACCACACGCCATATCCTGCGCAACGCGCTCATCCCCATCACCACCATGGCCGGCATGCACATTGGCGGCCTGCTCGGCGGCGCTGTCGTGGTTGAAACCGTCTTCAGCTGGCCCGGCCTTGGCCGTCTAGCTTTCGAAGCCGTCATGGCGCGCGATTTCAGCGTGCTGCTCGGCATTCTGCTCCTCTCTTCCCTCGTCGTCATCATCGTCAATGCGGCCGTGGACCTGTTGCAGGCATGGCTTGATCCCCGCATCGGAGAAAGCCGATGAATTCCTCCCATACGTCAGCGGTTCTCGACACGGCCGAACTCGGCACTGGAGAGACCAATCCCAAACCGAAAAAGCCGGAAGAAAAGGTCTGGCCCTATATCCACGCACCGGATGCGCTTTCGGCCCGCTCCGTCTCCGTGCCGCGGCGCGGCCTGCGGCGGGAACTGAAGATTTTCCTCACCAATCCCAACGCCATCGTCGGCCTGCTGTTTCTCGCCACCGTCATCATCACCGCACTGATCGCCCCCTTGATCTATCCCGGTGATCCCTTGGAAATGGTGGCCCGCCCGTTCCTCTGGCCCGGCCAGAATGCCGCCTATCCGCTCGGCACCGATTCCATGGGCCGGGATGTTCTGGCCGGCATCGTGCATGGCGCGCGTATCTCGCTCACCGTCGGCGTCGTGGCGACGTTGATCGGGCTCACCATCGGCATCGCCGTCGGCGCCTTCGCCGGTTATTTCGGTGGCGTCATCGACGATATTCTCGTGAAGCTGATCGAAATCTTCCAGACCCTGCCGAACTTCGTGCTGCTCGTCGTGCTCGTCGCCATCGCCCAGCCCTCCGTCACCACGGTCACATCGGCTATCGGCATCATCACATGGCCGCTGGTGGCACGCCTTACCCGCGCGGAATTCCGCGCCATCCGCGAAAAGGACTATGTGCTCGCCGCCCGCAGCCTCGGTTACGGCCATGCGCGGATCGTCTTTCAGGAAATCCTGCCCAACGCGCTGCCGCCTATTATCGTCACTTCCTCCGTCATGGTGGCGGGTGCAATCCTCATGGAAGCAGCCCTTTCCTTCATGGGGCTTGGCGATCCCAACCGCGTCTCCTGGGGATCGATGATCGGGTCCGGCCGCGATGTCATCCGCACCGCCTGGTACCTGACCGCCCTTCCCGGCCTTGCCATCGTCTTCACCGTCATTTCGCTGAACCTCATCAGCGACGGTCTCAACGATGCGCTCAACCCCCGCTTTTCGGAGGAACGCCGATGAGCAAACTGATTGAAGTCCATGATCTGTCCGTCAGCTTCGGCTCGGCCCAGCCTGTCAAAGGCGTCAGTTTCGATGTCAGCCCGGGCGAGATGCTGGCAATCGTCGGCGAAAGCGGCTCCGGTAAATCCCTGACAGCGCTCGGCCTGATCGGCCTCCTGCCATCACACGCCAAGACCGGCGGGCGGGTTCTGCTCGAAGGCCGCGAGCTGCTACCGCTTTCCGAGCGGCAATGGCGCGGCATTCGCGGCCGCGATATCGGCATGATCTTTCAGGAGCCGATGACCTCACTGAACCCGGTTTTGACGGTCGGCGAGCAGATCATCGAGGTACTGCGCATCCACGAAAAGATCGACCGGCACCAGGCGCGCAAACGTGCCATCGAGCTTCTGGAACTGGTCAATATTCCCGATGCCCCCCGCCGTGTGGATGATTATCCGCACCAGCTTTCCGGCGGCATGCGCCAGCGTGTCATGATCGCCATCGGCGTCGCCTGCAATCCGAAACTGCTGATCGCCGACGAGGCAACGACGGCGCTCGACGTGACGATACAGGCGCAAATCCTGCAACTGCTCGACAATCTGCGCCGCGATCTCAACATGGCCGTCATTCTCATCACCCACGATCTCGGCATCGTGGCGCAATGGGCGGACCGGGTGATGGTCATGTATGCCGGCCGCAAGGTGGAAGAGGGATTGCCGGAACCGGTTTTCTCCAATCCCTACCATCCCTATACGCGCGGCCTGCTTGCCGCCTCGCCGCGCGCGGAAGACGGCCAGCATTATCGCGATGGGCCGCTCATTGAAATTCCAGGCTCCATCGTTTCCGCCACGGGGGAACGCGGCTGCGCCTTCCGACCGCGCTGTCCGAGCGCCCGCGGCTTTTGCGGGCAATTCGTACCGCCGCTGAGGCAGGTTTCGGAAGGCCGTTACGCTGCCTGCCCCTTCGTTGCTCCCACATCCCAGGAGGTGCCCGATGGCGCTCTTGTCAGTGCATAGCCTGTCCACCCACTATTCGGGAGGGCGCGGCACCGTGCGCGCCGTCGATGACGTCTCGCTCGATATCGAGGCTGGCGAAACCGTCGCGCTGGTGGGCGAATCCGGCTGCGGCAAGTCTTCGCTCGGCAAGTCGCTGATGCGTCTGGTTGAGCCATCTTCCGGCCGGATCACCTTCAAGGGCGCCGACGTCACGGCAATGACATCGTCCGAACTGCGCGGCATCCGCCGCCGCATCCAGATGATCTTTCAGGACCCCTTCGCCTCGCTCAACCCGCGCCAGACCGTGCGCACCATTCTGACCGGGCCGCTGAAGGTGCACGGTATCGGAGACCGGGCGCGCCAGCGGGAAATCGTCGAAGCCATCGTCACGCAGGTCGGTCTGCCGGCGGATTCGCTCGACCGGTATCCGCATGAATTTTCCGGCGGCCAGCGCCAGCGCATCGGCATTGCCCGCGCGCTGGTTCTGGAACCGGAACTGGTGGTCTGCGACGAGCCGGTTTCAGCGCTCGATCTGTCGATACAGGCGCAGATTCTCAACCTTCTGGTGGAGATGAAGAAGCGGCTTTCGCTCTCCTATCTCTTCGTTTCCCACGATCTGTCCGTGGTGCGTTATTTCTCCGACCGCGTGCTGGTCATGTATCTTGGCAAGATCGTGGAAAGCGCACCGACATCGGAACTCTGGGCCTCACCCAAACACCCCTATACCCGCGCGCTTCTCGCAGCCGTTCCCGATCCCGCGCGCCGCAAGCAGGCAGCCCCCATTTCCGGCGATCTGCCGAGCCCGCACGATCCGCCATCCGGCTGCCGGTTTCACACCCGCTGCCCGCTCGCCACCGATCTCTGTCGCGAAAAAGCGCCGGATTACACCCTCTTCGGCAAGAACCACGCCGTGGCCTGCCACCATGCCCAATAAACTGAAGGAGCAACCATAATGGTCGACTATCGCTATCTCGGACGCAGCGCGCTGAAAGTGTCACCGCTGAGCCTCGGCACGATGATGTTCGGAGGCCCGACGCCGGATGACGTGGCCTTCCGCATCATCGACAAGGCGCGCGAGCAGGGCATCAACTTCATCGACACAGCTGATGTCTATCACGACGGCAAGTCGGAAGAAGTCGTCGGCCGCGGCATCAAGGCCAATCGCGATCACTGGGTTCTGGCAACGAAATTCGTCAATTCCCACACCAAGGGCCCCAACCTCGGTGGGCATTCCCGGAAGTGGGTGATCGAGACCGTCGAGAATTCGCTGCGCCGTCTCAACACCGACTATATCGATATCCTCTATTTCCACCGCGCCGTCTTCGATGCGCCGCTGGAAGAGCCGGTGCGCGCCATCGCCGATCTCATCCATGCAGGCAAGCTGCGTTACTTCGGCGTGTCGAATTTCCGCGGCTGGCGCATCGCTGAAATTTCGCATCTGGCCGACCAGCTCGGCATCGACCGGCCCGTTGCCAGCCAGCCGCTCTACAATATCGTCAACCGCACGGCGGAAGCCGAACAGCTGCCGGCCGCCAACCATTATGGCCTTGGCGTGGTGTCCTATTCACCGCTCGCACGCGGCGTGCTGACAGGCAAATATCAGCCGGGCGAACAGCCGGGCGCCGATACCCGCGTCGGCCGTGGCGACAAGCGTGTTCTGGAAACGGAATGGCGTCCGGAATCGGTCGAAATCGCCCAGAAGGTCGCGGCCCATGCCGCATCGAAGGGCGTTTCGGCGGCGGATTTTGCGCTCGCCTGGGTGCTGAACAACAAGTTCGTCACCGCCGCGATCACCGGCCCGCGCACCGAGGAGCATTGGGACGGTTACGTCCGTGCGCTCGATGTGAAGATCGATGCGGAAGATGAGGCGCTTATCGATAGCCTCGTCACGACAGGCCATCCCTCGACGCCGGGCTTCAACGATCCGAGCCACCCCGTCGAAGGCCGCGTGCCGCGCAATCTCGAACCGGCACACCGCCCGGCGCTCAAGCCGCGCGCGGTCGCCTGATCGTCCAGAAGTACAAATGCCTGCGGCGCGACCGCGCCGCAGGCCTTCACATCCGCTCAGGGAAAAGCGCAATGTCCAATCCGAAACTGCAGACAACCACCACCGACAATGCCGGCGTGCCAAGCCGGGACGAGATTCTGGCCCGGGCAAAGGACATTGCGGCTATTGCGGCAAAGGATGCCGCCCGTCGCGAACGCCAGCGGGAACTTCCCTTCGACATCTTCGCCCTTATCAAGGAGGCGAAGATCGGTACGCTGCGTGTTCCCGAAGCCAAGGGCGGACCGGGCGGCTCGATTGCGGACTACATCGAGGTGCTGATGATCCTTGGCGAAGCCGACAGCAATATTCCGCACGCACTTCGCAGCCATTTCAATTTCACCGAGAACCTCGCTCTCTCCCCCATCGAGCTGGAGGACCGGCGGCATCTTGAACATGTTCTCGCCGGCAAGCTCTTCGCGGGCGCCAGCACTGAACAGGGCACCAAGCGCCCCGGCGAAATCACCACGCGTCTCAGCGCCGATGGCGAGCGTTATCGCCTGAATGGCCGCAAATGGTATGCGACCGGCACGGCCTTTGCCGATTTCGGCACCTTCAGCGCCATCGGTGACGACGGCCAGCCGATCGGCGTGCTCATTCCGCTTGATCGCACCGGCATCACCATTCTCGATGACTGGGACAGCATGGGCCAGCGCATGACGGCAAGCGGCGGCGTCCTGCTTGAGAATGTCGAAGTGTTGCCGCATGAGTTGACGACCCGCAAGCTCGGCAGCCAGATCGGCCGCCACAGCTCGGCCATGCGGCAGCTGCACCTTGCCGCCTCCGCCGCCGGCGCCGTTCAGGGCGCGCTCAAGGACGGCGTCGATTATGTCTTGCGGCAGGCGCGCACCACGCTCCACAGCAGCGCGGAAACAGCCAATCAGGATCCCTTCGTGCAGAAGATGCTCGGCGAAATCAGCGCCGGCGCTTTCGCCGTCAAGACCCTGATCCGCGAAGCGGCCAGGACGCTCGACCGCACCGCCATCGCGTTTGCCACCGGCGACGAAGAGGCCATAGAGGCAGCCCTGCTGGAAGGCTCGCTCGCCACCGCCCGCACCCAGATCATCGCCTCGCAGCTTTCGCTGACGGTCGCCACCAATCTCTACGAACTCGGCGGCGGCTCGGCGACGTCAAGCGAGTGGAATTTCGACCGTCACTGGCGCAACATCCGCACGGTCTACAACCACAATCCGCTTGCCCACAAGGCGCGCGTGATCGGTGACTATTACCTCAACGGCACCACGACGCACCTTAGGGAAGGCCGGGTATTCTGACCATGCGGAGGATACAGGCGGCAATGGAGAATCAGCAATGAGAACGGAGTTTGTCGCTCCCGCCGGGAGCCGGACGGCTTTTCGCCTGCCGACACTTTCCCGGCTGCCGCCGCTGACGGCTTTGCGCGCCTTTGTCGTGGCCGCCCGCCACGCCAGCTTTTCGCGGGCGGCGGAAGAACTGCATGTTTCGACCGCTGCCATCGGCCAGCAGGTCCGCATTCTCGAAACCCATCTCGGTCAGCCGCTTTTCAGCCGCCAGCGCGGAGAGTTGCTGCTGACTGATGCCGGCAGCGCGCTTTATCCCGGCCTTGCGGATGCCTTCGAGACCATGATCGGCAGCCTTTCCGACCTGATGGTTTCGAACGCCCGACCGCAGCTGAAGGTTCTGGCCGAGGGCTGCTTTGCCGCCCGCTGGCTGGCGCCGCGGCTAGGAAATATCGTTCCGGCGCTGGGAGACGTCGAGCTTTCCATCGAATCCCTTGATGGTGAAACCATCGACCTCACCCATTTCGATGCCGATTGCGCGATCGTCGCTACCCCGGTGCAAATTCCCGGTTTCATCCATGAGCCACTTTTCACCGATACGGTCAGCGCCGTCTGCACGACGGATTTCGCGACCCGCCATGGGCTTGCAGGCGAACCGGAGCGATTGCGGGATCTCGGTTTTGCGATGCTGCGGGGCAATGGTCTGGACCCGGCATTCGAATGGGCAAACTGGCTTCGCGCCTGCCGCATTCCACTCAGGATTTCGGCGACGGGTCCGCGTTTTTCACGCCAGACCGCACTGATAGAAGCGATCTCATCTGGCCACGGCATCGGTCTTGTGCGTCACTCGCTGATTTCCGAAGACCTGAAAACCGGGCGCCTGATCGCCCCCTTCGGCGCGCCACAGCCGACCGCCAGCCGTTATCACCTGTTGACCAGTCCTGACAGGCGGCGGCTGCCGGAGGTTGCATCTCTACTCGCTTTGTTGCGCGAGGATATGCACTCTCTTGAGGCCGCCGCCTGAACACGCCCGTCCCACCTCAGGCGCGTTCCCTTTGCAACTCTCTGGCCGCGTAAATGTTCTCCGGTCGGGGCAGGCCATAGTGGTCACGCAGCGTATCACCCTCATATTCCTCGCGGAACAGACCACGCCGTTTCAGGATCGGAACCACCTCGCCCACGAAGATATCGAACCCGCCGTTCAGCCAGGGCGGCATGATGTTGAAGCCGTCGGCCGCGCCCTCACGGAACCAGGTTTCTATCCAATCCGCCACCTGTTCCGGCGTTCCGGAAATCACCTTGTGCCCGCGTCCGCCGGCAAGCCGGTGCAGCAATTGCCGGATCGTCGGGTTCTCCCTGTCGATGACGTCGAGAACCAGTTGATGGCGGCTGCTATCCGCCTGCGCCCGCGTCGCCTCGACGGCCTCTTTCGGCAAAGGCTTGTCGAGATCGGCGGATGAGAGATCGATGCCGGTGATGCGCTGCAATTGCTTGAGCGAAAAGGCCGGCTGGATGAGATCGTTGAACGAAGCCTCCAGCTTGCGCGCCTCCTCTTCCGTGGAGGCGATGAAGGGGCTGATGCCCGGCAGGATTTTCACATGGGCGGGGTTGCGCCCGGTGGCTGCAACCCGCCGCTTGATATCGGAGTAAAAAGACCGCGCACTCTCCAGAGTCTGATGCGCGGTAAAGATCGCTTCGGCATAATGGGCGGCAAAGCCGCGCCCTTCCTCCGAAGAGCCGGCCTGCACGTAAACCGGCCGTCCCTGCGGTGAACGGGGCACGTTCAGCGCGCCGCGCACCCGGTAAAATTCGCCGTCGTGATTGGCGGGATGGATGCGGTCGGTCTCGGCAAACAGACCGCTCTCCTTGTCTGCGACGATGGCGTCATCTTCCCAGCTATCCCATAGCTTCGTCACCACGTCGACAAATTCAATGGCCTGACGGTATCGATCGGCATGCGGCGGGTGCTTCTGGAGGTTAAAGTTGCCGGCCGCAGCATCGGCCGAAGTCGTCACGATGTTCCAGCCCACGCGGCCGCCGCTGATATGATCGACCGAAGCGAACAGCCGGGCGAGATTATACGGCTCATAATAGGTAGTGGACGCCGTGGCGATGAAGCCGATTTTTTCCGTGACGGCGGCGAGAGCCGAAAGCATGGTGATAGGCTCCAGCCGGTGGCGGGCGGCATAGCGGATATTGGCGTCCAGCACCGGCGCATCGGCAAAGAAGATGGCGTCCAGCTTTGCTGCCTCGGCCTTGCGGGCAATATCCTGATAGAGCTTTATGTCGGTGACGCGGTGGGGCTCCGAGTCCGGATGCCGCCAGGCCGCCTCATGGTGTCCGCCCGGATAGATGAACGCATTGAGAACCAGCTTTTCGGATTTTCTGCTCATGGAAATGACCTCTTCTTCGCTCTACGAACCGAAAGGTGAGGAGGCTCACGCCTCCTTCGTCACCCAGGCCTTGGCGAGATTGCCGCTCAGCCCCTCCGCCCCGGTCGCATAATCCTTGATGCGAACGCTGCCGACGACCGGCTGGATGGGTGAGACCAGATTGATGACGGGAAGATCCTTGGCGACAACGGCCTGAAATTCCTTGAAGAAGGCGGCGCGCTTCTCGATGTCAGGCTCCACCGCCGCCGCTTCCAGCAGCCGGTCGACTTCCGGATTGGCGTAATGGCTGGCATTGGAGAACGGCAGGCCGATCTTGAAATTCTTGCTCCAGTAGACGCGCTGCACGCCGGCCGTCGGATCGAAGGTATTGGAGAGGGATTCCACCGAAAGATCCCAGGCGCGGTCGGTATAAACGACCTTCACATAGGTGCCGAAATCGAACTTCTGGATATCCGCCTCGATGCCAATCTTCGACAGCGCCTGCGCGATGAAATCCGAATAGGTCTGCGGATTGAACGGGTTGGTGGTGACCCTGAGCTTGAAGCGCTTGCCGCCGTCCTTGCGCGGAAAGCCTGCCTCATCCAGCAGTTTTTCCGCCAGCGCTATATCGAATTTGGCAAAACCGATGTCGGAATTGTGGAACTTCGCAAGGCCGGGGCTGATCGGCGTCGGCGACGGCACGGCATAACCGTAAAGCACGGTATCGATGAGCGCCGGAACATCAATGGCATGGGCAATCGCCTGCCTGACCTTCAATTCCTTCAGATATTCGTTCTCAAGATTGATCACCAGCTGGTTCTGCTGGCCGGCATAGGCATAGATGCGGTCATCCACTTTCAGCGTCGGGATGGATTTCAGCCGTTCCAGATCGGCAAGAGCCACCGGGTTGGGGCCAATGTCGCCTTCCCCGGTTTCCAGCGCCGCCGCGCGCGCGCCCGCATCATTGATGAGGCGGATGATGACGCGGTCGAGATAAGGGCGCGGTGCATCCCAGTAATCGGCATTTTTCTCCAGCAGAATATGGCTGCCCGGCACCCATTCCTTCAGCACGAAGGGACCGCTGCCGATGATCTGCGCCCGCTTCGGATTATCAGTCGGTTTGAAGGTCTCGAAGATGTGCTTCGGCACAACAGGTGATTCCGAGGAGGCGAGCGCCGTGATCAGGCCCGGCGCCGGCTTGGAAAGTTTCACCTTCGCAACCAGCGGATCGGATGTATCGACGCTCTCGACATTTGCGAAAGTCGCCCGGCCACGCGGATGGGCCTCCTTCAGCCGCAGGATGGAAAATGCCACATCCGCCGATGTCACCGGTTTGCCATCATGGAATTTCGCCTTTGGCTGCAGGTGAAAGACATATTCCAGCCCGTCGGCCGAAACGCTCCATTCCCTGGCAAGGCTCGGCTTGGGCGAAAGTTCGTAATCGTAAGTCAAAAGCCCGTCATAAATCTTCGAACCGATGAACTGCGGGCCACCCGCGCTGGTATTGATCGCCACGAGCTGCGTCGGCTCCGGAAAATAGACGATCTTGAGCGTGCCGCCCGAAACGGGCTCTTCGGCAGCGGCGAAAGAACCGCCGGGAAGCGCCACGAAAGCGCCGGCGGCGAGTGCAATTTTATGAAACTGGCGTCTGGAAAAGGTCATGTCTGTCTCCTAAAAAATCCGATGTGCGGGGTGCGGCAGCTCAATGCAGCTGCGGGAACCCGTGGCGCTCGGCGAGGATTTGCAAAATACGTTTGGTGTCCTGAATGAAGTGCGTGTCGCCCCTTGCGGTCGCGTCACCGGGTGCATCCCCAGCAAAGATGAGCAGCGGCAGCGACTGGTTTTCCTCACCCACGGCGGCGATGACCGCCTCGCGCGGGCGCTGAAAATCGACTCGGTGGATATCGATGCCGGCGGCAAGATCCGGAAAGGCGGCAAGCAGGCCTTCGATCTGGTTACAATGCGGGCAGACGAAGCGGACACCGGGGTGCTTTGGGTCCTCAAAACCGGGGGCGATCAAAAAAAGCGTATCCTTGGCCATGGCGTCCATCATTTGCGGTGAGATTTCCAGCGCACAGTGCAGGCGGCCAAAGCGTGGGTCCAGAAAGCAATTCTTGCTTTGAGACGAAGAATTCCTTTGCGCTAAATTATTGATGAAACTTATTTTTTCGAAATTTCCACTGGTGACATCGCCGTTTCGGCCGACATGTTTCATGCGCAAAGTTTTTCTCGAAAACGGGCGTGCCGCGCGAAGGCGCAAAAAGGATGGAGGGCGAATTTCGACAATAAAAAACCCGGCAGAATTGCCGGGTTAATGTTGATGATCGCAGACCCCCTCTTCCGTCATGCCAGGCTTGACCCGGCATCCAGCCACGGCGCGCCTGTGCCGTGAAGAAAGTCTCTCGCGATCAAGGACTTGAGCGCGCTGAATCCCGGATCCAGTCCGGGGTGACGGAGTTGGATGAAAACGCTCACTCCTTCTTCCAGGCCGTCGCCAGATCCCCATAGGCAATGTCGATGGTCGTCACGAGCGACTGCAGACTGGTGTTGCGTAAAATGACTGTCGGCAGGGCGACGATCGAGAAATTCGGCAGATCGTCCCCGGTGATTTTCTGGATGTCGTGGAACTGCCCGGCCCGCTTCGTTTCATCCACCTCGATGGCAGCAGCACGGAAGAGATCATCCACCTTGGGGTTGTTGTAGTGGGCGGCGTTGACATAGGGAGCGGGGTTCTTGATGCCGTCGGACCAGTAGAGGCGCTGCACGCCCGCCGTCGGATCGAACAGCCGGCTGATGCCGTTCACCGTCAGGTCAAAACCGCGCTCCGTATAAACGCGCTTGATGAAGGTGGCGAGATCGCCTTCGACGATATCCACCTTCACGCCCAGTTTGCCGAAGGATGAACGCAGATATTCGGAGGTCTTGCGGAAGACGTCTGACGGCAGGAAGGCAAGCCGCAGCGAAAAGCGGGTGCCATCCGCGCCCTTCGGATAACCGGCCTTGTCCAGCAACTCATTCGCTTTGGCGAGGTCAAAGGGATAGGTGAAGGGCTTTTCGTCATTATAGGCAGTGAAGACCGCCGGGATGTTTGAACCGGCTGGTTTGGCCGTACCGAAAAAGATGGCATCGTTGATGAAATCGCGATCAATGGCATGGGCCAGTGCCTGCCGGACTTCCTTCTTCGCGAGGATCGGGTTCTCCAGATTGAACTCGAATATGGCGGCATTGTTGAGATAGGCGTCGGTATAGACCTCCACCGCAAGTTTCGGATTCTGCCGCAACCGCTCCAGATCGCTGTAGGAGACATCGGCGGTGTAATCCGCCTCACCGGTTTCGACCGAAATGGTGGTGGAGGCCGCATCGGCGACGAAGCGCGCCACGAAACCGTCGAGATAGGGCAGATCGGCCTGCCAGTAATTCGGGTTCTTCTTCAGCTTCACATAGCTGCCGCGTTTCCATTCCTCAAACACGAAGGGGCCGGTGCCGACAGGCGCGTTGCCGTTCGGGCTCTCATTGTATTTTTCCGAGGTATAGGCATGAGCCGGCAGAATGGGCGTTTCGCCGCCCGTCAGCGCCCTCAAGAGATAGGGTGCGGGTTTGGAAAGCACCACCACGGCCGTCAGTGGATCGGGCGTTTCGATATCGACAACATTGGCAAAGGTGATGCGTCCGCGCGGGCCAACCTTCTTGAAGGCCAGCAGGGAAAATTTGACGTCCTGCGACGTGAAATCCTTGCCATCATGCCATTTGACGCTCTTGCGCAGCTTGAAAGTGTAGCGCAGCCCATCGGCTGATGTTTCCCAGCTTTCGGCCAGAACCGGATGCGGTTTGAATTCGCTGTCGAACCGTACCAGTCCTTCGAGGATTTTCGTGGAGATGGCGCGGGTTCGTGTGTTGGAATCGGAAAGCGGCACCAGCGTCGTCGGCTCGCCAAGGCCTGCAAGAGTAACGATCCCGCCTTTCTTCGGCGTTTCCGCCGCCAGCACCGGCAAGGACGGCAGGAGCATGGCCCCGGCAAGGGCAGCACTCAGAAGCAATGTCTTACGTCTTGTAATATCCATGGATGTTTCCTCTTGCAGACTTGTTTTTAAAATTTTCAGGCAGCCTTCAGCCGGGTCTCCACCAGCCGGGCAAACAAGGTGGCGCCGACGGGCAGGATGTCGTCGTCAACGATAAAACCAGGATTATGGGCGGGCACGGTGCCGGAATGACCGAGGGTGAAAAATGCGCCGGGTGCGTGTTTCAGGAGATCGGCGAAATCCTCGCTGCCCATGAAGCGGCCGGGTTCCGTGGAAACGCGCTCATCTCCCAAAACCTCGCGCGCCACGCCGGCGACGATATCCACCGATGCGTCATCATTGGTCAGGACCGAGAATATGTCGCGAATCTCCACCTCGGCGGTAAGGCCATGGGCGGCAGCAACGTGATCCGAGATGGTGCGGATGCGCTGCCTTATGGTTTCGCGCACGCTGTCGGAGAAGGCCCGCACCGTCCCGGCAATCGCCGCCGTTTCGGGAATGACATTATAGGCTGATCCCGCCTCGATACGCGTGATCGACAACACGGCGGGATCGGTCGGCGACACGTTTCGGCTGACAATGGTCTGCAGCGCCTGGATCAGTTCGCCCGTCGCCGGAACCGGGTCGCGAGAGACATCGGGATGCGCAGCGTGAGCGCCCCTGCCCTTCAACCGGATATCGAAGAAATCCGCTCCTGCCAGAATGGTGCCCGGCGAAACCTTCAGGTGATTGGGCGCGGCATGGGTGGAATTGTGCAGCCCGTAAATCTCGTCAACGGGAAAATCCTTGAACAGCCCGTCGGCAATCATGGCGCGTGCGCCGCCCAGCCCTTCCTCGGCCGGCTGGAAAATGAACACCACCGTACCGGCAAAATCCCGGGTTTCCGCCAGATAGCGGGCGGTGCCGAGCAGGATGGTGGTGTGCACATCATGCCCGCAGCCGTGGAACTTTCCGGGATAGACGGACGCATAGGGCAGACCGGTTTCCTCCGGCATCGGCAGGGCATCCATATCGGCCCGCAGCCCGATGGAGCGGTTGCCTGCATGCCGGCCGCGCAACACACCGACCACACCGGTCTTGCCATAACCGCGATGGACCTCGATGCCCCAGGAAGCGAGCTTTTCGGCGACGATGCCGGAAGTGCGCACCTCCTCGAAACCGATTTCGGGATGCTGGTGCAGATCGTGGCGGATGGAGACAAGTTCGGGAACATAAGTCCCGATCCGATCAAGGATTTTAGGAGCAGGCGTTTTGATGGGATCGACGGCGATATTCACGGTATCTCCTCAGGGCAAAAAATATCGTTTTCGCAATCGGGCGATTGCGAAGGGTTGGCTTCGGATATGGAAAATCAGGGCTGGAAAGACGTCAGAGCCTCAGGCCAGCCTCCTTCATCAAGGGCAGAATGCGCTCGGCGAAATAGTCGAGGTCTTCGCGGAAATCGTAGAAATTGAGCTGAACGCCATCGATCCCTGCCTTTTTCAGACCGACAAGCTGCTCGACCACCTGCTCGGGCGAACCGATGATTTCGATATTACCGCCGAGATTGCGCCCCTGCTTGTGGCGCGCATCGCCGCGTCCGCGCCAGGCATGGGCATCGCTGTCATAATTATTGGTGGCGAAGGCGCGGGTGCCGGGCTGCGGTTTTCCGGCCTCGATGGCATCGGCATAGGCTATCGCTTCCTTCTTCGTGTCGCGGCTGACGATGATCGGATTGATGATCGTCTTCACCTGCCGGCCATAGGCTTTGGCGCGGTTCTTGACGGTGGCGACATGATCGGGAAGCGTTTCGAGCGCACTGTCTATATGCGCACCACCTGGCGAGGTGACGAAAACCAGATCGGAATGACGGGCGGCGAAATCGATACCAGCGGGCGAACCGGTCGCCGTCACCAGCGGCGGGCGGCCAAAGGCGGGCTTCGGCGTGATCCAGCCATTGTTGATCGCCCAGGGATTGAGCTTGCCTTCATAGGAGAAGTTTTCTGTTTCGCCCCACAGGCGATGAAGCACATCGAACAATTCTCCGGCCATATCGTAACGCTTGTCATGGTCGATGCGCTGCCAGCCGAACATTTCATGCTCAACGGCGCGGTGGCCGGTGACGATGTTGATGCCCCATCGTCCTTTGGCAATGTGATCCAGCGTCGCGCCATATTTGGCGAGATGCAGCGGATGCAGAGGCCCATAGAGCACATGGATGGTGGAGATCAGCAAAATGCTCTTCGTGACCGCCGCCATGGCGCCGAGCGCAATGAAGCTGTCGAGCGAGGATTCGCCATCATAACCACCCTTGGGCAGCCATTGCGTTCGGCTGAAAGCAATTTCGAAACCAAGCTCTTCCGCACGCTTCACCAGTTCGACGTTGTAATCGAAGGTCCAGCTGTTGCTGGTCGGCAGGCTGGAGAAATTGATGTCCTGCAGATTGAGGAACAGGCCCAGCATCAGCGGCTGCTTCGCCGCGCGGCTGAGCGGGCTGTCGTCGAAATCGGCCGGGCTTTTCAGTTCAAGACCTTTCAGCTCGGGACCTTCGGGCAATGGAACAGTCAGCGCCATGTCTTTTCTCCCTCGGAATTGCCGCCCTGCGGGGCGGTCGCCGCCAGCCGGGCGCGCAGATAATCTTCGACGCCGCGGGGCAGCCGGTCCGTAATCTGGTGGATGGTATCGGTGACCGATGCGGCGAGACCTTCGCGGATGAGCTCTCCGAATTCACCGATCGCCGTCTGTTCAAACGCACCGAGATGGGGCGGAAGGGCCGGGGCGGCATGATGGGAAATCCCGACAGGGCGATGCAGGATACGCGCCGCGATGCGGGCGATTTCCAGCGCCGTCAGGGCTTCGCCGCCAGTCAGCACAAAAGTACCGGAAACCGGCGCGCTTGATGTCAGGGCGTGAACGGCGACATCGGCAATATCATCGGCATCAATGAAGGAGACGGCCGCATCGCCAAAGCGGGCGGGCACATCCTCCCCCTTGCGCAGCGCGGCGACAACGGGCTCCAGCGCAACCTGCATCCAGGCGTTCGGCCGCAGCACCGCATGCGCGATGCCGCTTGCGGCCAGATGCTGTTCCACCTCTGCATGGGCCGCCCCCGAAATGGAGCGTGCGGCATTTTTAATGGTCCAGTCGGAACCGGATATTTTCACGATCCGCGACACACCGGCGGAAAGAGCGGCATCGATGACCGCCTTCTGGTCCGCCGCCAGCGTCTCTCCGATGGGGGAAAGCAGGAACAACCGGTCTATTCCCCGCACAGCTTCTTTCAGGCTGGCAGGATCGGAAAAATTGCCTTCCGAAATATCGACCCTGTCGCCCCAGAGCTTCAGCGCATCTTCTCGCCGGCGGGTCAGCACGCGAACCTCTGCGTGATTTTGCAAAAGACGGCTGACGACCCGTTGCCCGAGCTTGCCGGTTGCACCTGTCACAAGAATGGTGGATGCCATGGCTCCCTCACTTTCCGGCGCTGTGTTGCGTGGCGTCTTGCAGTAAAGAAAGGGCGCGTGGATCAGCCCATTCCTGCGCGTCGAAATCTTCGGGGATGAATTTCCATTCCAGCAGGAAATCCTTGAAGTGGCTGAGCGCATCCAGCTCGGTCGGATCGAGATCAAGCCTCAGATTGCGATGCACATCCGCCCCATTCGCAGCCAGAACCGCCTCCTCGCTGACGCCGATCTCGCGGGCGATGAAACGCACGGCTTCGGCCCGATTGTCATTTGCCCATTGGGCGACACGCTGAACCGTAGCCACCAGTTCCGCCACCAGATCGGGCCGCTCATCGGCAAAGGTGGCGTCCACCGTTAAGGGACGCGGGGTGCCGTTGTTGATGCGGATTTTCGGATCGGGGTGAAACCCCGTCGACACCACGACCTGCGCGCCGATGAGATTGGCGACGGTGACGCCTTCCGCTCCCTTGACGAAAAACGCGTCGATCTGGCCCCGGTGCAGCGCTGCAATTTCTTCGCCATAGGGAAGCCGCCGGCGCAGACCGTGAAACCGCTCATCCGCTGGGCCGAGCAACACCGGTTCTTTAGCCGTGAGATCGACAAGCTCGACCTCCGCGACGGAGAGACCCGAGACCGTCAGCGCCGACACGATGCCCTTGAGCGATGTGGCGCGCTGGAAATCGATGGTTTCGTTCGGGCGCTTCGGCAAACCGATGCGCCGCCCCTTCAGGTCGCTGCCCTTGCTTATCCCGCTTGCGGGCAAGGCAATGACGGCCTGGAACTCATCGGTTCTCGTCAGCCCCACCAGCCGGGTTTTCCGGCCACCGGATTTCGCCCAGATCGGCGGGATATTGCCGCCCTGACGGAAGGACCAGTCCAGACGATGGTCGAAATGGCTCTGGCGAATGGCCGGGTCGGCCGCATCACGAATGGAGGAAACGGAGATGCCATGGGTGGCGAAACTGTCCTCAATCCAGCCGAGTTGCGCCGCGATGGAAAGCGGGGTGGGCGCCGGGCAGCGTGTATACCACACGGTTACGGGTTGGGTTACCTGGCGAAGGGCGGCATCAGCCATGGCGTTCGTCCTCGAAATTGCGATCTGAACGGCACGCTACACGTCGTGAGATATTTTCTATAGATAAAGTGTACTATTTCAGGTGCGATTGAGGAAATTCGTTTCCATCTTGTCACGTCTTCACCGGGATGACGGAATATCCTTTCGATGGTGGCCGGATTTCGGGTCGGATCATCGCCCGGACTCTATCCGCTCTTTAAGTCCACTGCAGCTTGGCTGCCGTACTGATGAAAGTTTTTCTTCTCCGAGCAGCAAGGATTTTTAACTCGCGGGCCGAACCCCGGCTGTTACGCTTTCATGCAATTGCACCGGCCGTGGCCGGAAATCCCAGCAGACCGAGAAGAAAAAGTAAAAGCATGAGCAAGACCAAACGCCGGCTCAATCTCAATGTCGGCATCAACACGACCGGATACCTCGCCAACGCCTGGAAATACCGGAGCGGAGATCGGCACGACATCAACGAGATCGGATATTACCGGCGGCTGACGGAACTGGCCCACAAGGGCCGTTTTGACGCCGTTTTCCTTTCCGACCATCCCGCATTGCTGACCGACCCGGCAAGCCGGCCGTTTCACACCATCGATCCGCTCATTCTCTCCACATCGCTTGCCGCGCAGGTGCCGGATATCGGCTTTGTGGCAACGATATCCTCCACCTATAACTCGCCCTATAACTTTGCCAGACGGACCCAATCCATCGATCTCGTCACCGGCGGACGGCTGATCGTCAACATCGTCTCCTCCTTCAATCCCAATGTCGCCGCCAATTTCGGCAACGACCCGCTGCCGCCGCGCAACGAGAGATATGCCAAGGCCACCGAATTTCTCGATGTTGCAAAAAAACTCTGGTCGAGCTGGGATCCGCGCCGCGAAGGCGAGGTGCCGGAAGAGCGTTTCTGGGATGCGGCGACGGCCGAAACCATCGATCACGAGGGGCAATATTTCCATGTAAAAGGGCCGCTCAATGTTCCGCGCGGACCACAGGGGCATCCCGTCATCGCGCAGGCCGGCGCCTCCGAAGGTGGCATCGATCTCGCCGCACGCCATGGCGAGATCATCTATTGCAACATATTGTCCCGGCCGGCGGGCCAGGCCTTCGGCAAAAAGGTCCGCGACCGCGCTGCCTCCCTCGGCCGCGATCCCTCCGGCATCCGCATCGTTCCCGGCCTCGTTGTCATTCTCGGCGAGACCCGGGAGGAAGCGTTGCGCAAACACGAGCTATACAGTGGAGCCGGTTCGGAAGACGGGCTGCTGGCGCGTTTCGCCAGGGAAAACGGCATTGATCCCCGCGATTTTGATCCCGATGCAAAGCTCGATGCAGAGCGTTTCATCCCGGACCAGAACCGGCAGTGGGCGGTGGGCATGGGGCTTGGCCTTTCCGACCTTTTGACCCACGAAAAGCTCACAGCCCGCGAGGCCGTACGCCGTTCGGAGGGACACCACCGGTTGCTACTCGGCACGCCAGAAGATGTGGCGGATGGCATTATCGATCTCTGGCAGGATGGCACGGTGGACGGCTACACCCTGCAGCCGCCGCGCGCGCCAGACGATATTGCTGAATTTGTCGAAAAGGTCGTGCCGGTGCTGCAGGATCGCGGTGTTTACCCGCGCGAATACGAAGGCGCGACAATACGCGACCGCTATGGCCTGCCCTATCCCGACTGAATAGGATGTGGCGCAGGTAAAGCGCCACACGTCCATCTATCGCCGCTTCCCGCTGGAAGCGGGAGTGGCGGGAACGGGAAATATTATTGGCCGGTCACCACTTTCAAAACGGGCCGCCCGCCGGAAAGCTGCGGCAGGACGGAAGCGAAATCCGTGACGATCTGGCGATAATCTTCCGGCTGGAACTCATAGGGTAGTTCAAGACGGAACTCCGAGACGAGCGGCAGAACGGGATCGCGCGACAGTTTCTCCAGAATTTCGTCCGTCGTCCCAACGATATCGGGCAGGAAAAGCGTGCGGCGCGCGCCATGCGCCGTGGTCGTACGCTTGTCGCGCTCGGCGGCGAATTCCTCGTAACGGCGGCGGGTCGCGGGGCTGGCGCTATCCGTCGGCAGGATCACGCGCCCGAGAGCAACACGCGGTTGACGCTCATGCGCCCATTCCTGCCGGAAGCGGGCAACGAGAGCAGCCTGCGCAATCAGAAAATCATCGGTATTTTCACCGCTGACGATATTGCCCGTCAGAAGATTGAACCCTGCCTTGCCCGCCCAGCGGGCGGAATTCTGAGATCCGCCGCCATACCATAACCGATCCGACAACCCTTCGGCGACGGGCCGCAGGCGCGGCACCTGCGCACCGGCCGCATTGCCCGCTTCCGTCTCGCTGGACAGCGGTTCCGATCTCAGAGCCCTCGCCAGCTTTTCGGCGCGGGCATGGCTGTAATCCGCATCGGGAACCGTATCGACATAATCCGAAATCAGATGGGCGAAGGGCGGTGCGCCCACGGAAACCCCGACATTCAGCCGCCCACGCGACAGCACATCCACGGTGGCCAGATCTTCCGCCAGCCTGAAGGGATTTTCGTAACCAAGCTGAATGACGGCGGTGCCTAATCCGATCCGCTTAGTGCGCTGCGATGCCGCTGCAAGAAAAGTGGCCGCCGAGGAAACGCCCCGTTCCAGGTGGCGCTGGCGAACCCAGGCGCTGTGATACCCCAGCGCCTCCCCGGCTTCAAAAAGCTGCAGGGTTTCTTCCAGCCCCTGCGCCGGATCGTCGTCCTGATAATTGCCGGGCACGAGAAAAGCAAAGTGGGAGATATGGGAAAGGGGCATGGTTGTGCATCCGGAAACGAGTGTTGAAGCTCAGCGGCGCAGACGCAGCCATCCTTGTTGCGGGACAGCCGTTCAATGCGGCGCATGCTCACGCAGAATGCATGATGACAGGCACGGCTGGCACGGCATGTTCGTTTATAGTCCCGGTCATTGTTGAAAGATCATTGCGCGATTTAATAGTCTACTAAAATTATAGATTAATCTCGGATAGCATAGGCCGCGCCCACCCGATTTTCTTCTGCGAAGCGGCAAAATCTCCCCAACCGCCCTCTTCACCGAAGATCTGTGCAACACCGCCTGTAAATGGCCTTGATTTTTCGCGGCAACATGTAATACAGATTATCATACATGTTGACAAATATCGCACACATGTATGACATTGCAGCAGCCGCAAACGCTGCCATACCTGCATGAGGGAGGAATTATGATCATCACCGACGTCGAGGTCCGTGTTTTCCGCACGACGACCCGTCGCCACTCGGACAGTGCCGGTCACGCGCATCCGGGTCCGGCGCATCAGGTGGAACAGGCCATGCTGACCATCCGCACCGAAGACGGTCAGGAAGGTCATTCCTTCACCGCGCCGGAGATCGTTCGCCCGCATGTCATTGAAAAATTCGTCAAGAAAGTCCTGATCGGTGAGGATCATCGCGACCGGGAACGGCTGTGGCAGGACCTTGCCCACTGGCAGCGCGGTTCGGCCGCACAGCTGACTGACCGCACGCTGGCGGTGGTGGATTGCGCGCTGTGGGACCTTGCCGGCCGCTCGCTCGGGCAACCTGTATACAAGTTGATCGGCGGTTATCGCGACAAGGTGCTGGCCTATGGCTCCATCATGTGCGGCGATGAGCTGGAAGGCGGGCTGGCGACGCCTGAAGATTACGGCCGCTTTGCCGAAACGCTGGTGAAACGCGGCTACAAGGGCATCAAGCTGCACACCTGGATGCCGCCAGTCAGCTGGGCGCCGGATGTGAAGATGGACCTCAAGGCCTGCGCCGCCGTGCGTGAGGCGGTCGGCCCTGATATTCGGCTGATGATCGACGCCTTCCACTGGTATTCCCGCACCGACGCGCTGGCTCTCGGGCGCGGTCTCGAAAAACTCGGCTTCGACTGGATCGAAGAGCCGATGGATGAGCAGTCGCTGTCCTCCTACAAGTGGCTCTCCGACAATCTCGATATCCCCGTCGTCGGCCCTGAAAGTGCGGCCGGCAAGCATTGGCATCGGGCAGAATGGATCAAGGCCGGTGCCTGCGATATTCTGCGCACCGGCGTCAACGATGTCGGCGGCATCACCCCGGCGCTCAAGACCATGCATCTGGCCGAGGCTTTCGGCATGGAATGCGAAGTGCATGGCAACACGGCCATGAACCTGCACGTTGTCGCCGCCACCAAGAATTGCCGCTGGTACGAGCGCGGCCTGCTGCACCCCTTCCTCGAATATGATGACGGCCACGACTATCTGAAGTCGCTGTCCGACCCGATGGATCGCGACGGCTTCGTGCATGTCCCTGATCGGCCGGGCCTTGGCGAGGACATCGATTTTACCTTCATCGACAACAACCGGGTGAGGTAACGGGCGATGAAAACCGTGCTCGCCTTCGGAGATAGCCTCACCTGGGGCGCAGACCCGGCAACGGGCCTCCGGCACCCGGCCGAACACCGCTGGCCGGAGGTACTGGAGGCAGAGCTCGCGGGAAAGGCGAAGGTTCACCCCGAGGGCCTTGGCGGGCGCACCACCTGTTATGACGACCATACCGGCCCCGCCTGCCGCAATGGCGCACGGGCGCTTGAAGTCGCGCTCTCCTGCCATATGCCGCTCGATCTCGTCATCATCATGCTCGGCACCAACGACATCAAGCCGGTGCATGGCGGGCGGGCGGAAACGGCGGTTTCCGGCATGCGGCGACTGGCGCAGATCGTCGAGACCTTCATCTACAAACCACGCGAGGCAGTGCCGAAACTGCTGATCGTCGCCCCGCCGCCCTGCGTTGCAGGTCCGGGCGAAGAGCCGGCGGGCGGGCGGGATATCGGGCAATCGCTGCGGCTTGCGCCGCTTTACCGCAAACTCGCCGCCGAACTGGGGCACGCCTTCTTCGATGCCGGATCGGTCGCCAGCGCTTCACCGGTGGATGGCGTGCATCTGGATGCGCCGGCAACGGCCGCAATCGGCCGGGCGCTCGCAGCCCCGGTCAGAGAGATTCTTGGCTGATCATGCGAAGCCTGTGGAGGAACCAGGCGCGTGGATCAAAACGTGGAAAGGCCGTATGAACCGGCCGTATTGGGAGGAAAAATGAAACATTTTCTTGCAACCGCAGCGCTTGGCGCCTTGCTGATCGGCGCGATGCCGCTCAGCACCTTTGCCGAAACGCCGAAGGACCAGCTCATTGTCGCCACGACCATGAGCAATATTCTGACCCTCGATCCCGCCGCCATTACCGGCCGCGAGACCGTGCAGGTTCTGAACAACGTTTATGACACGCTGGTCGTGCTTTCACCGAGAGATCGCAGCGTCCAGCCACGTCTTGCCGAACGCTGGGAAATTGCCGAAGATCGCAAATCCATCCGTTTCCATCTGCGCCGCGATGCGAAATTCGCCTCCGGCAACGCCGTGACGGCAAAGGATGTAGCGTGGAGCCTGAAGCGGCTGCTCGCCCGTAATCTGGCGCAATCGTCTTTCCTCAAAACGCGCGGTTTCAAGCTGGAAGAGGCCGACAAGCTCTTCGTTGCCGAAAACGACCAGACCTTCGTGCTCAATATTCCAAAGCCCGATGATCCCAATCTGCTGCTGATGATTCTTGCACAGAATGGTCCGGGCTCGATCATCGACAGCCAGACGGCGCTTGCCAATGAAAAGGACGGCGATCTCGGCGGCGCATGGCTGACGCTGAATTCCGCCGGTTCCGGTCCCTTCAAGCTCACCCAATGGAAGTCCAACGAATATATCATCCTCACCCGCAACGACGATTATTGGGGTGAGAAGGCCAAGATGAAACGCATCCTCATGCGCCATCTGCCGGAATCGCAGTCGCAGCGCCTGATGTTGGAAAAGGGCGATATCGACGTTGCCTACTCCCTGCAGGCCCCGGACCTGAAATCGCTTGAGGCCGACAAGGCCGTCACCATCGAATCCACGCCCGGCTCCGGTTTTTATTACCTCAGCGTTTCGATGAAGGATGAGAAATTCGCGAACAAGAAGGTGCGCGAGGCCCTGCGTTACCTGATCGATTACGACGGCCTCGACAAGGCGGTCATGCCCTATTACGGCAAGCTGCATCAGCGCTCCCTCAGCACCGGTGTCATGGGCGCGCTGCCCGATCAGGGCTACAAGCTCGATGTCGAAAAAGCCAAGGCGCTTCTGGCCGAGGCTGGTTATCCCAATGGTTTCAAGACCACGCTGCGCGTTCTTTCGGAAGATCCCTTCATGAAGGCGGCAACGGCGATCCAGAACACGCTTGCCCAGGCCGGCATTCAGGCTGAATTGATCAGCGGCTCGGGCGACCAGATTTACGGTGCAATGCGCGAACGGAATTTCGAACTGCTGCTCGGGCGCGGCGGCGGCGGCCAGCAGCCGCATCCGGACAACAACCTGCGCTCGATCGCCTATAACCCCAACAATGCCGACGATGCCAAGCTCACCAATTACCAGAGCTGGCGCACCAGTTTCTTCGATGAGAAACTGAACAAGATGATCGAGGAAGCGCTGGTCGAGCGCGATGTGGCAAAACAGACGAAGCTTTATGAGGACCTGCAGGGCTATATGGACGAGACTGTCATGTCGATCCAGCCCTTCTCCGAAGTCATCGACACCGCCGCCTTCCGCAGCGACATCAAGGGCATGATCGTCAGCCCCTGGCTTTCGCGGTTTGAAGAGGTGAGCAAGGAGCGGTAATCGGCCGTCCTATCTGCGAATAAAAAGGCGCGGCTAACCCCGCGCCTTTTTGCTGTAACAAAGCCCCACTCACCCAATGTGTTAGGCGCAAGCGAAGCCTCCGCACTCCGTCACCCCGGACTAGATCCGTGGTCTAGTGCGATCAAGTCCTTGATCGCGAAAGAGTCTGTTCACGGCGCAGACGCGCCGTGGCTGGAGGCCGGATCAAGTCCGGCATGACGGAAAGGCCGGTCTCGCACTATGTCAGCAGCCTAGGCGCAGTTGGCGGCCCGCCATCCCGCCTAGCTACCTCCAAAAAAATGCCCGGCGGGGAGGCCGGGCAAGGAAGGAGGATGTTATTATCCGTGACGCCCCGGAGGAGGACGGTCACGTTCTTGGAGCCGTCACGCGCCTTCATATTCCAGCGAAGCGCCGATCAATTCACGCGCATAGGGATGCGTCGCGCGATTGTCGGCGATGGCCTCGCGCGGCAGGATTTCGGTGATTTCGCCGCGCAGCATCACCGCGAACCGGTCGCACATGTGATCGACGACGGCGAGGTCATGGGTCACCATGATATAGGTAAAGCCGCGCTCTTCGCGCAGCCGCTGCAGCAGGTTGAGGATTTCCGCCTGCACCGAGACATCGAGCGCAGACGTCGGCTCATCGAGCAGTAACAGCGACGGCTCGAGAATCAGCGCCCGCGCAATCGCCACGCGCTGCCGCTGGCCGCCGGAAAGCTGGTGCGGGAAACGATCCAGAAACGATACGGGCAGGCCGACATCGGTGATGACCTTGCGCATGCGCTCTTCGCGGTCGCCAAGCTTGTGGATCGCAAGCGATTCCGAAAGCACGGTGCGCACCGACTGGCGGGGATGCAGGGAACCATAGGGGTCCTGAAACACCATCTGCAGCATGCGGCACCGCTCGATCAGCGGCATGTCGCGCACCGATCTGCCGTCGATAAGGATATCGCCGGTCCAGAAATCGTTGAGCATGGAGACGCAGCGAAGCACGGTGGATTTGCCCGAACCGCTTTCGCCGACCAGCCCGAAGCACTCGCCCGGCTCGACGCGGAAGGATACGGAAGGCAGCACTTTCAGCGCCGTGTGGCCGCTGCCGAAAGTGATGGAGAGATCGCGGGTTTCGACGGAAACGGCCATTATACGTTCTCCTCCAGCCATTCGGGGCGACGGTCCAGCACCGCAAGCGGCGCGCGTGTGCCACCGATGCGCGGCTGTGCCGCCAGCAGGCCGCGCGTATAGGGATGCTGCGCCTGATCGAGATCGCGCGCGGCCAGCGTTTCCACCACACGGCCGGAATACATGATGAGCACCCGGTCGCAGAAATTGCGCACGAGATTGAGGTCGTGACTGATCATGATCAGGCCGATGCCGCGATCACGCACGAGACCGTCGAGAATATTCAGCACCTGCAGCCGCACCGTCACGTCAAGCGCCGACGTCGGCTCATCGGCAATGACGAGATCGGGATCGGCAAGCAGCATCATGGCGATCATGACGCGCTGGCCCATGCCGCCGGAGATTTCATGCGGATATTGCTCGTAAACGCGGGCGGCATCGCGGATTTTCACTGCATCGAGCATGGCAAGCGCCTTTTCCCGGGCCTCCTGTTTCGAAGCCTTGAAGTGGCGCAGATAGGTTTCCGTTACCTGATCGCCGACCCTACGGATGGGATTGAGAGAGAATTTCGGATCCTGAAGGATCATCGACATGCGCCGGCCGCGAACCTTCAGCATCTCTTTCTCATCGAGCGAGAGAAGATCGAGGCCATCGAAATCCAGCCTGTCGGCGGTGATCGTCGCCGATGGCAAAAGGCGCAGCAAGGCGCGGCCGACGGTGGATTTGCCCGAGCCGCTTTCACCGACGATACCAAGCCGTTCCCGGCCAAGGGTGAAGGAAATGCCCCGCACCGCCTCGGTGGGTGAGCCGCCATAACGGATGCGGAGATTTTCGACGTCAAGAATTGGTTTTTCCATGACCTATCTCCGGTTCATCTGCTTCGGGTCGAGCGCATCCCGCAGGCCGTCTCCCAGAAGGTTGAAGGCGAGGCTGACGGACAGGATCGCAACGCCGGGGAAGGTCACCAGCCACCAGCTATCCAGCATGTAACGGCGGCCGGTGGCGATCATCGCCCCCCATTCCGGCAGCGGCGGCTGCGCGCCGAGACCGAGAAAGCCGAGGCCGGCGGCGGTGAGAATGACGGTCGCCATGTTCAGCGTCAGGCGGATGAGGACCGAGGGCAGACACATGGGCATGATCGATTTAACGATGATGCGCAGAGGCGACGCGCCCTGAAGCCGCGCAGCGGCAATATAATCCGCCTTGCGGAAGGTCATGGCTTCGGCGCGCGCAAGGCGCGCGATCGGCGGCCATGAGGTGAGCGCGATGGCAATGATCGCGTTGTTGAGGCTGGGGCCGAGCGCTGCGACGAAGGCGAGCGACAGGATGAGGCTCGGGAACGACAGGAAGATATCCGTGATGCGCATCATCACCGTGTCGAACTTGCCGCCGAGATAACCGGAGGCCGTGCCGACCAGAAGGCCGACGGGACCAACAATGATCGATACCAGCGAGATGATGGTGAGCGTGATGCGCGCGCCCCAGAGAAGGCGGCTATAGATGTCGCGCCCCAGCTCATCCGTGCCGAAGACATGGCCGTTGCCGGGCGCCTGCAGCGTATTGGCGAGATCCTGCGCGTAGGGGTCATGCGTCGCAAGCCAGGGCGCGAAAACAGCGGCGATGACGAGAAGCAGCAGGACGGCCAGACCGAAAGCCGATGTCGGGCTTTTCAGCAGGAAAACAACGATGTTCTTCAGCGCGTTCAAGGGCACGGGAAGGCGAGAGGAAGTTTCTGCACGGGCCGTCATCAGCGGGTCCTCGGATCGAAAAAGCGGTAGAGAATGTCGGACAGGAGGTTGAGCCCGATGAAGATGACGCCGACGATAAGCACGCAGGTCATCACGGCATTCATGTCGCCGATGATAAGATTGCTGGTGAGATATTGCCCGAAACCCGGCCAGGCGAAGACGGTCTCAATGAGAACCGCGCCTTCCAGCAGCGAACCATAGGCAAGGGCGATGATGGTGACGAGCTGCACCCGGATATTGCCAAAGGCATGCAGCCACACCGTCTGCCGCTGCGACAGACCTTTGACGCGCGCTGTCGTCACATATTCCTGGCCCAGCTGGTCCAGCATGAAGCTGCGCGTCATGCGGGTGATATAGGCCGAGGAGGAATAACCGAGCAAAGCGGCGGGAAGGATCAGGTGGTTGATGGCCGACCAGAAAACCTCCATATCGCCCGCAAGCAGGCTGTCTATCAGCAGAAAGCCCGTCCGCTCCTCAACCAGTCCGATATAGAATTGGTCCATGCGGCCACCGCCGCCGACAAGGCCGAGATAGGCGTAAAAAACGATCAGCGCGATCATGCCGGTCCAGAAGATCGGCATGGAATGGCCGAACAGGCTGAGCACACGTACCAGATGATCCTGCCAGCGGTCTTTATTGACCGCGGCATAAACACCCATGGGAATGCCAAGGCCGGCACCGATCAGGATCGCAAAGGTCGCAAGCTCCATCGTCGCCGGCATGACCCTGATGATATCCTCGATGACCGGACGACCGGTGCGGATCGAGGTTCCAAAATCGCCGCTGAAGACATCACCGAGATAATAGATGAACTGCTGCCACAGCGGACGGTCGAAACCGAGCGCATGATAGACCTGTTCATAGGTTTCGCGCGTCGCATCCTCGCCAACGATGGCCCGCACTGGATCGGCCGGCATCAGGCGACCGATAAAAAAGGTCAGTAGCAGCAATCCAAGCAGCGTAACGGCAATACTTCCGATCTGGCCGGACAGGCCATAAAGCGAAAGGCGTCTTTTTGACATGATTCCTCCCTTGCCAGAGATCGACTGCGCAAGTGACCAAGGCGCAATCCTGTCTGACAACTATTCGCAAGTTGTCACAGGTGTTGAGAGCTGTCAAGCGCGTGACTGTGAAATCCGCATCGCCCAGGGCTCTGAAAGGCGTGCCTCGAGGAGGAATCTCATGCTGAAATCATCCGGCTTTCGTGTTGCTTTGGGAAAAAGCACTTGTGTTGCGGCACCCGTAAAAGCCTGTATTCTCCGACTTCGCGGAATGCGCGGAGGCTAGCTGGGCGGTGGCACCGATGACATCCGTGCCGACAGGGGGAGGAAAATATGGCTGACGTGACACTTCTGGCGTTTGCGGTGGTCGCCTTTATCGGCATTGCCACGCCCGGCCCTACCGTCTTGCTCGCGCTTGCAAATGGTTCAAGATTCGGAGTACGCCGCGCCATGATTGGCATGGCTGGCGCTGTCCTCTCGGATTTCGTCCTGATCGGCGCAGTAGCACTAGGATTGGGTGCCTTGCTCGCCGCCTCCGAATTCTGGTTCAGCGTCGTCAAATGGGTGGGCGTCTGTTATCTAGCCTTCCTCGGCATCATGCTTTTGCGCTCAAGAGGCACGCTCGATGGTGCTCTTCAATCCGCGGAGGCCAACGGGGTCGCTTCCGCCCGCTCGATTTTCCTCAAGAGCTTTCTCGTGGCGGTCACCAACCCCAAGGGATATCTGTTCTTTTCGGCTTTCCTGCCGCAATTCATCGATCCCGCCGCGCCGCAGATCCAGCAATATGCGGCGCTTGCGCTGATCTTCGCCGGCATCGATTTCATCGTGATGTTCGGATATGCCCTGCTCGGCTCGCAGGCCGTCCGGCTGTTGCGGAAAACCGGAGCCCTGTGGCTCGACCGGATTTGCGGCGGCGCGCTTCTGACGCTTGCCGCCTCCCTGGCCTTCTATCGGCGGGCGACTGCGTAACCCATTGACCTCTAGGCCATTTCCGGCTCATTCAGCGGCAGTGCGTGAGCGCAGAAGCACCTTGTAGCGCTCAAGACTGCCGCGCAGATGCGCCGCCATATGTTGACGGGCGGCATCGGCATCACCTTCGATGATGGCATCGACAATCCTCGCATGCTCCTCCTGGAGATGCAGGTTGTAGTCCTTCGGACGCGACCCGGGCGCTGCCCCCTGCAATTCGCCGCGGGGAATGATGCCGGAGCGAATGAGCTGAAGAAACTCGGGAAACCGCCTGTTTTGCGTCGCCTGCGCAATTGCCAGATGGAACTCGAAATCAGCATCCCGCGTCGGCAGCCCGGCGGCAAGACAGTCGCCGACGCGCCGGTGCGCATCCACAATCGCCTCCACCTGCACGGCGGAACGGCGCGATGCCGCAAGCCCGGCGGATTCGACCTCGAAGACAGTGCGCAATTCCAGCAATTCGATCACCGAGGAAATTCGCCCCACGGCCAGATCGTTAAAAGGCAGTTCCTTGGCCGGTTTCACTTCAACGGCGAAAACGCCCGCGCCCTTGCGGGCTTCAACGAGACCATCGGCGCGCAGAATGGCGATGGCTTCGCGCACCACCGTGCGGCTGACGGAATATTCCCGCGTCAGGGCGCTTTCGCTCGGAAGACGATCACCGGGGCGGAAAACGCCTTCCGCCAGATCCCGCCGCAATGCCGAACTGATTTTCGCCGCGAGCGATACCCCCTGCTTCGTGCTGCTCTCAACGTCCATTCCGGCCCACCTGTTTTAAACTTGTCTGGCATGTTAGCAAACACCCGCCACATTGCAAGGGCCGGACCTCTGCACCACCGCGACTGTTGCCGCCCTCACGCCGCAGCCATGGCCGAACTGCTGGAAAAGCGGCTTCTATATTCACCCGGTGAGAGGCCGAGAATGCGGTGGAACACCCGGCGGAAGGCGGCGGCATCCTCATAACCCACTGACCATGCGATCTGATCGACCGAACGGCGGGTGAATTCCAGCAATTCCCGCGCCTTCCCGACCCGCAGATGCTGGACATATTCGATGGGCTTCATGCCGGTGGCGGCCTTGAAGCGGCGCAGGAAGGTTCGCTCCTCCAGCCGGGCATGGCCGGCCATGTCGGCAACGCTCGTCGCCCGCCCGGCGCGGGCCTGCAGCCAGTGCTGCACCTTCAGGATCGGCTCGTCGCCATGCGTCAGCCTTGGGGCGAAGCTGCTATAATGGCGCTGTTCACGCCCCGAGGGATCGATCAGCAGGAATTTGCCGGTCTCGATCATCACCGAAGGTCCAAGCAGCCGGTCGACGATGCGCAGGCCAAGATCGGTCCACGCCATCAGCCCGCCAGCCGTGATGATATCGCCATCCTCTATGACGATCTTGTCTATCTCCAGCCGGATATCGGGAAAACGCTCGCGGAACCGCTCGGCAAACAGCCAGTGGGTGGTGGCCGGGCGACCAGACAGGAGGCCCGTGGCCGCAATCATGAAGGAGCCGCCGCAACTGGCTGCGAGCGTCGCCCCCTGCGCATGCCGATCCAGCAGCCAGCGGGCGTAAGGCTCGGCTTCCTCGATCTCAGCGGGCCCCGTCAACCGGCCGGGTACAACGAAAATGTCGGGATGTCCTGACTGCCCGGAATGAGTGTCGTGACAGCGGGAAAATTCACCACCCTCGCCCATGCTCCAGTGGCTGACCCGCAATTTCGGCCCGCCGCGATCCTGTGAAAATACCGATGCGATGGCAAAAAGATCGGTGATGCCATGTACCATGGCCATCTGACAGTCCCGATAGAGGACCAGACCGACTTCCAGCGCGCTTCCCGTTACACCCGCCATGCGCCCACACCCCCGTTTTGTCGGTTTCGGCTCGCTTTCTGTCAGAAGCGCCAATCCAGCCCCGGCTGCCTCCAGAGTATCTCTATTCCCACGGGACGCAAGCAAGCTCCCTGCAACAGGAGAGAGAGCCATGACAACGATCACCACCAGAGACGGAACGCACATCTTCTACAAGGACTGGGGTCCGAAAGACGGCCAGCCCATCATCTTCTCCCACGGCTGGCCGCTCAGCGCCGATACATGGGATGCGCAGATGGTGTTCTTCGCCAACAACGGTTTCCGCACCATCGCCCACGACCGCCGCAGCCACGGCCGCTCCGACCAGGTCTGGCATAACAATAACATGGATCAATATGCCGACGATCTGGCCGAACTGATCGAACAGCTCGATCTTCACGACATCATTCTGGTCGGCCATTCCACCGGCGGCGGCGAGGTCACACGCTATATCGGTCGCCATGGTACGGCCCGCGTCGCCAAGATCGCCCTCATCGGCGCGGTGCCGCCGCTGATGCTGAAGACGGAAAGCAATGTCATCGGCCTGCCGATCGATGTTTTCGACGGCATCCGCAAGGGCACCTACGACAATCGCAGCCAGTTCTTCAAGGATTTGACCATTCCCTTCTACGGTTACAACCGCGAAGGCGCCGTGATTTCGCAAGGCATCCGCGACGAATTCTGGCGTCAGGGCATGATGGGCGGGCTCAAGGGTCAGCTCGACAGCATTCGCGCTTTCTCGGAAAGCGATTTCCACCAGGATCTGAAGGCCTTCGACAAACCCACGCTGGTTCTGCACGGTGATGACGACCAGATCGTGCCGGTCGGCGCTTCGGCACTCTCCACGGTCAAGATCGTCAAACACGCGGTCCTCAAAATCTACGAAGGCGCCGACCATGGCCTGACGCAGACCCATCAGGACCGCTTCAACGCCGACCTCCTCGCCTTCATCAACGCCTGAAACCACCGGACACAGGAGACACGGGACATGACACAGAATACATTTCTCATCACCGGCGCATCCGACGGCATCGGCGCGGTCTATGCCGAACGTCTGGCAAAACGCGGCCATGATCTCATCCTCGTGGCGCGGCGCGCCGAAAAGCTGAAGACACTGGCAACCCAACTGGAGAAGGATCACCATATCGCGGTCGAGGTTCTCTCCGCCGACCTTTCCAGAGCAGAAGACCTCGAAAAGGTCGAGGCACGACTGCGCGATGACCGGCGGATCACAGGCCTCGTCAACAATGCCGGTATTGCCGGTGAAGGCGCCATCACGGCGCTGGACCCGGCCTATGTCACGACGATGATCAACCTCAATATCCTTGCCGTCACCCGGCTTGCAGCGGCGATCGCGCCGCGGCTTGCCGCCGATGGCAAAGGCACGATCATCAACATCACATCGGTAACGGCCCTGATGCCGGCGGCATTTACCGCCGTCTATCCGGCAACCAAGGCCTTTGTGCTCGCCTTCACCGAAGCGCTGCAGGCGCAGCTTTCCCCGTCCGGCGTGCGGGTTCAGGGTGTCCTGCCGGGTATTACCCGCACGGCGATCTGGGAAGAGGAGCGGCTCGAGGCCATTCCGGCCGCCATGGTCATGGATGTTTACGAGATGGTGGATGCGGCCCTTGCCGGTCTCGATCTTGGCGAGACCCTGACCATTCCTTCGCTGCCGGATGCGGCCGATTTCGAAAATTTCCTTGCAGCCCGCGCAGCATTGAGGCCCAATCTGTCGCATGCACTTGCCGCCAGCCGGTATCGTGCAACTCAAACCGAATAGAGGGAGACGCATCATGATCCTCGGACTGACCATTCCCCAATTCACGACATTGCACGTTGCCCTGAGCCTCATTGGCATCGTAACCGGACTGATCGCCCTGCCCGCTTATGCGGCGGGGCGGTGGATGCCGCGCATGATGGCGCTTTTCCTCGTCACCACGCTCGCCACCACACTCACTGGCTTTCTGTTTCCAATCGGAAATTTCACACCGGCACTCGGCGTCGGCATCATCTCGACCCTCGTTCTGGCAATCGCACTGGTTGCGCTTTACGGATACGGTCTGAATGGCAGGGCGCGCATTATTTATACGATCACCGCCACGATCAGCCTTTATCTCAATATGTTTGTGTTGATCGTTCAGGCCTTTCTCAAGGTCGAAACACTCAACAACCTGGCACCGAACGGCAATGAACCGCCCTTTGTAGTCGCCCAGACGGTTCTGCTTGTTGCAGCCATCTGTCTCGGCTGGAAAGCGACACGCCGCAGGCTCGCCGTCTGAAACGAGCCGAAGTTCGAACCGGCTTCCGGGGAAATGCCTTGTGCCTGAGTGCTTTCAGGCACTAGGCATGTTTTTGCATGCCGAATACAGGCAATCTCCGCTCATCCGTCACAAAACGAAGAAATCCCGTCTCTAGGGTTTCCTCCCGAATCTCTCTTGAAATCCAGCGGGAGATATCCGGAACGAAGACGCTTTTCGCCTCTTGCAAACAAACAATATACATTATATAATAATATATATTAATTTATTACAACAGGAGATGCCGATGAATGCCGTGAAGATCAACGAGCGTCTGACCGTTGCGGGCCAGCCGATGATCGCCGATTTCCAATCGCTCTCCGCCCAGGGCTATAAAAGCATCATCAATGCCCGGCCTGATGGTGAAGAGCCCGGTCAGCCAGGCAATGTGCAGGAAAAAAGCGCCGCCAGCGCGGCAGGCATGGAATATGGCTTCATCCCGGTCAGCGGCCCTGCCATCACCGAAGCCGATATCCGCGCCTTCCAGCAGAAAATGGCGGAAGCGGACGGCCCCGTTTTTGCCCATTGCAAGGGCGGCACGCGCGCACTCACGCTTCATGTTCTCGGCGAAGCGCTGGATGGGCGCATCGAGTGGGCCGACATCGCGGCTTTCGGCAAGGCGCATGGCTTTGACCTTTCCGGCGCCACCCGCTGGCTGGAGCGACGCGCGGCGGCGGTTCCACACGTCAAGGCCTTCTTCGATCCGCGCACATGGAGCGTGCAATATGTCGTTTCCGATCCTGCGACCAAGCGCTGCGCCATTATCGACCCGGTCTATGATTTCGATGAGAAGTCCGGTGCAACCGGAACCATGAATGCCGACGCCATTCTGGATTATGTGGCGAGCCAGGGCCTGTCGGTGGAATGGATTCTCGATACCCATCCCCATGCCGACCATTTTTCCGCCGCCCATTACCTGAAGCAGAAGACCGGTGCGCAGACGGCGATCGGCGCGAAAGTTACCGGCGTACAGAGGCTCTGGCAGGAGAAATATAACTGGCCGGATCTCGAAACCGACGGCTCGCAATGGGACCGGCTGTTCGAGGCGGGCGACAGGTTCGATATCGGCTCCCTGGAAGCGCGCGTGCTGTTTTCACCCGGGCATACGCTGGCCTCCGTGACCTATGTGGTGGGAGATGCCGCCTTTGTGCACGATACGCTTTTCATGCCCGATTCAGGCACTGCGCGCGCCGATTTTCCGGGCGGCAGCGCCAGAGAACTCTGGGCGTCTATTCAGGATATTCTCGCCCTTCCCGACGAAACACGGATTTTCACCGGCCATGACTATCAGCCCGGTGGCCGCGCTCCGAAATGGGAAAGCACGGTCGGCGAACAGAAGCGCAGCAATCCGCATCTGGCCGGCATGACGGAGGAGGGCTTCATCCGCCTCAGGGAAACACGGGATCGCACATTGCCGATGCCAAAGCTCATTCTGCACGCCCTGCAGGTCAATATTCGCGGCGGCCGCCTGCCGGAGCCGGAAGCGAATGGCAAACGTTATCTGAAATTCCCGCTCGACGTGCTGGAGGGCAGCACATGGTAAAGGAAAACGCGCTGGAAAAGACTCCGCACATTGCTGAAATTCCCCTTCCCGCCATGGAGGAGAGGGCTGTCGAGGTCGCGCTGCTTCTGAAAACACTTGCCCACCCGGCGCGGTTGATGCTCGCCTGCACGCTGGCGCAGGGGGAATTTTCCGTCGGCGAACTGGAGGTCAAGCTGGATATCCGCCAGCCGACGCTTTCCCAGCAGCTGGGCGTGCTGCGGGAAGCCGGCGTGGTCGAAACCCGGCGCGACGCCAAGCAAATCTTCTACCAACTGAGCGAAGCGAAAGCAGCGCAACTGATCGAGGCCCTTTACACCATATTCTGCGCGCCGGAGGAGGAGACCCTGTGAGCCCCTACTGGCCCTCTCTTTTCGGCGGCATGTTGCTCGGTCTTGCCAGTATTATGCTGTTTCTTTTTAACGGCCGTATTGCCGGCATCAGCGGGATCATGGGCAAAATGCTCGGCAAGGAGCGGCGTCTTGCCGATCTCACCTTCGTCACCGGCTTGCTGGCCGGACCTTATATCTATGCCGCGGCATTCGGCCGGCTGCCTGCCATCACCCTCGTTGCACCATGGCCGCTCATCCTCATTGCCGGCCTGCTGGTGGGTTTTGGCACACGCATGGGCTCCGGCTGCACGTCCGGCCACGGCATCATGGGACTGGCGCGATTTTCCCGGCGCTCCATCGCCGCGACCGTAACCTTCCTGATATCAGGCATCTGTGCCGCTACGATAGCAGGAGCCCTGTCATGAAAAATCCGGCCGTGGCCCGTGTTGCCCTGGCATTGGCCGCAGGAGCGCTGTTCGGCTTCGGCCTCTCGCTGTCAGGCATGGTCGATCCCGCCCGTGTTTCCGGCTTTCTCGACGTGGCAAGCGGCCATTGGGACCCGAGCCTGATATTCGTTCTCGGCGGTGCTGTGATGGTCGCCGCGCCGGGTGTGCTGCTCAGCCGACGTCTTGCCAGGCCCGTCCTCACTGAGGATTTCAACCTGCCCGCAAAAACCCGCATCGACCGGCCGCTCATAACAGGCTCGGCCATTTTCGGCATCGGTTGGGGGCTTGCCGGTTTCTGCCCCGGCCCGGCACTATCGGCTCTCGCCCTCGGGCTGATGCCGGTCGTTCTTTTCGTCTGCGCCATGATTGCCGGCATGCTGGTCCACGACCGTCTCTACGCAAAACAGCCATAGCAAAGACGCTCGTCCCGAACGCGGGAAACGGGCAGTCGCGCGGGGCTGGAACGCTCCCGCGCGACTCGTTTGATTAGAGGTCGATCAGGCTCTTGCCCGTCATTTCCGGCGGCAGCGGCACATTCATCAATTGCAGCAAGGTGGGCGCGACATCGGCGAGAATACCGGCATGCAGCTTTGCACCTTCCGGCCCGCCAAAAAGGATCACCGGCACCGGATTGGTGGTGTGGGCCGTATGCGGGCCGCCGGTCACCGGGTCGACCATGGTTTCGCAATTGCCGTGGTCGGCAATGACAAGCATCGCGCCACCCACTTTTTCGAGCGCGGCAACGACCGCACCAAGTCCGCGATCCACGGCTTCGCAGGCCTTGATTGCGGCCTGCAGATCGCCGGTATGGCCGACCATGTCAGGGTTGGCGTAATTGGTAACGATAAGATCGTAACCCTTGCCGATCGCCTCGACGAATTTCTCCGTCACATCGGGCGCGCTCATCTCAGGCTGCAGGTCGTAGGTCGCAACCTTCGGCGATTTCGGCATGAAGCGGTCTTCGCCGACTTCCGGCTCTTCCTTGCCGCCATTCAGGAAGAAGGTGACATGCGGATATTTTTCCGTCTCGGCGAGGCGAAACTGCGTGAGCCCCTGTTTTGCCACCCAGGCGCCGAGCGTATTGACGATATCGCGCTTGGGGTAGGCCGTCGTCATGAAATGGCTGTGGCGGGTGGAATATTCGACCATACCGAGCAGCGCCGAAAGCACGGGCTTTTCGCGCGGAAAACCGTCGAAATCATTGGCACCAATGGCAAGCAGGATTTCACGCGCACGGTCGGCGCGGAAATTCAGGCAAAACAGGCCGTCGCCAGCCTTGAAACCTTCATAACCATCGATCACAGTCGGCAGGATGAATTCGTCGGTGACATTGTTTTTGTAGCTCTGGGCAACGGCGCTCACCGCATCCCGCGCGTGTTCGCCTTTCGCCAGAACCATGGCGTCATAGGCTTTCTCGACGCGCTCCCAGCGATTGTCGCGATCCATCGCATAATAACGGCCGATTACCGTGCCGATGCTGGCGCCTTGCGGCAGGCTCGCTACCAGCGCCGCCACAAAATCTTCAGCCGATTGCGGCGCGACGTCGCGGCCATCGGTGATGGCATGCACCACGACCTTCAGGCCGTGGCTGATCATCAACCTCACCGCCGCCTGGCCGTGAAGGATATGGCCATGGACGCCGCCATCGGAAACCACGCACATCAGATGCGCCACACCGCCCGCGGCTTTTACCCTGGCTGCGAAATCAAGCATCGCCGCATTGCGGAAAAAGCTGCCATCCTCGATCGCCAGATCGATCTGGCCGAGATCCATGGCAACGATGCGGCCCGCGCCGATATTGGTGTGGCCCACTTCAGAATTGCCCATCTGCCCGGTGGGCAGGCCGACATTCGGGCCGAAGGTGGTCAGCGTCGCATTCGGGCAGGTGGCAAAAAGCCGGTCCATGGTCGGCGTGTTCGCCAGAACAGGCGCATTGCTGGATGTATCCTCACTCAGCCCCCAGCCATCGAGAATAGTCAGGACAACGGGTCTGGGAGTTTGCATGGGAGGACCTTCTTCGTTCGGTTGCCGGCGGAGGGCGGACCGCCGGGCACCGGAGCGCCCTCTTCCGCCACTATGATCATGATGAGAAAACATGCTTCTCGTTCTTCTCTTCTATACCCGAAGATGACGAACGCAAGCCTATACCGACACCGAAACAGTTCCGTGAAGGTTGAAAACGCGAGCTCAAAAATGCCGTCATGACACGCATGCGCCCTCATTCCTGTGCTCGTCACAGGAATCCGGCCTACGCGCGTCTGCGCGGCGGGGAGAGTCCTTTCAGCCCAATGACTTGGGCTGGCTGGATCCCTGTGACAGGCACAGGGATGAGGGAGCACGGGTCGCCTTCACTCGATGAAAATCAGCGCCGGCTTTTCCAAGAGAGCCTTGAGGGCCTGGATGAAGACCGCCGCATCCCAGCCATCGACGACCCGGTGGTCGAAGCTGGAAGACAGGTTCATCATCTTGCGAGGCACAAAGCGAATCCCATCCCAGACCGGCCGCGTCATGATCTTGTTGACGCCGATGATCGCCACCTCGGGATGGTTGATGATGGGCGTCGAGACCACGCCGCCCAATGCTCCTAGCGAACTGATGGTGATGGTGGAGCCGATCAGTTCTTCCCGATGGGCCGTGCCGGTGCGGGCGGCTTCTGCAACGCGTGCGACTTCCTCTGCGCATTCCCAGAGGCCGAGCGTTTCCGTGTGGCGTACGACCGGGACCGTCAGGCCCGACGGCGTCTGCGTGGCGATGCCGATATGAACGGCTTCATAGTGGCTGACGACCCCTTTTTCGTCATCAAAGGTGGCATTCATGCCGGGATGATCCGCAACGGCTTTCACCAGCGCGCGCATCAGAAACGGCAGGATCGTCAGCTTCGGTTGCCCGGAACGGCGGTTGCCGTTCATGGTCGCCCGCAAATCCTCCAGATCGGTCACGTCGACTTCCTCGACATAGGTGATGTGGGGAATGCGGGAGGCGGAAAGCACCATCTTCTCGGCAATCTTGCGCCGCAGCCCTGTCAGTTTCACCTCCTCGACGGCGCTATCGTGGGGCGCTATCGGCTCGGGGCGTTCCGGCCGCCCCCGCACGGTTAAAAACCCATCGAGATCGGCATGGGTAATATGCCCATCCGGGCCCGTTCCCTTGACCTGTGCGAGATCGATATCGAGATCGTCGGCGCGCTGGCGGACGGCGGGGGATGCCAGCGGTTTGTGGTGCAGTTCGGCTGCGGGCGCCGGTGGCCCCTCCTCGGTCTGGCGCACCGTCGGCTGGGTTTCAACGGGTGGCGGCGTGTCCGTCATGTCGGCAGGCGCTTCCGTTATCTGGGCGGGCGCTTCCGTTTCCGGCACGCTGCCATTGAGCGCGACGGCAGCGACATCGGTTTCAATGCGCAGGAGCGGCGCCTTCACCGGCACGGTGTTTCCAACCGTCACGGCGAGCCAGGTGACCACGCCCGCCACGGGTGAGGGGATTTCCACCGTCGCCTTGTCCGTCATCACCGCGGCCAGCACCATGTCCTCATGGACGAGATCACCCGGTTTGACGTTCCATTCCACCAGTTCGGCTTCCGCCACACCTTCACCGACATCAGGCATAGTGAGAACAAATTCCGCCATAATCAGGCCTCCATGACTTCGACAAGGGCTCGCCCGACGCGGGCAGGTCCCGGAAAATAGTCCCATTCCTGCGCATGGGGATAAGGCGTATCCCAGCCGGCGACGCGGACGACGGGGGCCTCGAGATGATAAAAACAATGTTCCTGCACCAGCGATACGACTTCCGCCCCGAAGCCGGAGGTCAGCGTTGCCTCATGCACCATGACGCAGCGGCCGGTCTTCGAAACCGATTTCACGATGGTATCGAGATCGAGCGGCAAGAGGCTGCGAAGGTCGATAATCTCGGCATCCACGCCGGTCTCTTCCGCCGCCGCCAGCGCCACATGCACCATGGTGCCATAAGCGATGACGGTGACACCATTTCCGGGGCGGCGGATTTCGGCTTTGCCGATGGGAATGGTGTAGTGACCTTCCGGCACCTCGCCCATCTCGTGTTTGGACCAGGGCGTTACCGGCCGGTCATGGTGCCCGTCGAAGGGGCCATTATAAAGCCGCTTCGGCTCCAGAAACATCACGGGGTCGGGGTCTTCGATGGATGCGATCAGCAGCCCCTTGGCATCATAAGGATTGGAAGGGACCACCACCTTCAGCCCGCAGACATGGGTGAAGAGGGCTTCCGGGCTCTGGCTGTGTGTCTGCCCGCCAAAAATCCCGCCGCCGGTGGGCATGCGGAGAACGATCGGGCAGGTGAAATCGCCATTGGAGCGATACCGGATACGCGCCGCTTCCTGGGTGATCTGGTCATAGGCGGGATACATATAATCGGCGAACTGGATTTCGACGCAAGGCCGCAGACCATAAGCGGCCATGCCGATCGCCGTGCCGACAATGCCGGATTCGCTGATCGGCGCGTCGAAACAGCGGGTCTTGCCGTATTTTCCCTGCAGCCCCTGAGTGGCGCGGAACACGCCGCCAAAATAGCCCACATCCTCACCGAAAACCACGACATCGTCGCTGCGCTCCATGGAGACATCCATGGCGCTGCGGACGGCTTCGATCATCGTCATTCTTGTCATGTCTCACCACCCTGCCTTCTGGCGCTGGCGGACGAGATGCGGCGGCATCTCGGCGTAGACGCCTTCGAAAATATCCTTTTTCGGCGGTTTTCCACCCTCATGCAGCGTACCGTGGCTTTCCGCCTCGCGCTGGGCTTCCAGCACCTCATCGGCGATTTCCGCCTCCGCCTGCCGGTGCCGTTCATCCGACCAGACGCCGCGCAGGACGAGATGTTTCTTGAGCCTCAGAACCGGGTCGCCCAGGGGCCACGCCTCGGACTCCGTCTTGGGGCGATAAGCGCTCGGATCATCCGAGGTGGAATGGGCGCCGACACGATAGGTGACATATTCGATCAGCGTCGGACCGAGGTTGCGGCGCGCCCGTTCCACGGCCCAGCGCGCAACGGCATAAACGGCGAGATAATCATTGCCATCGACCCGGAGTGCGGGAATGCCGAAACCCAGCCCGCGCGCCGCAAAGGTGCCAGAACCGCCGCGCGCAATGCCCTGAAAGGTGGAAATCGCCCATTGGTTATTGACGATGTTGAGGATGACCGGCGCCTTATAGGTGGAGGCAAAGACCATTGCCGAGTGAAAATCCGACTCCGCCGTCGAACCGTCGCCGATCCAGGCGGCCGCGATTTTCGTATCGCCCTTGATGGCAGATGCCATCGCCCAGCCGACGGCCTGCACATATTGCGTGGCGAGATTGCCTGACACGGTGAAGAAGCCGTGTTCCTTCGAGGAATAGAGAACCGGCAATTGCCGCCCGTGCAGCGGGTCGAGCTCGTTGGAGTAAATCTGGTTCATCATGGTGACGAGCGGATAGTCATCGGCAATGAGCAGTCCCGCCTGCCGGTAGGTCGGGAAATTCATGTCGCCTTTGGAAAGCGCCTTGCGGAAGGCGCAACTGACAGCCTCTTCGCCCAGATGCTGCATGTAGAAGGACGTCTTGCCCTGCCGCTGCGCCATCAGCATGCGGGCATCGAAAGCCCGCAGCCGCATCATGTTTTTGAGGCCCACCAGCAATTCCTCGTCCGAGAGCAGCCCGGCCCACGGCCCGACGGCCTCACCCTGATGATTGAGGACACGGATGATGGAATAGGCGAGATCGCGCATGCTTTCAGGGGCGGCATCCACCTCCGGGCGTGGCACGGAGCCGGCCTTGGGTATTTTCACATTGGAGAAATCCGGCTGGTCACCGGGCCGCACCGCTGGCTCCGGCACATGCAGGCTGAGATGCGTGGTTTCGGTAATATCCATTCTACTCCTCCCATCGCCATCTCCTCCAGACGACGAAACAATTTTCAGAGGTTGCGCGCGATGACCATCCGCTGGACATCGCTGGTTCCCTCGTAAATCTGGCAGATGCGCACATCGCGATAGATCCGCTCCACCGGATAATCCGCCATGTAGCCGTAACCGCCGTGAATCTGGATGGCGTCCGAGCAGACACGCTCGGCCATTTCGGAAGCAAAGAGCTTGGCCATCGAGGCTTCCGAAAGGCAGGGTTCGCCCGCCTCCTTCAGCGCCGCCGCATGCAGCACCAGCTGCCGCGCCGCCGTAATCCGCGTCGCCATATCCGCAAGCCGAAACGCCACCGCCTGATGCTCGATGATTGCCTGCCCGAAGGCCTTGCGCTCGCGGGCATAATCCCGCGCCGCCTCAAAAGCGGCCTGCGCCATGCCGACCGCCTGCGCGGCGATACCGATGCGGCCGCCTTCCAGATTGGCGAGCGCAATGCGATATCCCTGCCCCTCTTCGCCGAGCCGCAATTCGACTGGGACTGCCATGTCGGTGAAGGCGATCTGGCAGGTATCGGACGAATGCAGGCCGAGTTTTTCCTCAACCCTGATTACCTCGTAACCCGGTGTATCAGTCGGCACGATGAAGGCGCTGATGCCCTTCTTTCCCGCCGCCGGATCGGTGACGGCAAAAACGATGACGACGTCGCCATTCTTGCCTGATGTGATGAACTGTTTCGCGCCATCCAGAATGTATCGGTCGCCATCGCGCCGGGCGCGTGTCTTCAGATTGGAGGCGTCGGAACCAGCCTGCGGTTCAGTGAGCGCAAAACCGCCGATCCATTCGCCGGCGGCGAGCTTGGGCAGGAAACGCTGCTTCTGATCTTCCGTGCCGAATTTCAGGATCGGTACGCACCCAACCGAATTGTGGACGCTCATGATGGTGGAACAGGCGCCGTCACCGGCGGCGATCTCCTCCAGCGCCAGGGCATAGGCGACGGCACCGGTTTCCGACCCGCCATAGTCCTCCGAGACCAGCATGCCGAGGAAACCGAGCCCGCCCATTTCTTTCAGCTCGTCTTTCGGGAACCGGCTTTCCCGGTCGCGCGCGCTAGCACCGGGGGCGAGCCGCTCGCGGGCGAAATCGCGGGCCATGTCCCTGATCTGCTGCTGGGCTTCATTCAGGATCATCGCCGCCTCCCCTCAATGTAGCTCGATACCGAGCGCGGTCGCTTCGCCGCCGCCGATGCAGACGGCGGCCACGCCGCGCTTCAGCCCGTGACGCTGCAAGGCGGACAGCAAGGTGACGACGATGCGTGCACCCGAAGCCCCGATGGGATGGCCGAGCGCACAGGCGCCGCCATGCACATTCACCTTCTCATGCGGCAGATCGAGATCGCGCATCGCCGCCATCGCGACTACGGCAAAGGCCTCGTTGATTTCGAACAGATCGACATCCTTCGCCGCCCATCCGGTTTTTTCGAACAGCTTTTTCATCGCGCCGATGGGAGCCGTCGGAAATTTTGCAGGCGCATCCGCATGGGAGGTCTGGCCGATGATCGTTGCCAGAGGTGAAAGACACCGCCTTTCCGCTTCCGATCTGCGCATGAGAACAAGAGCGGCCGCGCCATCCGAAATGGAGCTGGAATTGGCCGCCGTCACCGTTCCACCATCGCGAAAGGCGGGCTTCAGTTGTGGGATTTTTTCCGGGCGGGCCTTCCCCGGCTGCTCGTCTACGGCAACATCGCCGACAGAAATGATTTCCGCCTCGAAAGCCCCTTCCGCGATAGCGCGTCGGGCGCGTTCCAATGATGCCAACGCGTAATCATCCTGCATGGCGCGCGTGAACTGATAATCTTGCGCGCAATCTTCCGCGAAAGTGCCCATCAGCCGGCCCTTGTCATAAGCGTCTTCAAGGCCGTCGAGAAACATGTGGTCGGTGAGCTTGCCGTGGCCGAGACGATAGCCATTGCGGGCGCGATCCAGCAGATAGGGCGCGCTGCTCATGCTTTCCATGCCGCCCGCAAGCACGATGGAAGAGCTTCCCGCAGCAAGCTGGTCATGCGCCAGCATGATCGCCTTCATGCCCGAGCCGCACATCTTGTTGATGGTCGTCGCGCCAACCGAGTTGGGAATGCCGGCGGCAATGGCCGCCTGTCTGGCCGGAGCCTGCCCCTGTCCGGCCGAGAGCACGCAGCCCATCAGCACATCGTCGATATCAGCGGGTGAAATTGCGGCCCGTTCGACGGCCGCGCGGATCGCCGCCGCCCCGAGATCGGGCGCCGCTACCGATTTGAATTCGCCCTGGAACCCACCCATAGCAGTACGGGCGGCCCCGACGATAACGACAGGGTCATGCGCAGCCAAATTCACCTCCCTGGGCCATCCTCCCACAGAGAGAACGACCATCATCGCAATCTCCTCCAGACCGCGACTGATGTGAACGCTATCACTATCTCGAATTCATTTCAAAGCTATTTTGATTGACAGTTTTTTGATTGACGATATCTTTGATCCAACAATTAGTCATATCATAGAGCAAATGATCCATGATTGAGCTCGACAGTTTCGACCAGAAGATTCTCCATGTGCTCGGCGATGACGGGCGGGTGAGCTGGCGCGATCTGGCGGCCCGGATCGGCCTTTCCTTCACGCCGACGCTGCGCCGTGTCCGCAAGCTGGAAGAGGAAGGCATCATTCGCGGTTATACCGCCGTGTTCGATGAGAACCGGCTGCTCGGCAATATGGGCGTCTTCATTTCCGTCACGCTGGAACGGCAGATCAAGGAAGCGCTGACGACGTTCGAGCACCATGTCGCCTCCATTCCGGAAGTGGTGGGCGGCTACCAGACGAGCGGCAGTTCCGACTATCTCATTCATGCCATGGTGCGGGATCTACCGCATTATCAGCAGCTTCTGGATTTCCTGACCACGGTTCCCGGTGTGTCGCGCATCCAGTCCAATTTCGCCATCAAGACATTCGTTCGCCGTTCCGCCGCCTTCACCGGAGGTGACGCGCCATAAATGAGAGTTGCCAGCACGGAGGAGGTGCTGGCCGCTGACGAGAGGGACGGAGATAAACGGCCGTCCGGAGGAGGAGACGCGATGAGTTTGAACCTCGCCGCCATTTTCGACGCCGATCTCGGCCCGGAAATCGCAGCGCTGCGCGACAGCGTGAGAGCATTCGCCGACGATGAAATCGCCCCGCTAGCGGCGGAGATCGATCGCGACGACCAATTTCCAAGAAAGCTCTGGCCGCAGATGGGCGAACTGGGCCTGCACGGCATCACCGTTTCGGAGGAATTCGGCGGTGCTGACATGGGCTATCTCGCCCATTGCGTGGCAATGGAGGAGATAAGCCGGGCATCGGCTTCCATCGGCCTTTCCTATGGCGCGCATTCCAACCTGTGCATCAACCAGATTCATCGCTGGGGAACGGAAGAGCAAAAACGCCGATATCTGCCAAAGCTGGTTTCCGGCGAGCATGTCGGTTCGCTCGCGATGAGCGAGACGGAAGCCGGGTCGGATGTCGTCTCGATGCGGCTGAAGGCGGAACGCAGGGGCGACCGCTATCTCCTGAACGGCGCGAAGATGTGGATCACCAACGGCCACGAGGCCGATACGCTGGTTGTCTACGCCAAGACGGATATGTCCGCCGGCCCACGCGGCATCACGGCCTTTCTGATCGAGAAGGGCTTCAAGGGTTTTCGCCCCGCCCAGAAACTCGACAAGCTCGGCATGCGCGGTTCACCCACCTCGGAACTGGTTTTCGAGGATTGCGAGGTGCCCGAGGAAAACATCCTCGGGCGTCTCAATGACGGCGTGACGGTGCTGATGAGCGGGCTGGATTACGAGCGCGCCGTGCTGGCCGCCGGCCCTGTTGGCATCATGCAGGCGGCAATCGATCTGGTGTTGCCTTACGCCCGTGAGCGCAAGCAATTCGGCAAGCCGATCGGTGAATTCCAGCTGGTGCAGGGAAAGCTCGCCGATATCTATTCGGCCATGAACGCCTCCCGCGCCTATGTCTATGCCGTGGCACGCGCCTGCGACAATGGCCGCATCACGCGGCAGGATGCGGCAGGCGCGATTCTTTTTGCTGCCGAGCGGGCGACGCAGGTGGCGCTGGATGCGATCCAGCTTCTCGGCGGTTCCGGCTACGTCAATGAAAGCCCGGCCGGACGGCTGCTGCGCGACGCCAAGCTTTATGAAATCGGCGCGGGCACCAGCGAAATCCGCCGGATGCTGATCGGCCGCGAACTGGTCAAAGGCAACGGGTGAGGAACGCGATGAAGCTTACATCCAGTCTGAACCGCGATCCCACCTTCACCGCCAATACCGCGTTCATGTCTGGTCTGGTGGACGACCTGAGGCAGCACGTCGAAAAAATCACGCGGGGTGGCGGCGACAAGGCCCGCGAACGGCATCTGTCCCGTGGCAAATTGCTGGCGCGCGACCGGATCGAAGCGCTTCTCGATCCCGGCAGCCCATTTCTCGAATTCTCGCAATTCGCCGCTTACGAGGTCTATGACGAACCCGTTCCCGCCGCCGGGATCGTCACCGGCATTGGCCGGGTGTCGGGCCGTGAATGCGTCATCGTCGCCAATGATGCGACGGTGAAGGGCGGCACCTATTATCCGCTAACGGTCAAGAAACATCTGCGCGCGCAGGAAATCGCCGCTGAAAACCGCCTGCCCTGTATTTATCTGGTGGATTCCGGCGGTGCGAACCTGCCCAATCAGGACGAGGTATTTCCCGACCGCGATCATTTCGGCCGTATCTTTTACAATCAGGCCAATATGTCTGCGGAGGGCATCGCGCAGATCGCCGTGGTGATGGGCAGCTGCACGGCTGGCGGGGCCTATGTGCCCGCCATGAGCGACCAGTCCGTGATCGTCAAAAATCAGGGCACGATCTTTCTCGGCGGCCCGCCGCTGGTGAAGGCTGCAACTGGTGAAGTGGTGAGCGCGGAGGAACTGGGCGGCGCGGATGTGCATTCGCGGCAATCGGGCGTCACCGATCATTACGCCCATGACGACCGCCACGCGCTTTCACTGACCCGGCGGATCGTCTCCACGCTCAACCGCCGCAAACAGGTGGAGCTGGACATTCGCGAACCGATGGAGCCGCTTTATCCGCCGGATGAACTTTACGGCATCGTTCCCGCCGATACGCGAAAACCCTTCGAGGTCCGCGAGATCATCGCACGTCTGGCGGATGGTTCCGAATTCGACGAATTCAAGGCGCTTTACGGCACCACGCTGGTCTGCGGTTTCGCCCATATTCATGGCTATCCCGTAGGCATCATCGCCAATAATGGCATTCTCTTCTCGGAATCGGCGCTGAAGGGCGCACATTTCATCGAACTCTGCTGCCAGCGCGGTATTCCGCTGGTCTTCCTGCAGAACATCACCGGCTTCATGGTCGGCAAGGCCTATGAGGCCGGCGGCATCGCCAAGGATGGCGCAAAGCTTGTCACCGCCGTCGCATCGGCAAAAGTGCCGAAATTCACCGTCATCATCGGCGGCTCCTTCGGTGCGGGCAATTACGGCATGTGCGGTCGCGCCTATTCGCCCCGCTTTTTGTGGATGTGGCCCAACGCCCGCATTTCGGTCATGGGCGGCGAACAGGCGGCCTCTGTTCTGGCACAAATCCGCCGCGATGGTATCGAGGCCGATGGCCGCCACTGGTCGAAGGAAGGCGAAGAGGCGTTCAAGCAACCGATCCGGGAAAAATACGAGCGGGAAGGACATCCCTATTATGCCAGCGCGAGGCTGTGGGATGACGGCATCATCGATCCCAGGGATACCCGCCTCGTGCTTGGCCTCGGTCTCTCCGCCGCGCTCAACGCACCGATAGAACCCACCCGTTTCGGCATATTCAGGATGTGAGGCGACGATGTTCTCGAAAATACTGATCGCCAACAGGGGCGAAATCGCCTGCCGCATCATCCGCACCGCCGCCAAGATGGGCATACGCACCGTTGCCGTCTATTCGGATGCCGACCGTGACGCCATGCATGTGGCACTGGCCGACGAGGCAATCGCCATTGGCCCCGCGCCCGCACGTGCCTCCTATCTCGACGGCGAAAAAATCATCGCCGCCGCAAAAGCGACCGGCGCGGAAGCGGTCCATCCGGGTTATGGTTTCCTCTCGGAAAATGCCGGTTTCGCCGAAGCCTGTGCCGCCGCCGGTCTTGTTTTCATTGGCCCGCCGGCGGCAGCGATCCGCGCCATGGGCGGGAAAAGCGAGGCGAAAGCGCTGATGGCGAAGGCGGGCGTTCCCGTCGTTCCCGGCTTTCACGGTGAGGATCAGGCGGAAGAGCGGCTTCGCAGTGAAGCGGACGCCATAGGTTATCCCGTTCTGCTCAAGGCCTCGGCCGGCGGCGGCGGCAAGGGCATGCGCATCGTGCGGAAGAAACGCGAATTTGCGGCGGAACTTGCCGGCGCAAAACGCGAGGCGCTGGCCGCCTTCGGCAATGACCGCATGCTGATCGAAAAATATCTGGAGCGGCCGCGACATGTGGAAGTGCAGGTCTTTGCCGATGGCCACGGTAATTGTTTCTCACTTTTCGAGCGCGATTGCTCGATCCAGCGCAGGCACCAGAAGGTCATAGAGGAAGCCCCCGCCCCCGGCTTGCCCGATGCGCTCAGGCAACGCATGTATGAAGCGGCGGTCGCCGCCGCCCGCGCCATCGACTATCGCGGCGCGGGAACCGTGGAATTCCTGCTCGACCCTTCCGGCGAGTTCTATTTCATGGAAATGAATACAAGGCTTCAGGTCGAACATCCGGTGACGGAATATATTACCGGCCTGGATCTGGTCGAATGGCAGCTCCGTGTTGCGGATGGTGAGGCACTGCCGGAGGGCTGGGAGGATCTCAACATAAACGGCCACGCCATCGAGGCCCGGATTTATGCCGAAGACCCGGCGCACGATTTCCTGCCGTCGATCGGCACGGTCAGCCATCTCGTTTTTCCCGATCAAGGTCCTCACGTCAGGATAGACAGCGGCATCCGCGCCGGCGACGCCATTACCGTGCATTACGATCCGATGATCGCCAAGCTGATCGTCTGGGATCGTGACCGCCCATCGGCGGTGCGGCGTCTGCGGTTGGCGCTGGAAAATCTGGCGATCTGTGGCGTCGCCAGCAATGCCGCCTTTCTGACCCGGCTTGCGGGACTGGAGGCCTTCGCAAAAGCCGAACTCGATACGGGCTTCATAGCCCGCAGCGATGTCGTGCTTTTTGCCCCGGCCCCGAAGGATGGGAACGAGATAGCCACGGCCGCGCTTGGCCTGCTGCTCTCGCGGCAGAAAAACGGAAAGTCAGGTTCAGAGGCCGATCCCTATAGCCCGTGGAACACGGCAGCCGCCTTCCGCCTCAACGCGCCGTCGCGGGAAACGCTGTATTTCACCTTTGAGAACCAGCCGCTTAACGTCGGCGTCACGCATGAGGCGGACGGTTTGTCGCTTGCCATCGACGGGCGGACGATCAGCGCCCATGGCAGCCTCTCGGACGACGGCAAATTCCGTGCAACCATGGAAGACAGGAAAAGGCAGGGCCATTTTTTTGCAGAAGGCAGCAGTTACGCGCTTTTCCTGAATGGCGAGCATTATCGCATCGCCCAGCCTGATCCCGTCGATATCGAGGATTCCTCCACCCACACCGGCGGTCTGGAAGCACCCATGCCCGGCGTTATCCGTGCTTTGCTGAGCCGGAACGGTGCTGCGGTTGAAGCCGGCGAGGCGCTAGTGGTGATGGAGGCGATGAAAATGGAGCACACGATCCGTGCACCAGCGAAAGGCACGGTCACGGCCATCAATTGCGTCGAGGGCGATATGGTCGCGGCCGGTGCGGTGCTGGTGGATTTCGAACCGGAGGGGGCGTGAGATGAGCTGGCCCCAAACGGTAAAAATCGTCGAAGTGGGCGCGCGCGACGGCCTGCAGAACGAAAGCGCCGAGGTTCCAACCGCCATCAAGATCGAGCTGATCGAGCGGCTGGCCGCAGCCGGATTGACTGCGGTGGAAGCGGGCGCTTTCGTCTCGCCCAAAAAAGTGCCGCAAATGGCTGACTCGAAGGAGGTATTTCAGGGCCTCGAACGACGATCCGGCACCGCCTATCCGGTGCTCGTTCCCAATATGAAAGGTTTCGAGGCCGCCATTGAAGCCGGCGTGACGGAAATCGCCGTTTTTGTGTCCGCCTCCGAAGGCTTTAGCCAGCACAATATAGGCTGCTCGCGCGCCGAAAGCCTCGAGCGCCTGCGCGATGTCGCGGAGGCGGCGGGCGGGCGAAACATCCTCATACGCGGTTACGTTTCCTGCATTGCCGGCTGCCCCTATGACGGCGCGGTCGCGCCCGATGAGGTGGCGGCAATGGCCGAGGCGCTTATCGCGCTTGGCTGTTACGAAATCTCGCTCGGCGATACGATCGGCATCGGCACGGCCGCGCATATTCGCAAAATCATCGAACGGGTGTCGGCCAACATTCCGCGCAAAAAAATCGCCATGCATTTTCACGATACCTATGGCCAGGGCGTCGCCAATGTGCTGGCCTCGCTGGATGAAGGTATCTCCGTCTTCGACAGTTCCGTCGCCGGGCTGGGCGGCTGCCCCTTCGCGCCGGGCGCCAGCGGCAACGTCGCCACCGAAGACGTCGTTTATCTGCTGCAGGGGCTTGGCATTAAAACTGGTATCGACCTGATGGCAGTGGCGAAAACCGGCGACTGGATCAGCCTGCATCTCGGCAGACCGAATGCGGCCCGCGCCGGCAAGGCGCTGCTTGCGGCAAGACAGGAAGGGTGACGCGCATGGCGAATGAGCTGCTGAGCGAAAGGCGCAAGGACATTCTCTGGCTGACGCTCAACCGGCCGGAGGTACACAACGCGTTGAATGCTGCGATGACGGACGCCCTGGCGAAGGCCATCCGCGCGGCATCGAGTGATAGTGGCCTGCGCGCCGTGGTGATAACGGCCGCGGGAGACCGCAGTTTCTGCTCCGGGGCAGACCTCAAGGAAAGCGCCGGGGGTATGTTCCTCTCGCCTGATGGAACGAACCCCATTGCCGATGTGATGCGCGCCATCGAGGGCTGCAACAAGATCGTCATGGCCCGCATCAATGGCCAAGTTCTGGCCGGCGGGCTTGGCATCGTCGCCGCCTGTGATCTTGCCTATGCCGCCGCTCATGCCGAATTCGGTTTGCCGGAAGTGCGCGTTGGGCTTTTTCCGGCCATGGTGGCGGCGAAGCTTCTGGCGAAGATGCCACTGGGCCAGCTTCAGGAAATGGCCTATCTCGGCGTCGCGATCAGCGCTGCTGACGCGGAGCGTCTTGGCCTCGTCACTCGGGCCGTCCCGTCGGCCGAACTCGACGGCGTGGTTGTGGATGTTCTCGCCCGGCTGCGGCAGAATGCGCCGGGCGCGATCGCGGCCGGAAAGGCGGCATTGCTAGAGATGCGCGATATGTCGTCCGCCGAGCGGCTTGCCTTTGCCGAAAGCGTCATTGCCACGATCAGCGGCAGCAACGAGGCGCGGGAGGGGCGATTGGCCTTTGTCGAAAAAAGGAAGCCGCACTGGGTGGAGTGATCGCCGCCGCGCTGCCCGAGGACAGATTTTTTCGAAAGTCGTCCTGGGGTCAATCGATATAATCCCGATGCGTGCGTTGACCCCGTTGGGCAAATCGCGTTCTATCCAGCACCTTTCGCCGGACCGCGATTGGGGGAGCCGGAGGAGACCCATGCAGCTTGTAAAAACCGTCGCCGAATTGCGGGATGCCACCGCTGCCTTTCGCCGTGCGGGCAAAACCATCGGCTTCGTGCCGACCATGGGCTTTCTCCATATCGGTCATCTGACGCTCGTTGCCCAAGCCAAAGCGGAAAACGGCGTGACAGTGGTTTCGATCTTCGTCAACCCGCTTCAATTCGGCGCGAATGAGGATCTGGCCCGTTACCCGCGCGATCTCGCCCGCGACAGCGCATTGCTGGAAGAGGCTGATGTCGACATTCTTTTCGCGCCCGAAGTCTCCGAGATGTATCCGCGCCCGATGCAGACCGTCGTGGATGTGCCCGAACTGGGTAGCCAACTGGAAGGCGCGGTGCGGCCGGGGCATTTCGCCGGCGTCACGACCGTCGTGACCAAGCTTTTTAACCTCGTCCAGCCGGATGCCGCCTATTTCGGTGAGAAGGACTATCAGCAGGTGACACTGATCCGCCGCATGGTCGAGGACCTCGCCCAGCCGGTCAGGGTCGTGCCCGTCGCCACCGTGCGCGAGGCGGATGGGCTCGCCTGCTCCTCGCGTAACGTTTATCTAAACCCCGCAGAACGCGCCGCCGCCGTGATCGTGCCGCGCGCGCTGGACGAAGCTGAACGGCTTTATGCTGAAGGCTTCGACGACCCAGCCGCATTCGAGGCAGCCATAGAAAAACTCATCGCAGCCGAGCCGCTGGCCTCACCGGAAGTCGTCGCCGTGCGCGATCCCGATACGCTCGCCCCCATTGCTTCATTGCAGGCGGGGCCGGTGCTGGTGGCGCTGTTCGTCAGGGTCGGAAGTACACGGCTCCTCGACAACCGCGTCATCGGGCGCGTCAAGATCGATCAACGGGAGGCTGCCCAATGAGCGCCCATGGAAAACACAAGCGGCTGACAACAGCCTCCATCCGGCAGATGAAAGGCGAGGCGCGCATCGTCTGCCTGACCGCCTATACGACGCCGATTGCCCGCCTGCTCGATCCGCATTGCGACCTGCTGCTGGTTGGCGATTCAGTCGGCATGGTACTTTATGGCATGGACACGACGGTCGGCGTCACCCTGGATATGATGATCGCCCACGGCCGCGCCGTGATGCGTGGTGTCGAACACGCCTGCGTCATCGTCGATCTCCCCTTCGGGACCTATCAGGAATCAAAGGAACAGGCGTTCCGCAACGCCGTGCGGCTGATGCAGGAAACCGGCTGCGACGGCGTTAAGCTGGAGGGCGGCGAGGAGATGGCGGAGACCATCGCCTTTCTGGTGGCGCGCGGCATTCCCGTCTTCGGCCATGTCGGGCTGATGCCACAGCTGGTGCACACCGCCGGCGGCTTCCGCTCGCTCGGACATTCGGACGCGGAAACGCAGAAAATCTGGCGTGACGCGATTGCAGTCGATCAGGCCGGCGCCTTCGCCATCGTCGTGGAAGGCACCGTCGAGCCGCTGGCCCGGGAACTGACCGAAAAACTCGCCGCGCCGACGGTCGGCATCGGCGCATCTCCGGCCTGCGACGGGCAGGTGCTCGTTTCCGACGACATGCTCGGCCTTTTCACTGACTTCAAACCGAAATTCGTCAAGCGTTTCGCCGATCTAGGTTCGACCGTTTCGGAAGCGGCGGCAAGTTATGCAGATGAGGTGCGCTCCGGCGTGTTTCCGGGGCCGGAGCATACGTTTCAGGTTCGCAGGCAATCGCCTTCGCGCGATTGAAGGATCCGGACTGACTTGCTGGACAACGCCCTGACTAAAACTCGGTGTCATCCTCGGGTGAAGCCCGAGGATGACGGAGGAGAGGTTGAGGCGACGCTGTCAGCTCTCAGCGGTATATTCGGCCTGATCGCAGGCTTTGCATCCAGCAAAGCGAACGACTACACAATCCCGCCACTACCGCCAACCGAAGCCGGGCGCTCCGCCGCAACCTGCTTGCGATAACCACTCGCCCGATAGGTCGCCACCGGATCGATAGCGCCGCCCGCCAGCTGCCGGGCCTTGGCGAGGATCGGCTCCACATCGGTACGGTAAGCCCTTTTCAGCATATCTGATGCCATCAGCGCATCATTATCCTGCTGATAGCCATCGAGAGCCGCGCGATCCACCAGCAGCGCCTGCGCGTAAGCGCGGCGGATTTCGTTGGCGCTGGAAATCAGGCTTTCTATCGGGTCCGTCACATTGTGCGACTGGTCGATCATATGGGCGGGATGGAAACCCTTCACGCCGCGATATTCGGCATCCACCAGTTCGTTGAAAACGAGGAACAGGCGATATGGCTCGATTGAGCCGGCATCCAGATCGTCATCGCCGTATTTGCTATCGTTGAAGTGGAAACCACCGAGCTTGCCGAACTGGATGAGCCGGGCGACGATCATCTCGATATTGGTGTTCGGCGCATGGTGGCCGAGATCAACGAGGCAGAAGGCCTTTTCACCGAGCGTATTGGCGATCAGGTAATTGGTGCCCCAGTCCTGCACGACAGTGGAATAGAAAGCCGGCTCATACATCTTGTGTTCGGAAAAGATACGCCAGTCATCCGGCAGCGCCTTGTAGATATCGGCCATGGCCGCAAGATAACGCTCGAAACTTCTGGTGAAGTTGCTCTGGCCCGGGAAATTGGAGCCATCGCCCACCCAAACCGTCAGCGCCTTCGAGCCGATGGCGTTACCGATCTCGATACATTCGATGTTGTGCTCGACGGCCTGCCGGCGCGTCGCGGCATCCGTGTGGCTGAGCGAACCATATTTGTAGGAATGGCTCTGACCCGGCGCGTCCGAAAACGTGTTGGAATTCATGGCATCGAAGCCGAGACCCAGCGCAGCGGCATGGGCCTTCAAACGCTTCGGGTCCTGTTTGTCCCACGGAATGTGAAGGGAGACGTTCGGCGTCGCCCGTGTCAACTGGTTGATGACAGCGCAATCATCCAGCTTGTCGAAAATACCGCGCGGCTCGCCCGCGCCGGGAAAACGGGCAAAGCGGGTGCCGCCGGTGCCAACGCCCCAGGACGGCACGGCAACGAAAAACTCCGCGACCTTGGCCGTGACTGCGTCGATATCGATATTGCGACGGGCCAGCTGGTTGCCAAGCGCCTGATAATCGTCCTTCAGCGCGCCAGCGCGTTTTTCGTTTTCGGCCGCGATGATGTCGGCGGCGATTTTCGTCTCGGTCATCTCTTCCTCCCGGGAATCGGTCCAGTGCATGCTAGTTCATCGCGCTCACCTCCGTCATTCCGGCCTTGAGCCGGAATCCAGCCGACGCACGTCTGTGCGGCGGAGAGAGTCTTTTCAGCCCAAGGACTTGGGCTGGCTGGATTCCGGCTCAGGGCCGGAATGACGGAAGTGAGAACGTGCCGAACGTCCTACCGCGTAAAGCTCTGCGCGTTGCCGGCATCGACATTGATGATGTTGCCGGTCGACTTGGCGGAAGCATCGGACGCCAGGAAGTAGATCGCTTCGGCGATGTCTTCCGGGAACACATTGAGCTTCAGCATCGAGCGCTTGCGGTAATGCTCCTCCAGATCGGTCACCTCGATCTTGGACGAGGCCGCGCGCTGCTCGCGCCACTCTCCGTTCCAGATTTTCGAGCCACGCAGCACGGCATCGGGATTGACGGTGTTGACGCGAATACCCGCTTCCGCCCCTTCCAGCGCGAGGCAACGGGCCAGATGAATTTCCGCAGCCTTCGCCGTGCAATAAGCGGAAGCATTGGGCGAGGATGCAAGGCCGTTCTTGGACGCAACGAAAACGACGTTGCCTCCGAGGTTCTGACGCCGCAGCAGCCGGAATGCTTCCCGCGAAACGAGGAAATAGCCCGTGGCGAGAATGTCGATATTCTTGTTCCACATGGCAAGTGTCGTGTCTTCCACCGGAGCGGAAGAGGCAATGCCGGCATTGGAGACGAGAATATCCACGCCGCCGAATTCCACGCTCGCTTCCGCGAAGGCGGAAATCACGGCATCTTCCTTCGTCACGTCAAGCTTGACGGTACGCACCGCGTCAGTGCTGTAACGCTTGGCGAAATCGCCCTTGGCCGCATCCAGCGCCGCTTCGTCAATATCGGCGAGCACCACGCAGGCGCCCTCGCCCGCCAGGCGTTCGGCGGTTGCACGGCCGATGCCGCCGGCGCCACCGGTGACAAAAGCCACGCGACCGGCAAGGCTCTTCGGCTTCGGCATGCGCTGCAGCTTTGCCTCTTCCAACAGCCAATATTCGATATCAAAGGCTTCCTGCTCGGGAAGGCCCTGATAGTCGGACACGGTGGAAGCACCGCGCATGACGTTGATGGCGTTGACGTAGAATTCGCCGGCGATACGGGCCGTCGCCTTGTCCTTGGCGAACGACAGCATGCCGACACCGGGGATCAGGAAAATCACCGGGTTCGGGTCGCGCATATCAGGTGAATTGTCGTGGCGGCAGGCTTCGTAGTAGCGCGTATAATCGGCGCGGTAAGCCTCCAGCGCCTCGTCGAGACCCGCCATCAACGCGTCCACATCAGGATGTGCGGTATCGAGATCGAGGATCAGCGGGCGGATTTTCGTGCGCAGGAAATGGTCAGGGCAGGAGGTGCCGAGCGCGCCGAGCGGCTTCAAATCCTTGGAATTGACGAATTCGAGAACCGGATCCTGATCGTCGAAATGGCCGAGCTTGCGCTCCTCGCGGCCGATGCGGCCACGGATTTCCGGCATTAGTCGGGCAGCGATGGCGCGGCGCTCGGCAACGGGCAGACTTTTCGCCACAGCACCGCCGAAAATCGTCTTGCCTTCGGTCTGCGCCGTAAACCATTCGATCGCCTTGTTGATGATGGCGAGCGTCAGTTCGTAACACGCCTTGGCGTCATTATCCCAGGTGAACAGGCCATGGCTTTCCAGCACGACGCCCTTGGCCTGGGGATTGGCTTTTACGAAAGCCTCAAGGTCGAGGCCGAGCTGAAAGCCCGGACGGCGCCAGGGAAGCCAGCCAATGTCATCGCCGAAGATCTGCTGCGTCAGCTCTTTCGAGTTTTTGGAGGCGGCAATCGCGATGATCGCATCGGGGTGCATGTGGTCGACATGATCATAAGGTACGAAACCGTGCAGCGGCGTATCGATGGAGGCCGCGCGCGGATTGAGGTTGAAGGTGCAATGCGGCAGGAAGCCGACCATGCGATCCTCGTCCTCCACACCCTTGTAAATGCCCTTCAGCGCTTCCAGCTTATCGAGATAAAGCGTCGCAAAACCGTCGAGCTTGATGGTGCCGACATCGCCGCCGGAACCCTTCACCCACATGACACGGACCTTCTCGCCCGTCAGCGGATCGGTTTCGAGCACCTTTGCGGATGTGTTGCCGCCACCGTAATTGGTGATGCGCTTGTCCGCACCCAGCAGATTGGAGCGATAAAGCAGCTTGCCCGGCTCATCGAGCGTCTTGGCGTAAGCATCGTCCCAACGGCTTTCGAGAAGGCGGGATTTTCCCGTCATGTCTTCCTCCCAATATCTGTCTGCATTCGCGGAGCCGATACCGGCCCGCCTCCTTTGAGGACAGATATCGCGCATCCAAAAGCACAATGTCAATCAAAAACGATCATAAATTTTCATGTTGCAGTGCGATATTGATTAATTTGATCGTTCTTGATTGACAACGTAAAGAGATTGCGAATAATCACGATCAGGAGGACCCCATGCACGAACGCGAACGCCATCGCATCATCTTGAGCGCCACACAGGAAAAAGCTGTCGTGACGGTGCAGGATATTGCCGAACTGACGGATGCGTCGGAAGCGACGATCCGCAGGGATATCGCGTCGCTGCACGTTCAGGGCAAGTTGCGCCGCGTGCGTGGTGGAGCCGAAGCGGTACATCCGCCGCAGCTCGGCAATCTCGCGGCAAGGCCGTTCCGTGTGTCCGAATCGGTCAACATCGACAAAAAACGCGCAATTGCGCGCAAGGCGGTTGATCTCTGCAATGATGGCGATGCGATCATCCTGAATGGCGGCACGACGACATTCCAGATGGTGCATTACATGGCGGCGCGCCGTCTGCAGGTGATGACCAATTCCTTCGCGATTGCGGAACATCTGGTCAAGCATTCCAAATGCAATGTCAGTGTGCCGGGCGGCGCGATCTATCGCGACCAGAGCCTCATCCTGTCGCCATTCGAGAATGATGCGATCCGCAATTTTTATGCACGACGCATTTTTCTCGGCGCACAGGGCGTGGGTGCGCTCGGCATCATGGAGTCAGACGCACTGGTCATCCAGAGTGAGCAGAAGCTGATGCGACAGGCGGAAGAACTGATCGTGATGGTCGATTCTTCGAAATTCAGAAAACGATCCAGCCTCATTTTATGCCCGCTCGAAAACGTCTCGACCATCATTACCGATGACGGGATTTCCGATGAGGCGGCGAGGATGGTGGAAGATGCCGGCGTCGAATTGCTGATCGCCGGCGCGGTGAAGGATGGCAAGACAGCCACCCCATCGGATGAAGAGGATTCTTCTTCGGTCGCCTGAGGAGCACCGGAGGGAGGAAAAAGGTTCAAAACGGGAGGAAAAGGGACATGAAACTTACACGCAGAACATTGACGAGCGCTCTGGCGCTCAGCGCGGCGCTCTCCGTCGCAGGACTGGGCGGCGTTGCCCAGGCAGCCGATGTGAAGATCGCACTGGTGGTCAAATCGCTCGGCAACGGCTTTTTCGAAGCCGCCAACAAGGGCGCGCAGGAGGCCGCAAAAGACCTCGGCGGCGTCGAGATCATCTATACCGGCCCGACCAGCACCACGGCGGAAGGCCAGATCGAAGTCATCAATTCGCTGATCGCGCAGGGTGTCGACGCCATCGCCATTTCCGCCAATGACCCCGACGCCGTGGTTCCGGCGCTGAAAAAGGCGGCGCAGCGCGGCATCAAGGTCATTTCCTGGGATTCCGGCGTTGCACCTGAAGGCCGCATTCTCCAGCTCAACCCCTCGTCCAACGCACTGATCGGCAAGATGTGCCTGCAGCTTGCCGCATCACATTTGGAAGGCGGCAAGGGCGATTTCGCCATTCTTTCGGCCACCACCACCTCCACGAACCAGAATATCTGGATCGACGAGATGAAAAAGCAGCTGAAGGATTTCCCCGGCCTCAACCTCGTCACGACAGTTTACGGTGACGACCTTGCCGACAAGAGCTACCGCGAAGCGCAGGGCCTGCTTTCCTCGCAGCCGAATGTGAAGGTCATCGTCGCACCGACGACGGTTGGCGTTCTCGCCGCCTCGCAGGCTGTAAAGGATGCGGGCAAGATCGGTCAGGTCTTTGTGACCGGCCTTGGCCTGCCGTCCGAAATGGCCGGCGCCATCAAATCAGGCGCGACCAAGGAATTCGCCATCTGGAACCCGATCGACCTCGGTTACTCCGCCACCCAGATCGCCTATCGCCTCGTAAAGGGCGAAGCCGATGGCAAGCCGGGCTCGGAAATCGAAGCTGGCCGCATGGGCAAGATCAAGGTTGGCGAAAACAGCGAAGCTGCTATGGCCGATCCCTTCGTTTATGACGCGAAGAATATCGATCAGTTCTCGAAGATTTTTTGACCTGAGTAGCAGCTGACGGCGAGCGGAGGGCACCCCCCTCTGCCCTGCCGGGCATCTCCCCCTCAAGGGGGAGATCGATATGCCGCACCCGCCCGTTCCATAGGCAGGGTGTTATCCGCTTGCCGATCTCCCCCCTTGAGGGGGAGATGCCCGGCAGGGCAGAGGGGGGTGCCCCTTGCCGCTCCACTCAAAACTGACCGGTAAGACGGATGATGCGTGCTGAAACCAAAATCTTAGACGTTACCGAGGCTTCCAGCGTGACGCCCATTCTGGAAATGCGCGGCATCAGCCAGATATTCCCCGGCGTCAAAGCGCTGGATGGTGTCGATATCGCGCTTTATCCCGGCAAGGTCACCGCTCTGATCGGCGAGAACGGTGCTGGAAAATCCACGCTCGTCAAAATCCTCACCGGCATTTACCGTCCTAACGAGGGCGAAATCCTTCTCGATGGCCAGCCTGTCCATTTTCACAGCGCGCAAGACGCCATCGATGCCGGCGTGACCGCCATTCATCAGGAAACCGTTCTTTTTGATGAGCTTTCCGTCGGTGAGAACATCTTTCTCGGCCATGCGCCAAAGGGTCGTTTCGGCCTCATTGACTGGAAGACCATCAATGCCCGCGCAAAGGTTCTGCTGGAACAGCTCGAAAGCACCATCGATCCGACGATCCGGTTGAAGGACTTGTCCATTGCCCAGCGCCATCTCGTCGCCATCGCCCGCGCGCTGTCGGTCGAGGCGCGCATCGTCATCATGGACGAACCGACGGCTGCTCTTTCCCGCAAGGAAATCGACGATCTCTTCCGCATCGTTGAAAACCTGAAACGGCAGGGCAAGGCCATCCTATTCATCAGCCACAAGTTTGATGAAGTCTATGAAATTGCAGAAAACTATGCCGTGTTCCGCGACGGCAGGATGGTCGGTGCGGGCAATCTTGCGGCCACACCGCAGGACGAAATCGTACGGCTGATGGTCGGCCGCGACGTGACGAACGCTTTTCCCAAGCAGGCTGTCACCCTTGGTCCGACAGTTCTTTCGGTGCGCGATTATTCCCATCAGACGGAGTTCCGCGATATTTCGCTCGAGCTGCGCAAGGGCGAGATTCTCGGCCTTTACGGGCTGATCGGCGCCGGGCGCTCCGAACTTTGCCAGTCGCTTTTCGGCATTACCCGCCCCGCTTCGGGACAGGTGACACTGGAGGGCCAGCCGATTGCGATCCGCTCACCGGAAGATGCGATCCGCGCCGGCATCGTTTATGTGCCTGAAGAGCGCGGCCGCCACGGTCTCGCGCTCGAAATGCCGATTTACCAGAATATGTCGTTGCCCTCCCTCACGCGAACCTCGCGCAAGGGATTTCTGGCCGCGGCCAATGAATTCGCGCTGGCGCGCAAATATGCCTCGCGGCTCGATCTGCGCGCCGCCGCCCTCTCGGTGCCCGTCGGCACGCTTTCTGGCGGCAACCAGCAGAAGGTGGTGATCGGCAAATGGCTCGCCACCCAGCCAAAGGTCATCATTCTCGATGAACCCACCAAGGGCATCGACATCGGCTCCAAAGCCGCCGTGCATGGCTTCATCAGCGAGCTTGCCGCCGAGGGGCTCTCCATCATCATGATTTCATCCGAACTTCCCGAAATCCTCGGCATGTCCGACCGCGCCATCGTGATGCGCGAAGGCCTGATGGCGGGCCAGTTCGAACGCGCCGATTTTTCTCCGGAAAAGCTGGTGCGCGCCGCCACCGGCAATGCCTGAGAGGGGCAAAACCATGCAACGTCTACTCAAAAATCGCGAATGGCTGCTGGCGGGTATCATCCTCATCATGATCGCCGGTTTTGCGCTGCGCGCGCCCGGTTTCGGCCGGCCGGCCAATCTCGTCAATATCTTCAACGATACTTCCATCCTTATCATTCTGGCGCTGGGCCAGATGGCGGTCATTCTCACCAAATCCATCGATCTCTCCGTTGCCGCCAATCTCGCCTTTACCGGCATGGCGGTGGCGATGACCAATGCCGCCTTTCCGGGCATTCCGCTGCCGCTTCTCATCGTCATGGCGGTCGGCATCGGCGCTTTTCTCGGTTCGCTTAACGGCGTACTGGTCTGGTGGCTCGGCATCCCGCCCATCGTCGTCACGCTCGGCACGCTTACCATCTATCGCGGCATGGCATTCGTGCTGTCGGGCGGCGGCTGGGTGAATGCGCACCAGCTTTCGCCGACCTTCCTCAATGTGCCGCGCACCATGATCCTCGGCATGCCTGTCCTTTCCTGGGTGGCGATCCTCATCATCGCTGGCGCCTGGCTGGTGCTCAGCCGCACCTCCTTTGGCCGCTCGGCCTATGCGTCGGGCGGTAATCCGAGCGCGGCCGTCTATGCGGGCATCGATGTGGGCCGCACGCGCTTCTTCGCCTTCGTGCTGTCAGGCGCACTTGCCGGCCTCGCCAGCTATCTCTGGGTATCGCGTTATGCGGTTGCCTATGTCGACATCGCCGCCGGTTTCGAGCTGGATAGCGTGGCGGCGAATGTGATCGGCGGCATCTCGATTGCCGGCGGCATCGGCTCGGTGGCAGGTGCAGTGCTCGGCGCGCTGTTCCTCGGCGTCATCAAGAACGCCCTGCCCGTCATCGGCATCTCGCCCTTCGCGCAGATGGCGATTTCCGGCGTAGTGATCGTGCTCGCCGTCGTCTTCAACGCCCGCGCCGAAGCCAGAAAAGGCCGCATCATCCTGCGTGACCGAGCCGCAGCCGATCAGGCCAAGGAGGCCGCAGCATGAGCACGCCATCTCAACCGACGCAGAACGCGCGCATCATTCCAGACAAGCTCGGCACGCCACTACGCCGCATCATGGCCAGTTGGGAAGTGCTGCTGCTTGGCGTTGCGATCCTCATCTTTATCGCGAATTCGCTGGCCTCGCCCTATTTCCTCAATGCCTGGAACCTGTCGGACGCGACCTTCAATTTCACCGAAAAGGCGATTATCGCCTTTGCGATGGCGCTGCTGATCATCGCCGGCGAAATCGATCTTTCCGTCGCCGCCATCATTGCGCTCGCCTCCACCGCCATGGGCGCTGCGGTGCAGATGGGCATCGGCACGCCGGGCCTCGTCGCCATCGGCATCGGCACCGGGCTTTTATGCGGGGCATTTAACGGTTTTCTGGTCGCAGGGCTGAAACTGCCTTCCATTGTCGTCACCATCGGCACGATGAGCCTGTTTCGCGGCATTTCCTACATGGTGCTGGGCGATCAGGCCTATGGCAAATACCCGGCCGATTTCGCCTATTTCGGTCAGGGTTACGTCATCTCCGTCATTTCCTTCGAATTCGTGCTGTTTATCGTCATGGCAATCCTCTTCGCCATCCTGCTGCACGCCACCAATTTCGGCCGGCAGGTCTATGTGATCGGCAACAACCCGTTCGCCGCCCGTTTCTCCGGCATTCCCGTTGAACGCGTGAAGTTCATCCTGTTCCTGCTCACCGGCCTGATGAGCGGCATCGCCGCCGTCTGCCTCACCTCGCGCCTCGGCTCCACCCGCCCGTCGATCGCTCAAGGGTGGGAGCTTGAGGTGGTGACCATGGTGGTGCTGGGCGGCGTTTCCATTCTCGGCGGTTCCGGCACCATCGCAGGTGTGGTCATCGCGGCCTTCGTCATGGGCCTCGTCACCTTTGGGCTTGGGTTGCTCAATGTGCCTGGTATCGTCATGTCGATCTTCGTCGGCCTGCTTTTGATCATCACCATCGCCATCCCCATCGTTGTGCGCCGCCTTCGGGCCATGAGAGGCTGAGCCATGCCGGAATTCGAAAAACACGCCTTCAGGATGAAACTCTTTGCCGGAAAAGAGGCCGAATATAAAAAGCGCCATGACGAGATATGGCCGGAACTGGTGGCGCTGCTGCATGAGGCGGGCGTCAGCGATTATTCCATCCATCTCGACCCGGAAACCAACATCCTTTTCGGCGTGCTGACGCGGCCGAAGAACCACGGCATGGCGGCACTGCCCGACCATCCCGTGATGAAGAAGTGGTGGGCGCATATGGCTGACATCATGGAGAGTAATCCGGACAATTCGCCCATTGCGAAAGATCTGGTGACGGTGTTCCATCTGCCATGACCGACAGCATCAAACCGGGCCGTGTCGCGGTCATCGATATCGGCAAGACCAATGCCAAGGTCGTCGTCATCGACACCGGCAGCGGAGAGGAGATTGCTGCCGAGAAACAGGCGAACCCTGTCCTTCGCGATGGAATTTATCCGCATTACGATGTGGAAATGCTCTGGCGCTTCATTCTCTCCGCCCTTCAGCGGTTCGGCCAGCAGCACGGTTTCGATGCGATTTCCATCACCACCCATGGCGCTTCGGCAGCGCTTCTCGATGGGACCGGCGATCTCGCCATGCCCGTGCTCGATTATGAACACAGCTATCCCGCAGCCATTCAGGAAGCCTATCGCGGTATCAGGCCCGATTTTGCCGAGACCGGCTCACCGCAACTTCCCGCCGGGCTGAACCTTGGCGCGCAAATCCATTTCCAGAAAGAGGCCTTTCCGGACGATTTCTCCAGAGTGCGAAGTATCGTCACCTATGCGCAATATTGGGCGGGGCGGCTGACCGGCGTTCAGGCCACGGAAACGACTTCGCTCGGCTGCCATACGGATCTCTGGAACCCGCGGCGGAAGAATTTCTCCTCGCTCGTCGCGCGTCTCGGCATCGAGCAGCTGATGGCGCCGGTTCGCTCCGCTTTTGATGTGCTGGGAACAATCCGCCCATCGCTGGCAATGGAAACCGGCCTTTCGCCGCATATGCCGGTCTATTGTGGCATCCACGATTCCAACGCGTCGCTCCTGCCGCATCTTCTGCGCCGGGACGGTGATTTTTCGGTCGTCTCCACCGGCACCTGGGTGGTGAATTTCGCCATTGGCGGCGCGGCGGGTGCGCTCGATCCCACCCGTGACACACTCCTGAATGTCGATGCTTTCGGCCGTCCCGTTCCCTCCTCCCGCTTCATGGGCGGCAGGGAATATGAAATGCTCGCGCAGCAATTCGGGACAACGGAAGACGAAGCGATAGACGCGGCTCTCGGCGGCGTGGTTGACAGGGGCATGATGCTGCTGCCGAGCGTCGTCAGCGGCTCCGGCCCCTTTCCGGACAAGGCAGCGCACTGGATCGGCGATGAAAATGCCACGGCTGCGGAACGGCACGCGGCGACGTCGCTTTATCTTGCCCTGATGACGGAATTCAGCCTTTCGCTCATCGGGCGGAAAGGTCCAATCCTTGTGGAAGGCCCCTTCGCCAGCAACGCCTTTTATCTGAAGGCGCTGGCCGGCTTTGCAGAGACGGAAGTAACGGCAGTCGAAGGGTCTACCGGCACCAGCGCAGGCGCGGCCCTGCTCACCGGCATCAAACCGCTTTCTGGTCGCGAGCGCCATTTCACGCCGCACGATATTCCCGGCCTCACTTCTTACCGCAATGCCTGGCGAGGCCGTCTGGCCTGATGCGAAACAAAAAATGCGGCCGAATGATCGGCCGCATTATGATTTTGCAGAAGGATCAGCCCTTGATGAAGGCCAGGAGATCGGCGTTCAGCACATCGGCGTTGACGGTGAGCATGCCGTGCGAGAAACCGGGATAGGTCTTCAGCGTGCCGTTCTTCAGGAGCTTCACGGCCTTCAGTGCAGAGTCGGCAATCGGCACGATCTGGTCGTCTTCGCCATGCAGCACCAGCGTCGGAACGCTGATATTCTTCAGGTCTTCGGTCTGGTCGGTCTCCGAGAAGGCCTTGATGCCATCGTAATGGGCCTTTGCGCCGCCCATCATGCCCTGACGCCACCAGTTCTGGATAACGCCTTCATGAACGGTCGCACCATCGCGGTTGAAGCCGTAGAACGGGCCGGCTGGCACATCGCGGAAGAACTGCGCGCGGTTTGCGGCGAGCGAAGAACGGAAGCCGTCAAAAACCTCCATCGGCAGGCCTTCCGGATTGGCCTCGGTCTTCAGCATCAGCGGCGGCACGGCGGAAACGAGAACCGCCTTGGCGACACGGCCGGCGGGTTCGCCATGTTTGGCAACATAACGGGCAACTTCGCCACCGCCGGTGGAGTGGCCGATATGGACAGCATTCTTCAGATCGAGAGCTTCGACGACGGCAAAGGCGTCGGCGGCGTAGTGGTCCATATCGTGACCGTCGGCAACCTGGGCGGAACGGCCATGACCACGGCGGTCATGGGCGACGACGCGAAAACCCTTGGAAACGAAGAACAACATCTGCGCATCCCAGTCATCGGAGCTGAGCGGCCAGCCATGGTGGAACATGATCGGCTGAGCGTCCTTCGGGCCCCAGTCCTTGTAGAAGATTTCGGTTCCGTCTGTCGTCTTAACAAAGCCCATGATCGTTTCTCCTTCGGTTGCGTTGGCATCTCCGGTGCAGCCTGTTGTGCGCCGGTTTGATGGAGGGATGATGACGCAGGATAACGGTTGCGACAATTGCAACAATAATTGAGAATGAATTGCTGTTTATGAAATTATCTTTTCGAACCGCATACCATTCCGGCACACGCGTCGACCCGCTCCACGCCCTCATGCACGGGTAAGAACGAGATGACAGGCGGACGGTTCCTTGAATTCGACACGCCCCTCGGCCTCAGTCAACCTCGGGATCGTACTCTCTGGGGCTCTCGTCCTTCGAGAACAGGACGCAGGGCCCGCGTGAACCGCGCGGATCATAGGCATATCCCTTGGCGGTCAGGGCCTGCATGATATCGCGAACCCCGGCGAGACCGTAAAGATGGTCATGCAGCTCCACGAATATCCGCTCCACGCCGGTCAGATCGGCCCTGCCAAGCAGGTCGCGTTCCGCGCCCTCGATATCCATGACAAGCGCGGTAATGCCCCGGCTGGCGATAAATTCATCGATATTGGCGGAGGAGATTTCGATGCGCTTTTCATAGGGGCCCTGGTTTTCGTCCATGGACGACATCCAGAGATCCTTGCGAACGTAAAAAGAATAGGAGCTCGGCTCGTCGGCGGTAAGAAGTCCCTGCGACAACACGACATTGCCGCGGCAATTCGCCTTGATCACCCGCTCTGCCAGCGCCGCCGTGGAGGGGTTGGCCTCGAAAGCCCAGACGGAAACGTCCTCAATGCCAGCAATGATCGACGTGATGATCCCGATACCGGAGCCCAGCTCCAGCACACGATCGCCGGGCTTGATGGCTTTCAGGACGCTGCGGGCCTCTTTCGCCTCGTAGCTGCCGTCGGTCAGCGCCTGCCAGATGACGGGCGACACCTCGTCGGAAGAAAGAGGCAGGGCAACTCCATGCACGTCCAGTATTTCCATGTCTCAAGCCTTTTCGCAAAACCCGGCCGCTTCGTCGGAATGATCCCATATCGACCGGGAATGCTCTACAGCATCGTTGCGGCAACCGGTATCGGTTTTCGCAAGCAACAATATGACTTGGTAAAAATTCAAGATACGACCGCCGTCAAACAGACCCCGTCTCAGACGGAACTCCAGGCCACCAGCTCCTTGGCCGGCAATGGCCTGCTGATCAGATATCCCTGAACCTGATCGCATCCCAGACGCCTGACGCATTCATATTGCTCTTCCGTCTCGATACCTTCGGCAATCGTCGTCATCCGCAGACTGCGACCGACACCGACCACGAATTCCACGATCGCCAGCGCATCGCGGTCGCTGGTGATATCGCGCAGGAACGAGCGGTCGATCTTGATCTTGTCGAAGGGTACGCCGCGCAAGTTGGCGAGCGATGAATAGCCGGTGCCAAAATCATCCATGGCGATCTTGATGCCGACGGCCTTCAGCCGCGACAGCGTATTGATCGTCTGGTCGCTCTTGTTGAGCAGGATCGATTCGGTGATTTCAAGCTCGAGCCGGCTCGGCTCCAGCCCGCTTTTCTCAAGCGCGCCCATGACGTTCTGGATGAGACTGGTGCTGTGGAACTGAACCGGCGACAGATTGACGGCCACCTTCATGTCCTCGTCCCAGCCCATCGCCTCGCGGCAGGCGGTCTCCATCACCCATTTTCCGAGCGAATGGATGAGACCGGTTCTTTCCGCCACGGGAATGAAAACGCTGGGCGGCACATCGCCCCGCACCGGATGTTTCCAGCGCAGCAGCGCCTCGAATCCGCAGAGCTTGCGGGTCTGCGTCGCCACCTGCGGCTGGTAATAGACTTCCATCTCGTCGTTCTGCAGCGCGGTCTGCAGATCGGCCTCGAAGGATTTCTTCTCGGTCAGCTGTTTCTGCATGCGGACCTTGAAAACGCTCGCCCGGCCGGGGCCGATAGCCTTGGCCTCATAAAGCGCCAAGTCGGCACGCTTGAACAATTCATCCGCATCGACGGCGCCGTGCGAAATGGCGATGCCGATGCAGGTGCCAATTTTGACCTCCTGCTCACCCAGCTGGTAGGTGCGGCTGATCTGGTCGATGAGCTTGGTGGCAAGGCGGCGGGCGGCGTCCTCGTTCAGATCGTCGGAGACGACGGCGAATTCGTCGCCGCCCAGACGGCAGACCATGTCATAATCGCCGCCGATGGCCGAAAGGCGCTGCGCCACGGCCTGAAGCAGCGCATCGCCCGCATCATGGCCGAGCGTGTCGTTCACGTCCTTGAAGCCGTCGAGATCGAGGAGAAGGATGGCCGTCGTTCCCGTACCGCCGAAGGATCGGCGCAATCTCTCTATCAATTCCTGCCGGAACAGCGCACGGTTCGGCAGGCCCGTCAGCGCATCGTGATAGGCATCATGCTCGAGCCGGACATTCTTCGCCTGCAATTCCAGCGTGGCGGCGCGCAGATCGTCCGTCAGGCCGCGCATGCTTTTCTGCGCGCGGTTCAGGAGGTCGTTCTGGCGAAGCAGCAATATGACAAGTGCTATACCGCACAGGATGAGGCCGCCTGCCAGCGCGGTGTAAACGATATGCAGCTTGCGCACATCCTCATGGGCCGTATCGATGAGATTGACGTCATAAGCGACGGAAGACGAGGCCAGCGTCGTCATCGGCGCGTCAAGTGCGCTCATTGCCGAAAGCAGATCCGGCACATCGGCCGGATTAAGGTTGTTCACCTGCTGCTCCAGACGGGCCAGAACGGCATCAAGACGGGTCACTAGATCCCGCCACTGCTGCTTTTCGTCGATGAAGGCGCCCAGATTGCCCTGCTTCAGAAGCTCAAGGCGGCTCAGCATGATGTCCAGACGCAGTTGCAACTCGTCCCGGTCGATCTTGCCGGGATTGAGCGCAAAGACGGCCAGCTTGTTCTGGAGGCGCAGATATTCGGCTACGGTCTGGCTGACGGCCCAGGAATCATTGTAGCGGGCGAATTTCTGCAGAGCGGTCTGCCGCTCGGCAATGACGAAAGCGATATAGCCCGTTGCCAGGACGAAGCAACAGATGATCACCGCCACAAGTTTTCGCAAACGGCACCTTTATTCCACTATCAGTTTGGCAACTTGCCATGCGGACCGCGAATAATAGGTCTGCTTCTGCAGCTCCGGGTCGCTGTCATAGGGATAGATGACGAACAACGGGCCTTTTTCGCGAACTGTCATGTAATTGCCATCCAGCTTGATCGCCAGGATAACGTTAAATTTCTTAAAATCTTCAATAGGTATCGTGCTGACATAATCGTTGAGAGCGACCGCCGTGACGCTGGTGCCCTTTGCACCGACGACATCCATCAGTTTCGCCAGCGAGACACCATCGAAACGGACACGGCCGTCATGCCAGGGCGTCGTCGTCTCCACCGTCTCCATGCCGAGCGCTTCCAGCATGTCACGATCAAATACCGCGGCGCCATCGGCATTCGTATTACTGATGTTTCCGGATATGGTTAATATCGGCTTTCCCTGCGGTTTGGCAATTTCCCCGGCTTCGGCACAGGAAAGCCACGCAAGCGACAAGAACGCACTGAGAAGTACCCGGACGAAACTCATACTTTTTCTCCATCGATAACGTTCAGGTCGAGGGTTTTCACCAACCTTTGAAGGTCAAGGGAACCGACGTTAGCAATATATATCAGGAACTGATGTTATATCCTCACTGAGATTTTATCCGTATTTTCTCTAGGTTTTGAGTAAACCCTTTGGATAATTTTTCCGTCTTATTGTAGTTTTTTACACTCGACGCCCTGTTATGACGCAGGCGGCAAGCCCCGGAGACCCCTCCCGATAATTCGTCAGGTGCGACAAAGGCCGAATTGTGGCGAGAGCCTCGCCGTCGCCGCACAGGTTCATCTGATTCGCGTGAGGCGGCCGGGCAGGCGTCGCCCCATCTCCGCGCCGGATTGAAATGACGAATGACAAATTCCGCATCATAGAAAAATCATGACGATTGCCGGGGCGCATGGTTGAAACATACCGCCCGGAACTTAATATAAAGGCTGTCGTTTCCGTTTCCGGCAATTCCAGAAGCCTCTTGTCGGAAATATCCAGACACATGTTCCGCGCAGCGAAAGCCGCGATGCCGGTTTCGTCCGGCCAGGACAATTCTGTTCACGTCTCCGGGCCGGACGGCATTCGCCGTATCGGCCGCATCATGAAGGTAGCCCCTATGCACACCTATCCCGACATCAAACTTCTCATTGATGGCGAATGGCGAGACGCCGTTTCCGGCAAGACGATCGCCGTGTCCGATCCGGCAACCGACGAGATCATCGGCGCGATCGCGCACGCCGAGAAGGAAGACCTCGATCTGGCGCTTGCCGCCGCCGAGCGCGGTTTCAAGCTGTGGCGCGACACCTCCCCCTTCGAGCGCTCGAAGATCATGCGCAAGGCGGCCGATATCCTGCGCGAGCGCAAGGACAAGATCGCCTATATCATGACCCGCGAGCAGGGTAAGCCGCTGGCGCAGTCGGGCACCGAAATCATGGGTGCCGCTGATACCATCGACTGGTTCGCGGAAGAAGCACGCCGCACCTATGGCCAGGTCATCCCGGCCCGCGCGAGCGGCGTTTCGCAGCTTGCCATCAAGCTGCCGGTCGGCCCTGTGGCGGCGTTCACGCCGTGGAACTTCCCGATCAACCAGATCGTCCGCAAGCTTTCCGCAGCGCTCGCCACCGGCTGCTCCATCATCGTCAAGGCGCCCGAGGAAACACCGGCATCGCCGGCCGAACTCATTCGCGCCTTCGTGGATGCGGGCGTGCCTGCCGGCGTCATCGGTCTCGTTTACGGTGTTCCATCCGAAATTTCGGAATATCTGATCCCGCATCCGGTCATCCGCAAGATTTCCTTCACCGGTTCCACGCCCATCGGCAAACATCTGGCCGCACTTGCGGGCAAACACATGAAGCGCGCCACGATGGAACTGGGCGGCCACGCGCCTGTCATGATCTTTGACGATGCCGATATCGACAAGGCGATCGAAGTGACCTCGCTTGCCAAGTTCCGCAATGCCGGTCAGGTCTGCGTCGCCCCCACCCGCTTCCTCGTGCAGGACGGCGTGGCCGATCGCTTCCTTGAAGGTTTCGTGGAAGCGACGAAGGCCATCAAGGTCGGCAACGGTCTCGAAGATGGCGTCATCATGGGCCCGCTCGCCAATGAGCGCCGCATTCCGGCACTGGAAGGCCTCATCAGCGACGCCGTTTCCCATGGCGCAGAATTGAAGACCGGCGGCCGTCGCATCGGCAACAAGGGCAATTTCTTCGAGCCGACGGTTCTCGCCAATGTGCCCACCACCGCCAAGATCATGAATGACGAGCCCTTCGGCCCGGTCGCGATCATCAACCGCTTCTCGAGCTTCGATGACGCCATCACCGAAGCGAACCGCCTGCCCTTCGGCCTTGCATCCTACGCTTTTACCGGTTCGGTCAAGACCGCGCACGCACTTGGCCAGCAGGTAGAGGCCGGCATGCTGACCATCAACCATAATGGCCTTGCGCTTCCCGAAGTCCCCTTCGGCGGCATCAAGGATTCCGGTTATGGCACGGAAGGCGGCTCGGAAGCGGTTCAGGCCTATCTGGAGACCAAATTCGTCAGCCAGATGAGCTGAAGTTAGTTTGTCACGAAACTTCTTCTCCCCGTCGGGGAGAAGAAGTAAGCGGTACCCACTCGGTCCGTCAGCACTCTTCGAAAGTTGCTCAGCCCTTGCCTCCAGCCTCATCCTGCCCTAAAAGAACAAAAAGTGAACTTTGAGGGCAATATGAGCGACACGGCGGCACCTTCATTGAAGGAAATCTTCAACCGCGAGAAACTGCGGCACATCGCCGATCAGACCAGGGCCGTTCATCCGCAGTTTGACATCTCAGCCTTCATGGCGCTCGCCACCGAAAACCTCGAGGCCTTGGGCATCATGCAGCGCATGCGGCAGGTGGCGACGAGCCTGCATGCGACACTTCCCGGCGACTATGCCCGCAACATCGAAATCCTGACCGCCGCAGCGCCGGGCATCGGCAACGGTTTTGCCTCCATTTCGCTGCCGGAATATGTGGCGCTCTACGGCCTCGATGATTTCGATCTTTCCATGGAAGCGCTGCATTATTTCACCCGTTTCGGCTCCTCGGAATTCGCCATCCGTCATTTCCTGCAAAGGGATATGGCCCGTACCCTTGCCGTGATGGAGACATGGTCACGACATGAAAACGAACATGTGCGGCGGCTGGCGAGCGAGGGCTGCCGGCCGCGCCTGCCATGGTCATTCCAGCTCAAACCCCTGATCGACGATCCATCCCCGGTCACTGGTATCCTCGAGGCCATGAAAGCTGATGAGGCGCTTTATGTGCGCAAATCCGTCGCCAATCATCTGAACGACATCACCAAGGACAATCCCGCTTTCGTGCTGGCGCTCATCGATGCATGGCCGAAGGAAAACCCGCATACGCGCTGGATTACACGCCAAGCCCTGCGCACGTTGATCAAGAAGGGCGACGCCGCCGCGCTTGCCCATCTTGGCGCACATGAGGAAGCGGAAATTGCACTTGCGGCATTTCAGGTTACGCCGGACAAGGTGGCTCTCGGCAACCCTGTGCGGATTTCAGCCTCTTTCACCTCGACGGCGAAACGCCCGCAGAAACTGGTGATCGACTACGCCGTGCACTACGTGAAGAAGAGCGGCGACGCCTCGGCGAAAGTCTTCAAGTGGAAAGAAATCGAGCTTCAGCCCGGTGAGACATGCGCGCTGTCGATCAGCCGCGCCATACGCGATTTCACCACCCGCAAACACTATCCCGGCCTTCACAGGGTTGAGCTGATGATCAACGGCAAGCTTGTGGCAGAAAGCGCCTTCGAGCTTCTGGGCTGACAACGGCTCATGCCGCCGGGAAAATCTTCGCCCGGCGGATGATGACGGAACCGCGGTCACCGGCGGCGACGTCGTTTTCCGGCGGCACGTCAAATTCCAGGATGTCGCCGCCATCGGTGCTGGCGATTACCCGGCGTTCACCCGCCCGGTCGAGAACCCGCGCCACCGAGGCCGGAATGCCCTCATGCAGATCTTCCCATTCGAGATCGCCGGGGCGGGCATAGATATCCACGACGCCATCTCCTTGCGCATAGGAGAAAGGCAGCTCATTGTCACCGACATAGACCTTGCCGCCGCGCGCCACGCCGGAGACCCGGTTGGCATCACCCAGAAAGCGCATGACGAAGGCGCTGTTCGGCTGGCGGCAGACCTCCTTCGGCGTGCCCTCCTGTACGATTTCGCCCTGATTGAGGATGACAACACGATCGGCAAGATCGAGCGCCTCTTCCTGGTCATGCGTCACGAAAATCGTGGTGATGCCGAGCGAATCGTGAATCTCGCGCAGCCAGCGGCGAAGGTCGCGGCGCACATTGGCGTCCAGCGCCCCGAAAGGCTCATCGAGCAGAAGTACCTTTGGATCGACCGAAAGCGCACGCGCCAGCGCCACGCGCTGCCGCTGCCCGCCGGAAATCTGCGCCGGGAAACGGTCGCCCAGACCATCAAGCTTCACCAGCCGCAAAAGCTCCCCAACGCGGGCGTCGATCGCCGCCTTGTCCCGCTTCACCTTCGAGACCTTCATGCCGAAAGCGATGTTTTGATGCAGAGTCATATGCGGGAAAAGCGCATAATGCTGGAACACAAAACCGACGCCGCGGTCACGCACCGGAATATTGGTGGCGTCCTCGTCGCCGAAAAAGATACGGCCGCCATCGCTATATTCGAGACCGGCGACCATGCGCAAAATCGTCGTCTTGCCGGAGCCTGAGGGACCGAGCAGTGCCAGAAGCTCGCCGCTTTCGATATCCAGCGAAACATCGCGCACGGCGCGGAAGGTATCGAAGGTCTTCACCACATTTTCGAGGCGGATTTTCATGGGAATCAGGTCTCCGTGGCGATGGCGGCGTCGCCGTTGGTCTTCTTGGCCCCGCGCCCGGCGCCGCGTCGTTCCAGCGCCACCTTGGCGATGATGGTGACGACGGCGAGCAAGGCAAGGATGGAGGCTGACGCGAAGGCGCCGGCCGTCTGGTAGTCGTGGTAAAGCAGCTCGATATGCAGCGGCAGCGTATTGGTCTGGCCGCGAATATTGCCCGATACGACCGATACCGCGCCGAATTCACCCATCACGCGGGCGTTGCACAGCACGACGCCATAAAGCAGCGCCCATTTGATATTCGGCAAGGTCACCGAAAAGAAGGTGCGCCAGCCGGATGCGCCAAGCGAGGTCGCCGCCTCCTCAAGATCACGGCCCTGCGCCTGCATCAGCGGGATCAGTTCGCGCGCCACGAAAGGCGCGGTCACGAACATCGAGGCGATGACGATGCCGGGCAGCGCAAAGAGTATCTTGATGTCATGCGCATCGAGGAACGGGCCGAACAAACCCTGAAGGCCGTAAACGAAGAGATAGGCGACGCCGGCGACGATCGGCGAAATCGAGAAGGGTATTTCGATCAGCACCAGCAGGAAACGCCGGCCCGGGAAATCGAACTTGGTGATCGCCCATGCGGCGGCCACACCGAAGGCGGTATTAACAGGCACGGCGATCAGCGCCGTCAGTACCGTCAGCATGATGGCGTGGCGGGTATCGGGATGGGTGATGGTAGCGGAATAGACCTTCCAGCCCTGCGAAAAGGCCTCGACGCCGATGATGACAAGCGGTGCGACGACCAGCAGGGCACCTATGACGAGCACGAAGGCAATCAGGCTGCGGCGAACAAGAGGCGCGTCGCCAACCCGTGGCGGCTTGCGGTGTGAAGAAACGGCACTCATGTCTCAGCCCCTCACCGTGTAACGAAGCGCGCGCGCCTGCAGGTAATTGGTCACCGCCAGCATCACGAAGGCGGTGATGAGCAGCACGGAGGCGATGGCGGCCGCCGCCTGATAATCATATTCCTCCAGCCGGATGAAGATCAGCAGCGCGGTGATCTCAGTCGAAAACGGCTGGTTGCCGGCGATGAAGATGATCGCCCCGAATTCGCCGAGGCTGCGGGCGAAGGACAGCGACAGACCAGCGAGCAACGCCGGCGTCAGGAGCGGCAGGATTATCTTGCGGAAAATTTCGAGATCGGAACCACCGAGCGATTGCGCCGCTTCTTCCAGCGCCGGATCGAGGTCTTCCAGAACCGGCTGCACGGTGCGAACGATGAAGGGCAGGCTGGTAAAGGCCATCGCCACCATGATGCCAAGCGGCGTGTAGGCCACCTTGATGCCGAATTGGGAAAGCACCGAGCCGAACCAACCGTTGCCCGCAAAAAGCGTCGTCAGCGCAATGCCGGCAACGGCGGTGGGAAGCGCAAAAGGCAGATCGACGATGGCGTCCACGATGCGCCAGCCGGGAAAGCGGTAACGTGTCAGCACCCAGGCAAGCGCCACCCCGAAAATGACGTTGAACAGCGTGGCGGCCAGCGCACAGAGCACGGTAACACGATAGCTGGCGACGGCGCGCGGAGAAGAGATGATCGACCAATATTCGGCAGGGCCTAGGCTTGCCGCCTTGAACACCAGCGCCGAGAGCGGCAGAAGCACGATGATGGCGACGTAAGTCAGGGTAACGCCAAGGGACAATTTCAGCCCCGGCAGAACATTCCGTTTCAAACCCCGCCCCCAATTCATCAAAAAGCGACCCGGCAGTTTCCCGCCGGGTCTTCTATCTGTTCTTTGTCGTTGTGATTAACGGCTGCCGTAAAGCGTATCAAGCGTCGCGCCGGATGCAAAATGCTCTTTCTGAATTTTGTCCCAGCCGCCGAAGACATCATCGACGTTGACGAGGCGAATGGCCGGGAACTTATCCTTGAACTCGCCAACGACCTTTTCATTGTGAACGCGGTGGCCAAATTCGGCGGCGATGCGCTGGCCTTCCTCGGTATAGAGGAAGTCGAGATAGCTCTTCGCCAGATCACGCGAGCCGCGCTTGTCGACCACCTTGTCCACCACGGCCACCGGGAATTCGGCGAGCAGGCTGACGGAGGGCACAACGCCTTCCACCTTGTCGGCGCCATATTGCTTGGCGATGCCGCGGGTCTCGGCTTCGAAGGTGATCAGCACGTCGCCGATCTCGCGTTCCACGAAAGTGGTGGTGGCGGCGCGGCCTCCGGTGTCGAAAACCGGCGTATTGTCGAAGATTTTCTTGACGAATTCCTGGACCTTCTTCTCGTCGCCGTTGAACTTCTCCTTGGCGTAAGCCGTGGCGGCGAGATAGGTGTAACGGGCGTTACCCGAGGTCTTCGGATTGGGGAAAACGATCTTCACATCGTCGCGGGCAAGATCGTCCCAGTCCTTGATACCCTTGGGATTGCCGGCGCGCACGAGGAAGGACGGGAAGGAATAGAACGGCGATGCGTCGTTCGCAAAATCCTTCTTCCAGTCGGCTGAAACGAAGCCCTGCTTCACCAGAAAATCGACATCGGTCACCTGGTTGAAGGTGACAACATCGGCTTCAAGACCCTCGACAATGGCGCGCGCCTGCTTGGAGGTGCCGGCATGCGACTGATCGACGGTTACGCCCGGATGCTGCTTGATAAACGCCTCGTTCTCGGCCGCAAAAACTTCGCGGGCGACATCGTAGGATGCGTTGAGGATGGTGGTCGGAGACTGCGCCTGCGCCGCACCTGCAAAAAGAGCGGCAACGGCAGTACCGATAATGAGAAGACGTTTCATGAATACCCCCGGCAATTCGAATGGTGTTCAACATAGCGGGCGGCGGCAACGCCCGCGAGAAACAACTGTGCCTTGCAGGGGTATGGATTGGAAATTTCACCCAAAGAATAAGCACTCAAAAGGTGATGATTTCATATAGGGCAAGAAGCCGAATTTCTTTTGCGTCACCCTTCCCAAAATCTCGGAGAGAACCATGAAATTCATTACGCCCGCAACATGTATTCGCATTGAGCGTAGCCCTCGTCCTTGTGCTTGTCACAGGAATGAGGGCGGAGATTCGCCAGTCTCCAGGCAACAGGCGCGGTCTCCACTGATCTAAAGGCGATGATCGGGAAACAGATTGCCGGAATGCCCGGCAAAATAGGGCGCCAGATTCTCCTCCCGCACCTCTTCCAGCCGCGCCGGTTGCCAGCGGGGATTGCGGTCCTTGTCGATAAGGGCCGCACGCACGCCTTCGTAAAAATCGTGCTGGCGCAATATCTCCGTGCCGGCGGCAAATTCCCGCTCCAGGCATTCGATGAGGCTCGCGCTTTCGCGGCCGAGGCGCAGCAGCTTCAGGGTCAGTTTCAGACTGGTGGGAGAGCGCTTTTGCAGGACCTCAAGGGTCTCGCGCGAAAACGCATCTTGGCGCGCCGAAAGTGCCGCGAAAATTTCTTCGACGGTATCAAAACGGAATGTCGCGTCGATAATATCCCGATTTAGGGATAAAACGCCTTCATCGGCCTCAACCGCCTGCGCCATGATCGCCGTCTCGATGCTGTCTATATCCGCCGCTTGCGACAGGTTCTGGACCAGACCGTCGAGACGGTCCGAAGGAACAATATAATCGGCAAAGCCGGCGTAGATGGCATCAGCGGCCGTAACCGCGTTGCCCGTCAGCCCCAGCCAGGTGCCGCATTCGCCCGGCGCTCGTGGCAGGAGCCAGGAGCCGCCAACGTCAGGGAAATAACCGATGCCTGTTTCCGGCATGGCGAGTTTTGTGCGTTCCGTGACGATGCGGTGGCTGCCATGGGCTGAAATGCCGACACCGCCGCCCATGACGATGCCGTCCATCAGGGCAATATAGGGCTTGCTGAAGCGGGCGATGCGATAGTTGAGCGGAAATTCTTCCCGCCAGAAATCAAGCACCTGCGGGTCGCCGGCCTTGCCAAGATCATGAATGATGCGAACATCGCCCCCGGCGCAAAGCCCCCTGTCGCCTTCCCCGGTCAACACCGCGCAGGCAACACCGGCATCCTCCTCGAAACGCTGAAGCGCCTGAAACAGGCCGCGAACCATCGCCAACGTCAGGCTGTTGATCGCCTTCGGGCGGTTGAGGCGAATGATGCCAGCCCCTCCCCCCTTCTTGACGATGACCTGCGCATCCGCTTCCGTTGTCTGTTCCAAGACCGCCTCCTCCGCTGCCCATTCATCCGGCCATCTTGGCGGCCTTGGGCCGATCACGCAACGTTGATCTTCTCTTGTAGGAACGTCTTTCGCCCAAACCGCTTTAACGGGGACAAAATGCCAGAAATCCGTTTTTGCAATGCAGCATGTTTGCTTGACGCCCGGAAAATCATGGCATGTAATGGGCTCTGGAAATGCCGGCATTGATTCCTGTCGAGCGTGTGCCGGACCAAGCGGAATGTCGCCTTCTCAAAGGCGCTGTAAACAGCAACGGGAGACGAGCATGCAGGTTTCGGAACACGAATGGATCAGCAAACGGGCATATACACTCTGGGAAAAGGAAGGCCATCCCACTGGGCGCGACGCGCACCACTGGGAACAGGCCAGGCATGAATTTTCGCTGCTGAAGACATCGGAAGCGACAAAACCCGCAACGCGCAAGAAGGCCGCTCCCAAGGTCGCGGCTGCCGATGCCGCACCGGATGCAGAAACCCCGGCGAAACCCAAGAGCCGTGCCCGCAAGGCTGCTGCCACGAAATAGGGGCTCGTGCCGTTAAGCTGAAGCCACCAATGAAAAAGCCCGACGAAATTCGCCGGGCTTTGTCTGTTTAGCGCGGGTCACAACCCGGATCACCGACCCGGCAGCCATCCCGGAGGTTTTCCGACGCAGGCGCACGGCGCGGGTCATCCCACTGGCGACGCTCGGCAGGAAGCCGGCCCTCATTCTGATTTGGCTGGCGATCGCGATTGCGATCCCGGTTCTCATCTTCGAAGCGCCGGCGATCGTCATCGCGACGGGGCCTGTCCTGATTTCTGTCGCCCTGGTTCCAGTCGCCATAACGACGTTCCCAGCGTCCGTCATTCGGACCGCCGCCCTGACGGGGATCGCGCCACTCGTCACGACGACCATCACGCCAGTCATCCCGGCGTCCGTCACGCCACTCGTCACGCGGACGCGGGCGATCCCATCCGGCACTCGGCGGCGGGGCGTTCCAGTAACCACCTGATGGCGGCGGACGACGCCAGCGGTCACGCTCGCGGTAGAAGTCGCGGTCGCGATAATAGCGGTCCCAATAACGGCCGACTTCAAAGGTGATAACCGGCACGCCGAGATCGCGGTAATAACGCGGTTCGACATAGACCCGGTTCTGCCGGTAGGTCGTGGCGATGTAACGCCCAGCTACCCAGCCGCGACCGCCCACGAACGCGACATCGCACCAGGGCGTGTCGGAAAGGCAGCCATGGACGGTGAGCGGCGCGCCATTCGGGATCACCACAACAGCCGGATAGGCCGTGCTCGGGCCGGAGCGCATATTCACATTCGCGGTGGCGAAACCGCGCGTCGCAGCTTCGGCAAGTGCCGGCGCGGCGAGCATGGCCACCAGCGCAATTGCGCCAAACAGTTTTTTCTTCACTTCTTTCTCCTCAAGCAAAGGCCCGCTTTGCCCTTGTCGGCATCCACCACTTCGATGGACGAGTATGCGTTCCGCATACTGCCACGATCGGAAAATACGCGTTGCTGCATGAACGCAGCATGAAACAAATGAGACGCCTCATCAGTTCCACCTGCGGCAATGAGCGCCCGACAAATTGCCGCCGGAATGGACCGCCGGTCTTGACTTCGGGGGGCAATCATCCGACTTCAATGCAACAGCAATATGGAGCAGAACCATGAGCGAAACCGCACAGACGACCGTCGACCAGAGCGAAGTGGATCGCTTCTCCGCGATGGCTGCGGAATGGTGGAGCCCGACCGGCAAGTTCCGCCCGTTGCACAAGTTCAATCCGGTGCGGCTCGAATATATCCGCAACCGGATCTGCGACAATTTCGGCCGCGACCCGAAGGCGCACCGCCCGCTGGAAGGGCTGCGCATACTGGATATTGGCTGCGGCGGCGGCCTTCTCTCCGAACCCGTTGCGCGCATGGGCGCGGATGTGGTGGGCGCCGATCCCTCGGAAAAAAATATCGGCATCGCCTCCACCCACGCCCGCGAAAGCGGGGTAATCGTTGACTACCGCGCCGTGACCGCCGAACAGTTGCAGGAAGCTGGCGAGACCTTCGACGTCATCCTCAACATGGAGGTGGTCGAACATGTGGCCAATGTCGATCTCTTCGTCACCACCTGCGCAAAAATGGTGCGACCCGGCGGGTTGATGTTCGCCGCCACCATCAACCGCACGCTCAAAGCCCGGGCACTGGCAATCTTCGCCGCCGAAAACGTGCTGCGCTGGCTGCCGCGCGGCACGCACCAATATGAAAAGCTCGTTCGCCCGGAAGAGCTTGAACGGCCGCTGGTGGCAAGCGGCATGGACATCATCCACCGCACCGGCGTGTTCTACAACGTGCTGCAGGACCGCTGGAATCTTTCACCTGACATGGAGGTCAACTACATGATGCTGGCGAAACGACCGGCGCAAGGCTAACACGGGGCGCTCTGTGAGTGATGTCGTTCTAAAGAAATTCAGTTGACGTCATCAGGCAAAACCGGCAGCGGCGCGATCTCTATACCCTCATCCAGCAGGGCCTTGGCTTCCTGCGCAGAGGCATTGCCGATGATGCCGCGCTCATCCGCCTCGCCATAATGGATCTTGCGCGCCTCTTCGGGAAATTTATCGCCGACATCCTCGGCATTGGCGCGGATATTGGCGACAGCCTCGCGGATTTTCGCCATCGCCTCTTTCCTGGCCGTATCCATGGCGAGCGTCTGGCGTTCGTCTTTCTTGCGGGCGGTGGAGACCGAGGGCGCCATCAATAGCTTGGAGACCTGCACGGAATTGCAGACCGGGCAGGACAGGAAACCGCGCTGCAACTGATTGTCGAAATCGTCGCTACCGGCAAACCAGCCTTCAAACTCATGGCCCTTTTCACAGGCCAGCGCATAACGGATCACGCCGCTTCACCTCCGGCAGGTTTCAGGGGAATGACGGTGTCCAGTCCGAACTCGCGAGCATTGCGCAGATTGGGAATCTTGCCACGCGCAGCCGCGACCAGCGACGTGTCGATCTCGGCGATGATTATCTCTTCTCCAGCGCCGCCGGCAATGGCCAGAACCTTGCCCCAGGGATCGATGATGATGGAATGGCCAAAGGTCTCCCGCCCGTCCTCATGCACGCCGGCCTGCGCGGCAGCAATGACAAAAGCGCCATTTTCAATGGCGCGGGCGCGCAGCAGGATCTCCCAATGCGCCTCCCCCGTCTGCCGGGTGAAAGCCGCCGGAACCGTCAGAACCTCTGCACCGGCCAGTGCTTCAGCGCGAAAAAGCTGCGGAAAACGGACGTCGTAACAAATCGCAAAGCCGAATTTCGCCAGCGGAAGTTCAGCGATACGCGCCACCTCGCCGGGTTGATAAGCAGCGCTTTCGCGCCAGCTTTCACCATTGTCGAGATCGACATCGAACATATGGATCTTGTCATAGCTGCAGATGCGCGAACCATCCGGCGCGAAGAGAAAACCGCGATTGGCGATCTTGCCATCCGGCCGGGCAATCGCGGTCGAGCCGACATGGACATGAATGCCGAGTTCGCGGGCGAGACGCGCGGCCGTCGCAACGATGATATCGCCATCGTCATCCTGCAATTGCGCACGCAACGCCTGCCTGTCCTTCTGAATGGCGCCCGTCATTTCCGGGGTCTGCACATAAACGGCGCCCTCGGCTGCAGCCGCCCGCACCAACCGTTCCATATCGGCGGCGTTTTTTGCCGGGTCGACGCCGGAGCGCATCTGAATGGCGGCAGCCTTGAAACTCATCATATCCTCCATGCCCGCAAATCGGGCCGATCAGGCGGCCAGCAGCACGTCCAGTTTGCCGGCGCGCTCCAGCGCGTGCAGATCATCACAACCGCCCACATGCTCGCCATTGATGAAGATTTGCGGGAACGTTGTACCGCCGGATTTTTCGATCATTTCCTGCCGGTATTCGGGCGTCGTCGTAGCGTTATATTCGGCGTAATCCACGCCCTTGCTGTCCAGCAGCGCCTTGGCGCGCGCGCAATAACCACAAAAATCCCGCGTATAGATCGTTACCGGTGCCATGTTTTCAAAGCCCTCGCAAACGTGCGGTAAAACGCACGATAAAGTTATGTCATTCAGGTTTCATATAGGGCCGGAAATGGCCATTGCAAAGGTCAAAACCGTCACATCCACGGCACCGGCCTTGCGCAGGGCGCGGCTTGCCGCACCCACCGTCGCACCGGTGGTATAGACGTCGTCCACCAGCACCACGCGCTTGCCATGGACATCGGTTTCCCGGCCGGGCGCGAGCGCGAAAGCGCCGCGCACATTGTCCTGTCGGGCAAGTGCCGAAAGCCCCACCTGCCGCTCGGTCGGCTTCACGCGCAACAGCGTGCCGGCAAGCACGGGCTTGCCGGCGGCCTTGGCCAGATGCCGTGCCAGCTCGGCGGATTGATTGAAACGGCGGCGCAGGAAACGGTGCCGATGCAACGGAACGGGCACGATGCAATCACAGTCACCCACCGTTCCGTCACTTGCCCTCAGCATCCACAGCGCCATCAGTCGGGCGAGATCGGTCCGGTCCTGATATTTCAGCCGGTGCACGAGCTTGCGGGCGGTTCCCTCATGGCTTGCGACGGCACGCAGCCGGTCAAAGGGCGGCGGTTCGGCAATGGCCCGCGCGCTCACAAAACCGTCTCCGTGATCCCGCGCGAAGGGAATGCCCAGAACCTCGCAAAAGGGGCGATCGATAAAGCCCACATCCCGCCAGCAATCCGCGCATAAGGCACCCTCGCCGCCGGTCATGCGGGTGCAGCCCGCGCAGGTTGGCGGGTAGACCATACGGAAGAGCGCGCGCCACATGTCTCCTGCTGCCGCCGGCACGGCCGCGGACTTCGATAGCAACGCCGAAAACAGACTTTCACCAGCACCCATGAGGTTGACTTTACCGCTGAACGGGTGCCTTTGCGAGAGCGATAGTTCCGTCCCGTCACCGGGAGAACGATGCCCGCAGCGGCATGACAGTAACGATACGGCCCGCCGATCCCGAAGGCGTTTGAGGCCGAGCAGGCAAGACGATGGATATTCTCTTTGACCAGGCCCTAATCGAACAAAACCGTCACCGGGCGTGGGCCAGACGCGATGACAAGGCCCTGTTTCTTCTCGATATGGCGGCCGAAGAGCTGGCCGACAGGCTCGCCATCGTCGAGCGCCAGTTCGAGACCGCGATCGAACTTCATGGCGGAACCGGCGTCACCGCCCGACGCCTGGCGGAGACCGGCAAGGTCGATACCATTCGCCGTATCGAAACCGAGAGTTCTTTTGCGACGGATGCAAATATTCCCGAGGCCGCTTCCATGGAGCATCTGCCGCTTGAGGAGGCCTCCGCCAATCTCATCGTCTCACCACTTGCCCTGCATCTGACCAACGACACCCCCGGTGCGCTGATCCAGATCCGGCGGGCATTAAAACCGGACGGTCTGTTTCTCGGCGCCATTCCCGGCAGCGGCACCCTGCAGGAACTGCGCGATGTGCTGCTGACCGCAGAGGCCGAACTGACCGGGGGCGCAAGTCCGCGTGTCATTCCCTTCGCCGATGTGCGCGATGTCGGCGCGCTTTTGCAGCGCGCCGGGTTTGCGCTTCCCGTTACCGATGCGGAAAGCTACACGGTTCGTTACGATTCTATTTTTCCGCTGATGCGGGACCTGCGCGCCATGGGCATGGCCAACCCGCTGGCAAGCCGCAGCAGAAAACCGCTCAACCGCGCCTTTTTCCTGCGCGCAGCGGAGCTTTACGCCGAGCGCTATTCAGATCCTGACGGGCGGATAAGGGCGACATTTTCCATTATTTACGTATCAGGCTGGGCCCCGCACGAAAGCCAGCAGAAACCGCTAAAGCCCGGCTCCGCCAAGGTGCGGCTTGCCGATGCCTTGAAGACAACAGAGGTGAAGCTGTCCTGAGCGATCAGCCCTACAGGTTCGACTGGGCAAAAGTATCTACGATGAACTGAAACACGGCATTGATATTGCTGCTGATGTTGCCTGCGCCAGCGATGAGGGCGGCGGAGAGCAGCCCCACGATCAAGCCGTATTCAACGGCTGTCGCACCGTCTTCGTTTTTGCAAAAATTGATAAAAAAATGCAGCACAGGATATTCCCCATCCACCGGTGCGTTCCGACAACCGGCATCTGCCCTGTTGAAATCAACACTATCCTAGGTCGGCGATGTGAGAAATCCGTTACCGTTGATGGTAAACGATCAGCAACCGCTCTCGTTGCTGTAACCCGTGACCACGCAGGGCATCTCCGGCATCGGCTGGGTGATGCTGCGACGAATGGAATAGGTCTTGCCGACATCGGTCTTCTTGATGGAGCCCGTGCTGATCATGTCGTAATTTTCGGGAAACTGCGCCACGCGCGTGGAAGATTTTCCGGCAAGCATGGGGGTGATGATCAGGGAAAGGGCGATAACCGCCGTGCCAAAAAGCAGCGCCACATTGAGCACGCCGGTGCGACGGGATTTGTTGGAATACAAATGACGACCTTCCACCGTCTTCCAGAAATCCTCGTTCATGACCAACCTCGTCTCGCGCAGTTTACCGCTTCTTTAGCTTAACAATCTGCCAGAGGGTGCTGAACGATCTCTTAACACAGCCCCGTTTTGGTACGGTAAAGCGCTGGCAACAGGGCATTTTCACGAAGCTGTGACGGGATGACCTTACAAGGGTGGGATCCAGCCTCGCACTCGACAATTGCGTACTCGACAGGCTGATCCCGATCGCGCGCAAACGCCACGCCGCCAGCTTACAGCAGATCCTGCAGGAAGGGGATGAGCGGCTCATCGGCCGGCGGCATGGGGTAGTCACGCAGAGCCTGCGGCTTTACCCATTTCAGCGCCTGCCCTTCCCGGCCATGCGCAATGCCCTCATAACGGCGGCACACGTAAAGCGGCATCAGGAGGTGAAAGGTCTCATAGGTGTGGCTGGCGAAAGTCAGCGGTGCAAGGCAGGCGACCTTGGTCTTGATGCCCAGTTCTTCGTCCAGCTCACGGACAAGGGTTTCCTCCGGCGTCTCGCCGTGCTCCACCTTGCCGCCCGGAAACTCCCACAGGCCAGCAAGCGACTTGCCTTCAGGACGCTGCGCCAGAAGGATGCGCCCATCCTGATCGAGGAGCGCGCAGGCGGCGACCAGCAGAATTTTCTTGCCCGCTTCGCTCATTTTTCGTCAACCTTGCGCCAGTAGCGATAGAGGTAGGCATCGGTGAAACCGAATTTTTCATAAAGCGCGATTGCGGGCACATTTGTCGAGACGACCTGCAACCAGGCGCTTTTGGCACCGCTGATCCGTGCCCAGCGCAGCGCCGACGCCAGAATCTGCGTACCGAGGCCCTTCTGGCGCTGCGACTTGTCAACGTCGAGCGACAGGATACCGGCAAGATCGTTATCCTGCACGCAGATCACAGTCGCAAGCGGGCTGCCTTCAACTTCCTCGTTGATGAACAGGCCGAGCGTCGGCTTGATCGAACTAACGATTTCTGCGATCGCTGATCGCTGGGCCGGGTCGCTATCGCTGACCTTGATGCTCGCCTCGACAAAACGGCCGATATCGTGGCTCGGCAGGCTGACCAGCGTTTCCGGCAGTTCCATGCCGGTAAGATCAGCCGTCATGACCCTGACCTCTTCGACCATGGACCAGCCGTCCTTGACCAGAAAGTCCTTGAGTTGCGGCGGCATCAGCGTCGTTTCACGCACCACCAGCGGACGGCCGAAATCCTCGAAGCGCTTGCGTGCCTTTTCCAGCCGCACGGCGCTGTTTCCGTAGTCGGAAGGGTCGAGCGGCACCACGCAGTTGATCCGCTTGGAGGGATGCGAGCCTGTGAGGCGGATTTGCCAGCTGCCGTCATAAATCACCGACGAGGCAGGCCATGCCCGGAAGCTGACGGCTTCCAGACGGCGAACCAGCGGCAGATTGACGGCCTTGTTGTCCTGCATTCTCTTCGGCTCCAACGGTCAGCTCCGGTAGTCGCCGTTGATCGCAACATATTCCTTGGTGAGATCACAGGTCCAGACAGTGGCCTTGCCCTGACCGAGACCAATATCCACCTTCACCGGAATGTCTTCGAGACGCATCACCGCGGTCGTCTCCGCTTCCGAATAATCCGGATCGCGCTCGCCATTAACCGCCACGCGCACGCCGCCGAACCAGATCGCGAGACGGTCGCGGTCTGCCATTTCGCCGGATTTGCCGACGGCCATGACGACACGGCCCCAATTGGCGTCTTCGCCGGCAACCGCGGTCTTCACCAGCGGCGAATTGGCGATGGAAAGGGCGATCTTCTTGGCGGCGGCATCGTTTTCCGCGCCAGTGACAGTGACTTCCACCATCTTGCGCGCGCCTTCGCCGTCGCGAACAACCTGCAGGGCCAGATCCTTCAGGAGATCGTTCAGCGCGACGCGGAAGCCGGCAAGGCGCTCGTCATCGGCGCTCGTCACCTTCACCTGGCCGTCTTCAGCAGCAGCACCCGTGGCAAACAGCATCAGCGTGTCGGAGGTGGAGGTGTCGCTGTCGACCGTCACGGAATTGAAGGTCGGGCCGACACCGGCCGAAAGCAGCGCCTGCAGGGCTGCCGGCTCAATGTCCGCATCCGTCACCACGAAGGAGAGCATCGTCGCCATGTCGGGCGCGATCATGCCGGCACCCTTGGCGATACCGTTGATGGTAACGATGACGCCGCCGATTTCGGCAGTGCGGGTCGAAACCTTGGGATAGGTATCGGTCGTCATGATCGCCTTGGCGGCTTCCTGCCAGAAATCGGCTTCGGCCATACCGTTCATATCGCCCAGAACACCGGCGAATTTGGTGGCGTCCAGCGGCTCGCCGATCACGCCGGTCGATGCCAGAAATACCTCGTTTTCGGAGCAACCGACGGCAGCGGCGGCGGATTTCGCCGTCAACTCGGTCGCTGCCTTACCCTTGACGCCGGTAAAGGCATTGGCGTTGCCGGAATTGACCACCACGGCACGCGCCACGCCGCCGCCGAGATTGGCGCGGCAGAAATCAACCGGGGCAGACGGGCATTTTGATTTGGTGAAGACGCCGGCGACACTTGCCGGCGTGTCGAACACCATCAGCAGAACATCCGTGCGGTTCTTGTACTTGATGCCGGCGGCGGCCGTCGCCATGCGAACACCGCGCAGCGCGGGCATGTCGGGATAGGATTTCGGAGCGAGCGGGGAAACGGCAACGGACATGGGAAGCGCCTGAAATTCTGGAAAGGAGGATCTGGGAATGCCTGAGATGAAACGGGGCGGCCCATAGCCGCCCCGTAACCTGAATTTTTTACTGCTGCGGCTGAGCCTGCTGTTCCTTCGAGGCTTCGTCGTAGCCCTTCTTCAGCGTTTCATCCATGATTTCGATCTTCTGGTCAGCCTTTGCCTTCTCGATGAGGGCAACGTACTTGTCACGCATGACAAGCTGACGAACCTGCGGCTCAACCTGCTCGAAAGCCGGCGGCGGGGCGATGCGCTTGTCTTCCAGCTTGATAACGTGGAAGCCGAACTGGGTCTTCACCGGGGTCTTGGTGTAGGCGCCCTTTTCGAGGCCGAAAGCAGCTTCTTCGAATTCCGGAACCATGCGGCCCTTGCCGAACCAGCCGAGATCGCCGCCGTCATCCTTGTTGGAATCGGTCGACTTTTCCTTGGCGAGGGCTGCGAAATCCTTGCCCGAATCAAGCTGCTTGATGATGTCTTTCGCTTCGTCCTCGCTGGCGACGAGAATATGCGCGGCCTTGATTTCTTCTTCCTGCGGCAGGGCTGCGACTTCCTTGTCGTAGCGCGCCTTCACCTCGTCATTGGTGACGGCCTCGACCACATGCTTGCGGAAATAGGCGTTATGCAGCTCACGGTCCTGGATGAATTCCATGCGCTTCTTGAAATCTTCAGTCTTTTCCAGACCTTCGGCGCTGGCGTTCTTTACCAGAAGCTTGACGTCGATCGCGCCGGAAAGGGCTGCGACCTTCTTCTGCTCGTCGGGAAGCTGCGCGAGCTGCGGGTCGAGGTTGCTCATGGCGAGGTCGAGTTCGGACTGGTGGATTTCCAGATCGCCGACCTTGGCGACAACCTTGTCTTCCTGTGCGAAAGCCGGAAGCTGGAGGCCGAGCGTGGCCACAATCACCGCAGCCGCAATTTTATTATAGCGCAACATTTTGAACCTTTCGGGGACAATGCCGGCTCCAGACATGGTTTCCGGCTCTGAAAAAACTTCCAAACACCGGATTGTGGCCATTCTGTAACGGGCAGAACCGTTGACATCATTTGCCCCCCCTCTTATCTGTCACGCAACCTCGCGTCCAGATACGTTGAAGGGCGAAGTCCGTCATTTGTGCTGAAAACAGCGTGACGGAGAAAAGCGCCCGGCAAAACGGAATTTCAGAAAGGGCCAGTAAGATGGTCAGTCTCGGCGGTATAGCCCGCAAGTTGTTCGGTTCGGCAAATGATCGCCGCGTCCGCTCCTATAAAAGCAAGATCGCAGCCATCAATGCGCTGGAAGACGCCACCAAGGCGCTCTCCGACGAGGCGCTGGCGGCCAAGACCGCCGAATTCCGCCAGCAGCTGGCAGACGGCAAGTCGCTGGACGACCTGCTGATCCCGGCTTTTGCCGTGGCCCGCGAAGCATCGCGCCGTGTTCTCCACATGCGTCCCTTCGACGTGCAGCTGACGGGCGGTATGATCCTGCACGGCGGCGCCATCGCCGAAATGAAGACGGGTGAAGGCAAGACGCTGGTGGCAACGCTTGCGGTCTACCTCAACGCGCTCGCCGGCAAGGGTGTGCATGTCGTTACCGTCAACGACTATCTTGCCCAGCGCGACGCCGCCACCATGAGCAGGCTTTACCGCTTCCTCGGCCTCACCACCGGCGTGATCGTGCACGGGCTGGACGACGACCAGCGCCGCGAGGCTTATGCCTGCGACATCACCTACGCGACGAACAACGAACTCGGCTTCGATTATCTGCGCGACAACATGAAATATGACCGCGCGCAGATGGTGCAGCGCGGCCACAACTACGCGATCGTCGACGAAGTCGACTCGATCCTGGTCGACGAGGCGCGCACGCCGCTCATCATTTCCGGCCCGCTGGACGACCGTTCCGATCTCTACAACACCATCGACGCCTTCATTCCGCTTCTGTCGCCGGAAGATTACGAGATCGATGAGAAGCAGCGCTCGGCCAACTTCTCCGAAGAAGGCACCGAAAAGCTCGAAAACCTGCTGCGGCAGGCGGGTCTCCTGAAGGGCGAATCGCTTTACGACGTCGAAAACGTCGCCATCGTCCATCACATCAACAATGCGCTGAAGGCCCACAAGCTCTTCACCCGCGACAAGGACTATATCGTCCGCAACGACGAGATCGTCATCATCGACGAATTCACCGGCCGCATGATGCCCGGCCGCCGTTATTCCGAAGGTCAGCATCAGGCTCTCGAAGCCAAGGAAAAGGTGCAGATCCAGCCGGAAAACCAGACGCTTTCCTCCGTCACCTTCCAGAACTACTTCCGCATGTATGAAAAGCTGGCCGGCATGACCGGTACGGCCTCGACGGAAGCGGAAGAATTCGGCAACATCTACGGCCTCGACGTCATCGAGGTACCGACCAACCTGCCGATCCAGCGTATCGACGAGGATGACGAGGTTTACCGCACCGGCGAGGAGAAGTTCCAGGCGATCATCACCGAGATCAAGGCGGCGCATGAACGCGGCCAGCCGGTTCTGGTGGGCACGACCTCCATCGAGAAATCCGAGCTTCTTGCGCATATGCTGCGCCAGTCCGGTTTCTCCGACTTCCAGGTTCTGAACGCCCGTTACCACGAGCAGGAAGCCTATATCGTTTCGCAGGCCGGTGTTCCCGGCGCCGTCACCATCGCCACCAACATGGCCGGCCGCGGTACCGACATCCAGCTCGGCGGCAACGTCGAGATGCGTCTGGAGCGCGAGCTGGAAGGCATGGAGCCGGGTCCGGAGCTTGACGCCAAGGAAGAGGCCATCCGCGCCGAGATCAAGGTGCTGAAGGAAAAGGCGCTCGCCGCCGGCGGTCTTTACGTCATCGCCACCGAACGCCATGAAAGCCGCCGTATCGACAACCAGCTGCGTGGTCGTTCCGGCCGTCAGGGCGACCCCGGCCGTTCGAAATTCTACCTGTCGCTCCAGGACGACCTGATGCGCATCTTCGGTTCCGAGCGCATGGACAGCATGTTGCAGAAGCTCGGCCTGAAGGAAGGCGAAGCAATCGTCCATCCGTGGATCAACAAGGCGCTGGAACGCGCCCAGAAGAAGGTCGAAGCCCGCAACTTCGAGACCCGCAAGAACCTTCTGAAATATGACGATGTGCTGAACGACCAGCGCAAGGTGATCTTCGACCAGCGTCTCGAGCTGATGGAAGCCGACAATATCGGCGAAACCGCAGCCGACATGCGCCACGAAGTCATCGAAATGCTCGTCACCAAGCATGTTCCGGAAAATGCCTATGCCGAACAGTGGGATATTGCGGGCCTCAAGGCCGGCATCGCCCAGTTCCTGAACCTCGACCTGCCGGTAGAGGACTGGGCCAAGGAAGAGGGCATCGCCGAGGACGATATTCTTGAGCGCGTCACCGAGGCCGCCGACAAATACGCCGCCGAGCGCGCGGAACGTTTCGGCCCCGAGATCATGACCTATGTCGAACGTTCGGTCATTCTCCAGACGATCGACCATCTGTGGCGCGAACATATCGTCAATCTCGATCACCTCCGCTCCGTCGTCGGTTTCCGCGGTTATGCCCAGCGCGATCCGCTGCAGGAATACAAGGCGGAAGCCTTTGAACTGTTTCAGGCGCTGCTCGCCAATCTGCGCGAGGCCGTTACCGCCCAGCTGATGCGTGTGGAACTGGTGCAGCAGGAACCGCAGCAGCCGGAACTGCCGGAAATGACCGCGCATCATCTCGACCCCAATACGGGCGAAGATGAAATGGCGCAGGGCATGCAGCCCACGCCCGTCAATTTCGTGCCGGCCGAGGAACGCGATCCGAACAACCCCACCACCTGGGGCCGTATCGGCCGCAACGAAATGTGCCCCTGCGGCTCCGGCAAGAAATACAAGCACTGCCACGGCGTTTACGAACAGGCGTAAGGCGCTTGTTATCAGTCTGAAATCAATCGCCCGTAACCCGCGTTACGGGCGATTTTGTTTGGGCCGGGTCATTGCCGGTGAGCCGACTGTTGACTGGTCTCGGCGCTTTCCATAAGGGAGCCTGATCATTTTCTGGAAACTGCTTCCATGGCCCCTCGCGATCTCGCCGCCTATATTTTTCTCGCGCTCGCGTGGGGAGTTTCTTTTCTGCTGCTTTTACAAGTCGTAGCAGCCTTCGGCTGGATCGGCGCCGTCACGCTTCGTTCACTCATGACCGCTGCCGCCCTCTTTCTCATTGCGCGGACGGTGCGTCGAAAGCTGACATTCTCGGCCGGCTGGCGCGCCTTTACGGTTGTCGGGGCAACAACGGTCGCGGGGCAACTGATCGGCCTGTCCTACGCCACACCGCAGATCGGCACTGCTATGGCTGCCATATTGGTGGCGACCATTCCGCTTTTTTCCATGCTCATCTCTCAGCTATGGGGTATTGAGCGTCTGACGCGTCAGGGCATTGCCGGTCTCGTTATCGGCTTTGCCGGCATCGTTCTGCTTGTCGGCTTTCCCGCCGTTCCCGTTACAACCACCTTCATCATCGGCTGCGCCGCTGCTGTCGCCGCCTGCATCTGCGCGGCCTATGGCAGCAATTTCGCCAGCCGCCACCTGAAGGGCGTAGGTTCCTGGGAAATCACCATAGGCTCATTCCTGACAGGCGGCCTGATGACCCTGCCGCTTCTCTTCGTGGTCCCATTGCCGAGAACACCTGATCTCATCGATTACGGTTATCTTTTGATACAGGCGGTGGTCATGAGCGGCCTTACCTACATCACCTATTTCAAGCTGGTCTCCTCGATCGGTGCAACCAAGGCGATCAGCGTTGAATTCGCCGTCACCGTCGTGGCAGTTCTCGTCGGTGCTTTGGTGCTGGATGAACCGCTTTCGCTTCCCCAGCTTTTCGGCGCCGGCATCATCATTTTGGGCTGTGCGCTGGTCCTTGACCTTATGCCCAAGAAAAAGGCTCCACCCACCCCTTCCGGTGCGTGAAGAGTTTATTAGCGTTTTCCACCAATAGTCGTGCTGGTCATTGCTGATCGCGTTTGCGGCACGGGGGAAAAATGCAACCGGGCAAGTCAGACTACGAGCATTATTGGGACCCGCTCAGGGCTCTCCTCATGCTGCTTGGCATTCCCTATCACGCCTCCCTCATCTACAGCCATGCGTTACCATGGGACATCAAGGATTTTGACACCAGCCCGCTTCTGAGCGCGCTTGGCGCCGTGCTCTCCACCTTCCGCATGCCGGCTTTTTTTGTGGTGGCCGGATATTTCTCCACCATGGTCATCGGCAAGAAGGGCAAGATGCGCTGGCTCAGGCAGCGTTTCCTGCGCCTCGGCGTGCCCTTTATTGTGGCGGTCCTTCTGCTCGGGCCATTGCAGCTTTTCCTGCTGCAACTGGCCGGCGTCGCCAAGGGCGAGATCCCGGCCGACCGGCTACTGGAGAGCCTGCCCGGCCTGCTGCGTCCGAGCGAACAGTGGATCATGCATCTGTGGTTCCTGCCGGCCCTAATCGTTTATTCCATTCTACTTGCCAGCCTGCTGTTTCTTACGGAACATCAGCCATTGGCACATGCGAAAGACTGGTTCGACAGCCTGCGGCAGCAACATGCCACACTGTTTTTCGCAGCACTCTGCACTGCGCCTATCCTGTGGGAATTGATGACCTACGGATCCGGCCTGCTTGCGGCAAAGAACGGAAGCAGACTCTTTCTTCTCTATGAGCGCGCTTCCGACCCCTATGCGCGCTACCTGCCATTTTTCCTTGTCGGGGCCCTGCTGCACCGTGATCGCGCCCTCTTTCACCGCTTTCGCCAGACGGGACTTCTCACCGGCATCGTCGCGGCGGGCGCCATCGCAACCTCGGTGAGCCTGCGGCTGCAAAATCCCCTTTCGAATTCGGCCCTGCTGGTGCTGGTTTCGGCAATTGCGGCGGTGGCCACGAGCCGTCTGTTGATCGACCTTGCCTGCCGTTATTTCGATCGGCCAAACCGCTTTGCCAGACGCATGACGGATGCATCCTTCACCATCTACCTGTTTCACCATCCACTGATTTACGCCTTCGGAACGCTCTTCATCCTGATCGCGCTGCCGCCGATCCTGGAATTCGCCATCATCGTCGCGGCCACCACAGTGGTGGCCTATATGCTGCATCAGGTGATACGGCTCAGCCCGCTCGCCCTTTTCCTGTTCAATGGCATCCGCAGGCCGAAGGTGGTGGACGATATTGGCACACAGGCCGGCGCCTCCCAAACCCTTCGTTAAGGATGAAGCGCGTATAATCGGCTTGCCTATTCAACTGGAAATGATGGCGTGTGGATCATGGCTATCCTCAACACGGCGGAAAAAGCCTTACCCGCAGGCCTGCGCGCGAAGCTTTCGCCGCTGGTAGCGAAAGTCGCCGTCCTTCTTTCCAGCGGAGATGAGGTTTCCCGTGCGCAGCGCATGGCGCTGGTTGCGTTTGCGGTGCGCATCGTCAGCGCCGGCATCGCCTTCATTTCCCAGATCATCCTTGCCCGCCTGATGGGGGAGTTCGAATATGGCCTGTTCGCCTTTGTCTGGGTCCTGGTGATCCTGTTCGGCAACCTCTCCTGTCTCGGCTTTCACACCACCGTCATCAGGTTTTTACCCGGCTACCGTCTGGAGGATGCCCATGACAAGATCATGGGACTGACCTCGACGGCGCGTGTCTTCGCCATGTTTTCGGCCAGCGCGCTTGCGATTTTCGGTTTCGTTTTCCTGTACTTCTTCGGCGAGCGCATCGCCTCCTATTATCTCATTCCCGTGTCGCTGGCGCTGTTCACCCTGCCGATGGTGGCGCTGGGCGATGTGCTGAACGGCACCGCGCGCGCCAATGGCTGGGCGGTTTCCGCTCTCAGCCCCACCTATATTGTCCGCCCGGTGCTGATCCTGCTGTTCATGCTGGTGGCAATCGGTTTCGGCGCGGAAAAAACCGCGACGACGGCCATGCTCACGGCCCTTCTTGCCACCTATGTCACCACGCTTTTCCATTTCATCTTCATGGACCGCCGGCTCAACCGGCATTTCCGCAGCACGGCCCGCAGGGTTCATTTCCGCCACTGGATAAGGTTCGCCTTTCCGATGTTCCTGATCGACGGCATCGGGTTTTTGATGACCAATTCCGATGTGGTGATTGTCGGGCTTTATCTGCCGCCGGATCAGGTCGGCATTTATTTCGCCGCGGCAAAGACCATCGTGCTGATGCAATTCGTGTTTTTCTCCGTGCAGGCGGCAGCCGCCCCGCGTCTGGCCGCCCTGATGTCGGCCAATGACAGACAGGGGCTCGCCGGTTTCGCCAGTCAGGCCGCACGCTGGGCCTTCTGGCCGTCACTCGCCGTTGGCAGCGTGGTGCTTCTGGCCGGCCCGTTCCTGCTATCGCTGTTCGGTCCCGGCTTCGTTCAGGGTTACGAGCTGATGTTCTTCCTTTTCGCCGGTTTCCTCGCCAAAGCGCTGATCGGCCCGGGAGAAACATTGCTGAATATGGCCGGCAAACAAAAATTGTGCGTCGTGCTTTATATTATTATCTTTGGTTGCAACATTGCACTCAACATGGCGCTCATTCCGGTCTATGGTCTGGCAGGGGCCGCGGCAGCGGTGGCGATAGCCATGTGCATAGAAGCTGTGCTATTGCATATTGCCATTCGCCGCACACTCGGGATCGTCCTTTTTGCCTTCAACGATCCCCGGGCGGGCCAAAACACTGGGAAGGCGGTGTAACGATAAGCATGTCCAGCGATCCAAAGAATCCGGATTTTCAGGACCCGCGCATCGCCGCACTGATGGCGTCTGCGGAGCGTGACCGTCCCGTAGCCGACAGCAGCCGACGCGTGGGGCGCGATGGCCGGGAATTCTGCATCTATCCGGGTCAGCTCGGTTACGACATGCAGGAAGAACTCGACTTTCTGTCCAACCGCGTGATGGAGGCGAATGTCTTCTTCACCGGACGGCTTCTCGCACCCGCCATGCCGCGGATCGAGGACAAATCCGTGCGCTTCGCCCTTATTCGCGACGAGAACGGCGCCAGAAGCCGTATGCGCTTCCTGATGCCTTTTACCGTGGAAAAGCCCGGCTTTTCCATCGGCCCTTCCATCATTCGCGTCTGGGCCAATCCGTTCGGGCCGCTTGGCACGCCGCTGGTTGATACCGAAGGGGCCGCCGAAACCCTCGACAATCTTTTCGATGCCCTTTCCGACCGCAACATGCGGCTGCCCAACGTTCTGGTGCTGCCGGATGTTCGGCTGGAAGGGCCTTTTGCCCGCATGTTCAAAGCCATCGCGCTCAGCCGCAACCTGCCGGTGACGACGACGGGCAATTATCACAGACCGATGCTGGAAAGCCTGCTTGATGGCAGGGCCTATCTGCAAAACGCCCTTGCGCCGCACCATCTGCGTGAAATGAACAGGCAGTGGCGTCAGCTCGAAAAACTCGGGCCCCTCGCCTACACCGTTACCCGACAGCCGAAGGACGTGCGCTATCGCATGGAGGAATTTCTGGCGCTGGAGGCGAGTGGCTGGAAAGGCCGCAAACGCACCGCGCTGGTCAACGACCGTTATCGCGCCGCCTTTGCCCGCGAGGCGATCACCAATCTGGCCGAAGCGGATGCGGTGCGTATCCACACCATCGATCTCAATGGCAGCGCCATCGCCTCCATGGTCGTCTTCATCACGGCCGGTGAGGCCTATACGTGGAAAACCGCTTTCGACGAGAGCTATGCGCAATTTTCTCCCGGCAAGCTGCTGGTGCAGAAATTGACCGACTGGCATCTGGATGACGCCAATATTCTGCGTAGCGACAGCTGCGCCGTGCCCGATCATCCAATCATGAGCCGCTTCTGGCAGGAGCGCCAGGAAATGGGCACGCTGGTGGTTGGGCTTGCCCAGAACAGCGACCGCGACGTGCGGCAGGTTTCCACCCAGGTGGACATGTATCGCAACACCCGCAACCTCGCCCGCAGCCTGCGGCAGAAGATCCTGTCCTTCGGACGCAAGGGCAATTGACCCGAAGGACGCCGGCGGCGTCCTTCGGAATCTATGATGCGGTTAAAGCCCACTTCAGCGCGAGGCCGTCCGGATCATCTTGCACAATTGCGTCAGAGCCGCATCATATCCGCCGCCCAGAATATCGACACAACGGCGGGCGAGCTTGATCTGCTCGGTCCGCGACATATCGTTATAGGCTTGGAGAGCGTTGCGCACCGCGCCGGGAGACACCGTGCCCGGGCCGCCGGGAGTGGTGGTGCTACCGCCGGGATTTCCGGGCGTACCGGTCGAACCGGAGCCGCCGATACCGACGCCGACACCGAGACCAACACCGCCCGAGCCGCCGACATTGGCCCCGACATTGGCATTGATGCCGTTCGAGCCGCCAACGGAGGCGTTCACGCCCGCATTGACGCCACTGGAACCACCGACGGATGCATTAACATCCGCATTGACCCCATTGGTACCGCCGACCGAAGCGTTGACATCCGCGCCCAGTCCGCCGCCGCTTCTACCGCCGACATCCGCACTGGCGTTGACACCACCGCCGCCGCCAACGGAGGCATCGACCCCGAGCCCGCCGCTGCCATTGCCACCAACACTGGCATTGACCCCATTCTCACCACCGACGCCGATATCCAGCGCATGCGCATGGACCGGCAGGATCAGGCAGGCAGACAGTAATAAATTGCGAGAAAAAGCCCTCATAATTTCCTCCCTATGAGTTTGGCCATTCCCGCCCCGCGTGGAAACTCCACCCTGACATCATAATTCAATTAGTAATTGCGCATATTCTAATTTATTAGAGGTGCCTAATATTACCCTAATGCTGCAACTGCAGGTGTCGCGATCTGGCACAGCCACCGGCCGCAACATTTTGATCGGCGGCCTCGGCAAAGACGGAAAACCGCCCGCGCAAACACGCGCAATTCAAAAGGATAAGTCAGCTTTGGGGTTGCACGCATGGCCCTCACCATGATAGACGCCGTGGCATTACCACCGTTGCCCCAATGGCGGAATTGGTAGACGCGCCGCACTCAAAATGCGGTTCCGAAAGGAGTGCTGGTTCGATCCCGGCTTGGGGTACCATTTCCAAAAGCGCATTGATTTCTCTAGGCTTTGTCCAGCACCCGCCAGTGAGTTCTTCAACGGCCCCATGCCGGCCGGCAAGCTCACGAAACTTTGCTTGCGCACCCCCCGAATATTGCCAGGCTTTCATTTGCCAGATGCGGCGGACTGGATTAGACGAATCCCGTTACACCCCGTGAGGACCGGCGACTTAATTTCGCCATCACGCCCGCCTTTTTGAAAGCCCGTCCGGGATATCTGCTTCTTCGCGAAGTTTGAGGAAAACAACATGGCCAATGCGACCACCGCCGACAATAGCCGCACGCTCGCCGCTCTCGGCGTCACGGCGGGAATGATCTTCACCGTCGGCTCCGCCCTCGGTTTCCAGCATATTGGCGGTTATACGCCCTGCGCGCTGTGCCTGCTGCAGCGCGATCCCTATTATTACGCCATTCCGCTGGGCGTATTGGCCGTTGCGACCAGCGTCTTCAAATTGCCGGTTCAGATCACCCGGGTGCTTCTTGCCCTTATCGGCGTGGCGATGCTGATCGGCGCCGGGCTCGGCGTCTACCACGCCGGCGTGGAATGGGGTTTCTGGGCAGGGCCGATTACCTGCGCCACCGGGGCGCCGTCCATCACGACGAATGCCGGCGATCTCCTGGGTAATCTGAACGCCATCAAGGCACCCTCCTGCAACGACGCGGCCTTGCGGGTGCTCGGCCTTTCCTTCGCGGGCTGGAATGTCATCGCAAGCGTTGCACTTACGGCAGTCGCCTTTTTTGGCGCGAGCCGGAAAAGCCGGTAAGCGGAAAAGCCGCATTGCAGTCCTGAAAAGATCAGGGCTGCAGTTCGGTATCCCAGTAAAGATAGTCCATCCAGCTTTCGTGTAGATAATTGGGCGGGAACAGCCGCCCGTTATTGTGCAAATCCTGAACCGTGGGCTGGAAGGGCCTCTGCGCCGGGAACATGCCCGCCTGCTTGGGAAGCTTGCTGCCTTTTTTAAGGTTGCAGGGAGAGCACGCCGCAACGACATTGTGCCAGGTGGTTTCACCGCCATGCGCGCGGGGAATCACATGGTCGAAGGTCAATTCGTCCCGCGTGCCGCAATACTGGCATTCGAACTTGTCCCGAAGGAAAACGTTGAAGCGTGTGAAGGCGGGGTTGCGGGTGGGCTGCACGTAAGTCTTGAGGCTGACGACGCTCGGCAGCCGCATGGAAAAGCTGGGGGATGACACCGCGTGATCATATTCTGCAATGATGTTCACACGGTCTAGAAAGACAGCCTTGATCGCGTCCTGCCAGGACCATAACGACAAGGGATAATAACTCAGTGGCCTGTAGTCTGCGTTCAGAACGAGCGCCGGCAGGGCCTGTGGTGAAACTGCAATCGTCAAGGGCTTCTCCTGAGCGATTCGGCATCTGCACTTGTATATTAGGTCCGTTGTTACAGGATTGTGAAGCCTATAAATGCAGCGGCAAAGAGCTTAATTTTTGAGCCCCAGAATGGCGTTTTTCGCATTCCTGACGATCGAGCGGCACGGTGACGCCTCCTGGCGACGTGGCACCGCTGGCTGATGCGGCAGGGAGGCGATTCGGCCTTTGCCAGACACAAATCCTTCTCACACCGGATGCAATATCGGTGATATGATTACCCCCGACAGACGCTGAAAAAGCAATGCGCGCCGGGCGTGGCAAATGTGCGGCGGCGTCATCCATTATTTCGTCCATGGAGGAACGGCCATGACGGTGGGCAGGCAGCAAGCAGCAGCATTGCGCAGGAGGCTTGCGGCCGGGGTTCTGGCCGCCACGATCGGCTTCTCCACGGGTGCCCATGCGCAGCAATATCAGAATTTCGAAGTGACGCCGGATGGCCGCGGCGGGGCGCAGGGAACGATCGGCGGACGCAATTTCGAAGTTTACCGGAATTACGACCGGCCGCCGGCAAGCAGAGCCTCACCCGATACACAGCGAGAACTCCGACGAGCCGTCCCGCAACAGACCTGTATTGTCGACACGGAAGGTCGAACCCGCTGCAAGTGAGCGCGAACCCAATTTTTCAACGCGCTGTAACAAAATTAGATTTCATTAAAATGCAATCTATCGACTTAAACGGCCCGCAAGAATGGGTCGCTATGGTGCCAGCACAAGAGAAGGCAACTGTGCAGGGGCAAGGACATGGCGAAGAGAACAATCCGTCTGGCAACGTTTTTTGCCGTCGCTGCCGGCATGGCGGCGAGCATTGCGACAACGGCATCGGCCGTGCAGCTTGGTGGCCTTGCCCAAAAGCCTGGCGCATCGCGGCCCGGCCTCTTCATGACCACGAGCCGTCCGACCATCGCGCCCATTGCCTTTGCCAAATTCTGTGAAAGCGCCGCCGACCAGTGCATCCGGACTGGTGACCGCGATACGGTGGAGCTGAGCAAACAGAAGCGTGTGGAACTCCAGCGCATCAACGCCGAGATCAACACCTCGATAATCTATGCCAGTGAAGGGGACGGCGAAGACGACTGGAAACTGAACCCGGCAAGCGGCGACTGTGACGATTATGCGGTGACCAAGCGGCAACGCCTCCTGCGCGCCGGCTGGCCTTCCGGCGCCCTGCGCATTGCCACTGCCCGCACGACGGATGGCATAGGTCACGCCGTTCTGGTCGTCAACACCAGCCAGGGCGATCTGGTGCTGGATAACCGCACCAATGTCGTCAAGCCGTGGAAAGCGGTGGATCTGAAATGGATCAAGATCCAGTCGCACGAGGACCCGCGTGTCTGGCTGAAACTCTAGAACATGTCTTTACGCTGAAACCGCCCTTTCGGACGACAGGCATTCGACCGCCGGTTAAGGCAACGTATCTTTCGGTCATCAAAGAGGGTATTCTCTCCTCGCAGGATTGACGCGTCCCGCTTTACAAAAGCCGCCTCTCGCCGCTTCGTCCGGCGGGTTTTGGCGGCTGACCCAGCATTGCGTCAACGCAGCTTGGGCGGGTGATGCGGCTGCCGCTTTCAACACTCTTGACCTTGTGCAGGAGAGACAGTATCGGCAGCTATGCCCAAGGTGCTCAACTGGATTCGCGGTCGTAAACAACCAGCCTCCCGCGACGACCGGAGGCGACGCAGAATCGACCTTGGCGACAAGCCAGCCTCCTTTCCGATCTATGCCATTGGCGACGTGCATGGCAGCCTCGACCTGCTTTTGCAGGCGGAGCGGAAAATCCTTGCCGATCTCGGACCCGACCTCTCTCCCGCGCTGGTCGTTCTCCTCGGCGATTATGTCGATCGCGGGCGCGATTCCCGTGGCGTTCTTGAACATTTGCTGAAGCCACCGCCGACGCCGCTGCGCCGTATTGCACTTTGCGGCAACCATGAGCAGCTCTTCCATGATTTTCTCGAAAATCCGCAGGAGAACATGCACTGGCTGGACTTTGGCGGCCGCCAGACGCTCCTGTCCTACGGGGTCGACATAGACTATTTCCTGCAAAAGGGCCGCTTGAGACTGCAGCCGTTCAGGGATGCTCTGCTCGGCGCAATTCCGCAAACCCACCGCCAGCTTTTATCCAGCCTGCCGATCTATGCCCGGATAGGGTCTTATATTTTCGTGCATGCCGGCTTGAGACCGGGATTGCCGCTGGAGGCGCAGACCGATGAGGACATGCTCTGGATCAGGGAGCCGTTCCTTTCACAAGGGGCCGGGCTGGACCTCGTCGTCATCCACGGCCATACACCGGTAACCGAGCCGGAAACCGGCCCGCAGCGGATCGGCATCGACACGGGTGCATTCACCACGGGCAGGCTTACCGTTCTCAGAATTTCGGATGCGGGCTTACACCTGATTGGTTAAGCGCGTTGCCGCGACCTCAAGACTAGCGGTTTCAACCAATTCGCCTGCCGCTCAGAATATTATCAAGGGTCGTCATTTGCTGGCGATTCCATTCAATGGCGTCCTCAAACGCCCTGTTTCCCAGTTCCTGCCGCTGATCGTGGCTCGAGGCGAGCTGCAGGATCGCGTCGGCGAAACCCCTGTGGTCATCATCGTCCACAATGACCACACCGCGCCGGTATCGTTCCGAAAGCCCCCTCGCGCCCGTGCGGGTGCTGATTGTGGGAACACCGGCAGCCAGGGCATCGAGCAGTTTTATATTGATGCCTGTTCCAAGCGTGATGGGATTGATGGAAAGCGGCGCGCGCGTGAAGGCGTCCTTCACATCATCCACGCGGCCGAGCTTGAGAATGCCCTCTTCATCTTCAATCTTGCCACATATACCGCCCGCCAGCACCAGACGTATATCCGGCCGGGCAGCCCTTACCAGCGGCATGATGTTCCGGAGAAACCCCTTCAGGGAAATGATGTTGGCGTCATTACCGGAACCGAGAAACAAGAAGTCGCTCGGCGTGAAGTCTTCCACTTTTCCATTGAGATCGAGAATATGGCTGACGGTTGCGAGAGCCGGCGGCTCTTCCCCCAGCCGCTGCCGGAACGCGTGCTCCTCTTCCTCCTGAATGGCGACAACCACATCCGCACGGCGCAATGCCCGGCATTCCACCGCCGGCGGCACCGAGAACCAGTATCCATATTTGTTGGCGGTATTGATGAACGCCTTGTGCCGGTCGGCGAAGGAATCATGGGTATCGAGAATACGCAGCACGCCCTTCGGCAAGCCCAGAAACGCCCTCGAATGAAACGCATATTCCACAATGACGGCATCGATCCCCAGCCGGCGTTGAATATCACGAAGCTGCCGACCCATTTCCGGATAATAGAATTCATCCAGCTGGTTATAAAAACCACGCTCGCGACCAAGCATCCGATGGAGCTTGCGAAGGGCCCGAAACGACGTCAAGCCAACCTCGAAACCAAAATCGCCGGGAAGCCGGTTCCTAAGGCTACCCCCCTGCCGGGAAACAAGGTGCAGGTGATCCGGTCCGAATTCAGCCTCATGCCCCGCCAGATCGAAATCGGTGGCAATCGTGCCATCGACATGGATGAAATGCACCTCGTGCCCTAGGCCGCGCACGGCGCGCGTCAGCTGCAGAATCCTGCTTCGCGCGCCTTCATTGGCGGGAACGACCGGAAATGCCGAGACGAAAGCGACTTTCATGAAAGGACGGAGGCACGCGCCGGGAAAGTCTCGAACAACTGAAAATTCCTCTTGGACATCGCCAGAATTTCCGGCAGCCTTTTCCCGACGTTTTCACGGATTTCGTCAGATTGGTCGATAAATTCGATCAGTGCGCTTTTGATTCCATCCTGCGTAAGGAAGGAAGACGGAGAAAGCAGATCGGCAGCGGAGAGACCGAAATGCTGATAGAGCCCTTCGAACTTTCCCTGATAGGCGATGCATATCGCTGGAACGCCTTTGCCCAGCGCGGCAATGGCGAGATGCATGCGGCCGCTGACGAGGCCGTCAAGCTGGCCGGCGACGCCTTTCAAGACGGGCGCTGACCATTTTCCGTCGAGATAACGGACCCTGTCGGTTCTGGACGCAGGCACACGCTCGGCGATAGCCTTGAGATAGGCCTGATCGCCCACATTGTCGCGATAGTCATGCGGGATGAGCAGCCAGCACACCGGCCTGGCATCGACGGCAAATTGCAACGCTTCCGCCGCATGCCTGATGACCGCCTCGGTCTGCGCGTGGTCGGCGTTTTTGAACAGCATGGGATGCAGGTTGAAACCCATGACCCGGTATCCCTCGGCCCGCTTTCGCGCGATCCATGAACGCGTGCCCTCGTCAGGCTCAGAAGGAACGAGACTGAACGCGGAATCGGAAACGAGCGCCGCATTTGTCTTCGCAAAGGTCTGTAGGCGCTCAAGCGAGATAACGTCACGCACCTTGAGCGAGCACTCCGGATGAAGGGAACGATAGAACATTGCCAAGGGGGCATGCGGCGTTTCATTGAAGCTGAAGCCGAGGATGACGTTCTTTATTCCGGCAGCGGCGGCGAGATCCGCACTCGCAAGAAGTTTTGCGCTGACCAGGGGGTGGTAATATCCATCCATGACATCGGCGCCGACAACGACGACACTATCATATTGTCTTGTCGCAAACTGCTGCGCCAGGGCTTTTATGAAATCGGGCTTGCCAAAGATATCGACGGGAACAAAGCCCCTCTGGTAAGCGGAATCGGCGTAATCCATCCCATCGACAAGGATGTCTATCTCGACATCGGGATTACTCGCACGCGCGTGTTGCAGCGTCGCGGTGATCATCGCATCATCGCCCAACGAGCCAAAAAGCGTGATGGGATCGCCGGCCACGATCAAAAGCCGGCTTAACCGGTCGCCGGCAGCGGCGGGTTTCATGCCCGCCTTCAACGCCTGCAGATCGTCAAAGAGTTGCCGAAACGCGATATCCCTTCTTCGCCGCTCGATATATTTCACCGCTCTCTGGCGCAGCGGTGCTGGCAGTATTTTTTTTATCAGCTTGCGCATTTGCTTTCCTTTCGGGAAATGATTTTGCCCATGACGAGCGCGATGGCGGACCGGGCCTCGTTTCGCGCAGTCAGCACCAGAAGCAGAAGATAGGCCACGCCGAAAATGGAGCCGAGCAGGATGCCGGATATGAAATCGCCGGCGCCCAGCAGCTTGACCTCGGGACGCATCCATTGAACGAGCAGGAAGCAGAAACCGCTGGAGGCGAAGCTCGGCAGAAGCAGGAGGAATATTCGCCACAGCCCGATGCCAAGCTCGCGGGCGATGAAGAAAAATGTGAAGGGCGTGGAGGTCAGCTGCCCGACGGCATAAACAATGACGATTTCCCTGATGCTATCAGTCGGAACCAGCAGGATCAGCAGGATCGTCGAAACCGCCTTGATGCTTCCGGCAATCAGCACCTTGTTCGGTTTGCCGCGCGCGGAAAGGAAAGGCGCGTTTTGAAACTGAACACATTGCAGCGCGCCGAGCAGAAGCAGCGGTTGCGCCACCCCGTCGGCACCCTGCCATCGCACACCAAATAGCACGTTGCAGATTTCCGGAGCCAATGCCGCGGCGAGCACGAAGACCGGTGTGGAGAAGATCGCCGACATGGTGATCGACTGCTTGTAGAGCGCCGCCATTCGTTCCCGCTCGTGCGATATGCGCGAAAGCACCGTCAGTGAAACGTCATAAAGCGCCGCCTGAAGCAATTGCATCAGAAGTTGATAGAGCCTGCTGCCGACGGTGTAGAGGCCGAAGAGCGCGACCCCGTAATGTCCGAGAATCATGAAATCGATCAGGCGCGTGGCCGCGAAATCGACAATACGAAGGCCGAGCGCCGACGAACCGAAGCGAAGCAGTTCAACGAAGGTTCCGGGATTGAGGGTGGCGCCCGGCAGCCAGTGCGGCTTTCGCCAGAGCCAGATCAGCGTGACGATGGTGGCGACATAGGTCTGAACGACGAGGCTCCAGACACCGAGGCCGATGATTGCGAAAACAATCGCCACGCCGCCACCGATGATGTTCGATATGAAGGTTCTGATCGCCAGCGGCTTGAAAGCCAGCGCGCGGCGATAATTCACCTCCTGAAACATCGATGCCGTGTTCAGCGGCAGCAATATGCAGATCGCCACGATGACCGGCGCCAGCCCTTCGACCTCAAACCAGCGCTCCAGTTCCGGAGAGAACACGCAGACGGCAATGGCCAGCAATGTCGCCACCGCAACCGAGGCATAAAACGGCAGATTGACGTCGCTGGGCTCCAGATTGCGTTTCTGCACGATCGCATCCGCGAATCCGAATTCCGACAGCATCTGGATCAGCATCAGCACCAGCCCGGCGGTGGCGACCATGCCGTAATCGGTAGGGCTGAGGAAACGGGCGAGGACGATGAAGAGAATGGAGGTGAAAAGCTTGCCGCCCCAGTTCTGGACGATGGACCAGAACACGCCTTTCAGGGCCGCATTGCCTATCGACGTTGCCTCGGACATCAATCCACCACCTGCAAAACCAGCCACATCAACGCACCCGGCGCAGCGACCGCAAAACAGTCGACGCCCATGCCAGGAAGGCGGAGGCTGCCGTTATTGCTTCCCACCATATGCTCTCTCCTTCGAAGAAAACCGCTGTAACGGACGGGGTCCGTTGCCGGTCTAAGATGCACGCAGGGTTCGGCTTTGCCGGTGGCTCGTCAGGACGTCCTCATAAAGTTTCACATAGTTTTCGCCGACCCGGCGCGAGGTGGATTCCTCGACGATGTTTCCGAAATCGGCCTCCGTCGGCAATTCTTCGCGCGAAAGCGTCAGCACGCGGCGAATACGGGCAGCGAGATCCTTGGCGTTGCCCGGTTCGAACAGCCAGTCGTGGTTGGTCTCGCCAATCAGCTCCGGAATGCCGCCGGAGGCTGCGCCGATGACCGGCACACCCATGGCATAAGCCTCGTAGATCGTGCGCGGTGAAGGCTCGGCCCAGAAGGAGGGAACGATGAGCACATCGATCTCTTCGAAAAACTCCTTCGGCCTGGCCCAGCCGACGAACTCGATCGGCAGATCACCGGCCTGGGCCGTGAAACGCTCGATGGAATCATCCATCGCATGACCGGCGACCAGACAGCGCCAGTTGCCGTGACCGATTTCCTTGAAGGCATCGACCATGTTGCCGACGCCTTTTTCCGTGTTGATGCGGCCGATGTAACCGAAGGTCAGCGGCCTGCCGCTGCGGTCAATCTGCCGGCGGGCGACGGGATCGCCCTCGGGAACCGTGCAGGAATAAAAGATGACGCGGCGCAGGCTTTCCGGAATGTGGTGGAATAGCCCGTGATTGACGTGCGTCTTGAGGATTTCGGTGCCGACGCTTGCGACAGCGCCGATATAACGCTGCGTGAATTTCTTGGTGAAATTCACCACCTGACAGCCGAGATGGAGGTGCTCGCAGGGCTTTCCGCCCTTGAACATGGCGGCATTGCCGCACAGGAGATCATATTCGCAGATCGTGTGAACGATCGGAATGCCGCGCTTATGCGCCGCCCGCCACACCAGCGTCGTCACATCCAGCAGCGAATGAGTGTTGAGAACGTCAGGTTTGAAATCGTCGAGAACGGCCTCGAACTGCTTTTCGACGTCGAAATTCCATTGCTGCTTGAGCTTCTGCATGCGCCGCTGCTGCGGGGAATATTGCGGCCAATCCTCAAGCCAGAAATCGTTGTTGTGGAACATGCGGTAAACGGAGACGCCGTTGCGCACCGTTTTCGGTTCGGCCTGCCGCTCTATGCAGGCAGCGCCGACCGTATGTCCCATGGAGACGAGTTCCTCGGCGAGATGTTCGACCGAGCGTTCGCATCCACCAACGATATGCGGCGGATAAAGGCTGCTAAGATGGAGAATTCTCATGCGGATACGCTCTATTTTCCTTCATCGAAAATCTATGGCGTCCATCCCGGGCTCAGTCGTCTCCGTAAATTCCCGGAGACCAGTGAGACATCTGCAAAATACAAAGAGCCGGAGCGGAACTAATGTTTGAAAATATGAATTACGAAAATCTACTTTTCAAAAAGCACGGGAATTGGCGGCATTTCAAGTGATTTTTTTCGCGGCGCGGTAAAAGCCATGCGGTGTTGCGAAAAGAACCGCTCTCATGTTACGGTTTAGCCACTTTAAAGTGCAGGCAAGCGGGAGCAATCGGCTCCGTTGCGGCTGATGACAATACTACATTTGATAATATCTGTTTTATTTCAGAGACATGGATTTTTGAGCGACCGTAAATGCCAAAAACTTCCAGGACATTCTGATCTCGAGATGCGGACAGCCGTGATCGTCATTTAAACGGCGACATCCATGTGATGGCGCTTGCTTATACTCTCTCCGGACGTACCAGGAGGCGCAGATGAATGGAAAACAGCCGATCGCCATGGGTGGCCTGACGCGGCGCAACCTGCTTTCAGCCGCACCCCTTGCATTGGTCGCCGCCTCCGGTTTGCCTGCCATTCCCGCGCGGGCGCAGGCGGTTGCTTCCGCCAATACCGAAGCCTTTCTGGACAGTGTGGGGGTGTGTGGCCACTTCACCCGCACCACAGGCGTCTATCCGGAACAGTTCGACCGGATCATGCCCGAGATCGAAGCACTGGGCGTCCGGCATCTGCGCGATGACGGGCTCATCGCCGCCAGAAACAGCCCCGTCTTTCAGCGGCTGCGCCGGATCGTGGCGGCGGGCCTTCGCCTCACCATCATATGTTACGACAATCTCAACCCTTATGTCTCCACGCCGCTCGACAGGCTTGCGGATTTCTACGACTGGTCCGACGCGGGTATCGATATTTTCGAGGGCAGCAATGAACCGAACCTGACGAAGGATCCGCAAAACGCCCCGCGCATTTCGGCGGAGCATCAGGCCGCCCTGCACGCCGCCGTCCGCTCGATTCCGCGACTGAGCGCGGTGCGCGTTGCGGCGCCAAGCTATGTCCTTGAGAACAGGGCGCTGGCATTGGACCTGAAGGATGTCTGCGACTACGGCAATATCCACCCTTACGCGGGCATGGAGCACCCCGAAACGACCGGTCCGGGGGCGCTCTCAAAATCCGTTGCCGCTTCGGCGCATATAGCAGCGGGCCGGCCGGTGCTCGCCACGGAGATGGGCTACCATACCTCGCTGCAAACCGAGACCTTTCATTTCCCCGTCACCGAAGACATCAAGGCACGCTATATGCCGCGTATGCTGCTCTGGTGCTTCATCAGCGGTATCCGCCGGTCCTATATCTATGAAATGGTTTCAAGCTTTGCTGCGGATGAGACAAACCCGGAATCCTCCTTCGGTCTCCTGCGCCATGATCTGAGCCGCACCCCCGCTTACGAGGCCGTTCGCGCCCTTCTTTCCCTCTGCAAGGCAGAACGGCAAACCGGGCAGGAGGAACGGCAGATCGATTTCCTCACGGCCGATCCCCAAAGATTGTCCCTGCATCTCGCAAGGCCGGACGGTGCTTTGCTCGTGCCGGTCTGGCTTGGAATTTCCGGCTGGCAATGGCCTGCGCGGATCGAAAACCCGCCCGCCGAACGGGTTGCGACATTTTCGGTGGCCGGCCAGCACAGTCACGTTGTCGCACACCGTTTCCGCGATGACGGCTCCGTGAGCCAGCAGACAATAACGCAGGAAAGCGGGCAATACCGGCTTTCGGTCAGCGACCAGCTTACCGTTCTGGAAGTTTTCTGAGCAGTGCGGAGGAAATGCCGCATCGCAAAATTGTGTGTATCGCGTCGTGCTGTTGCATGCTAGCCTGCTTGAATAATGGACTTCTACCCCGCAACCGCGGGCGCAATATATTACTAAATATATCTTTATTTTATAGATTGACGATGATGAAAAACTTTAAAGAAGCGCCCGCTGCCGGGGCGCAGCGTCTCGATGTTCTTCAGGTAATGCGCGCCGTCGCGGCAACCATGATCGTTGCGTTGCACGCTGATGTGAACTGGCAATTCACGCTTTTCCCGCTGCATCTGCTGAGGCTGGGCGGCGGTGTCGACCTGTTTTTCGTCATTTCCGGCTTTGTCATTGTTTATGCGTCCCGGCCCTATTTTACAGCGCCGGGCGGCCGTTCCGCCTTTCTGCTGCGCCGGTTCCTGCGCATCGTCCCGCTTTACTGGTTTGTGCTGACCCTGCGGCTTGCCATGGCCGCCAGCGTGACTCTTATCAGCGCCAAGGCCTTTCCGCCGTTACAGTCGATCCTCACATCCTATCTGTTTATTCCCTATGACAGCATGGGTTATGGCGACGCCTATCCGTTTCCGCTGATCGATCTCGGCTGGACGCTGAATTACGAAATGTTCTTTTACATCGTTTTTGCGGTGTTCATCTTCCTGCCGCTGGAGCGCGCGGTATTCACGACAGCCGCCGTGCTGTTTACCGCCGTCATGGTCGGCTCCGCCTTCGATCTCGGCCTGCCGTTCAGCTTCTGGTTTCAGCCGATCATTCTCGAATTCGTCGCAGGCATGTTCATTGCGGTCCTCTTCCTGCGAGGCGTCCGCCTGCCGCCCCTGCTCGGGCTCGCAACGGCGCTGTGCGGCCTGGCGATCTGGATGCTGACCGATCTGAGCAGGATTGGGTTCCAGTGCGATCCGGGCTGTTACTCGTTTTCACGGCTGTTCGTTTTCGGCGGCGGCGCAATTCTGCTGATGGCAGCGGCGACCCTGACCAGAAACATCTCCCTGCCCCGTTTCGCGCAGCCGCTGGCAAAACTCGGCGATTCATCATATGCGCTTTATCTGCTGCACCCCTTTATCTTCCGGGGCTTCAAGATCGCGCTCGGCGGCGTCACTTACCCGCCGGAGTGGAGCAACGTCGTTTATCTCGTCATCGTCGTCAGCACCGTCGCCATAGCCCACGCCTTCCACGTCCTTGTCGAAACACCGGCCAATATCTGGCTGCGTGACCGGCTGATAACATCACCACGGAAAGTCGCCGTGTCCTGAATAAAACAGAGAAGGCAAGGGCGGCGGCCGTTAACAATAGCTGAGGGTTTCCGCTGCGGGTTTATTTTAGCGCTTGATCCTTTGCTTGGGCTGTGCGATTTAAAAAGAAATTTTAGATGTTGGGTAACCATCCCCAACGTTGGATGTATTTAAAGTCGTATTTTAAAAGATTTGGAGAGTTGGATGCCCCGCATTCGTAACGGCTCGATGCTCGTTGGTGCGATGTTTGTTGCCAGCATGGGTCTCTTTTCCACTGTCGCCAACGCACAAAACGTGGATTCCGTGCCACCGGCCGCCGCGCAGCAGACCCCTTCGGTCGAAAGCGCCGCAACAGGCGCGCCCGTCAAAGCCGCCGATGAAACCACCGCTGCATTTCTTGCCCGCGTCAACACCACCAATCCGGACACGGTTTCCATTACCGCGGCTGAACTGTTCAAGCAGTCTCCGACGCAGGGAATGATCAAGGATCTGGTCACCATCGCTTCCAGCACGGATGCGGCAACGGTCGACGTGACCGAAAAAGTGACGAGCGGCTTTCCGATCATCGCGGTTTCCACCAGCGCGGCACAGTTTTCCGAACAGCTTTCCGCCCTGATCCTGAGTGATTCCGGCCAATTGCCAACCATCGTCGCACTGGCCCAGAAGGTCGGCAACAAGGACTTTTCCGAAGTTGTCGGCGAAGGCCTGGCACTTGCCCACGCCACCGCAATGCGCAATGGCAATACGATACTTGCGGCCGCCATCCAGTTGCAGACAAAAGGCGCCAACGTGCCCGCCGATCTTCTCATTGCCTTTAGCGAGAATATCGAGGGAACGGCTGCCGGCCCGGCCGCTCCTGCGGCTGCCGCGGCGGCTGCATCGCCGATCGGCGGCGCCGGCTCCTCGCCGGCCAGCGCCAACAGCATCGGCGGTTCGGGAACCGCAGGTGTCGCAGGCGGCACCGCACAGGCAGGTGGCGGGAGCGCACCCGTCGGCGGTGGCGGCAGCGGTGGCGGCGGAACAACAGGCGGCACGGGCACGTCGTTCTTCACCACGATCAATAACTTCTTCTCGACCGGCAGCACCACCACGCCTGTCAGCACAAGTCCCGTTTGAGTTTGGCTTATTTGACTTCCCGAGAGGGAAGGCTGCCGCCAGTTCTGTGATGCAACCGTGACTTGGCAGGCCTTGCGCCTGCCGAAAAGAGCGAGGCTGACAGTTGTTGCAAAGGCACGATCCCCTGACGATGGCCGATTACGATAAAAGCGGGCTGACGGCCGAGTTTATCGACATCGATGCCGCTCTTGCGATAATCCGCCGGCAATGGCGCATCGTCCTTGCCGCGATCGCGGTTGCCGGGGCAATCGGCCTCGCCTTTGCCGCGACGGCCGTGCCGGTCTATTCGGCTACGGCGACCCTGCTGATCGACCGCAACAATAGCCAGATTGTCGAACAGCTTTCGACGATCGGCGGCGTCATAGAGGATGAGGCCTCCATTCTGAGCCAGGTCGAGGTCCTGCAATCGGAAACCATCGGGCTTGCCGTTGTCGATAGTCTCAAACTCACGGAAAATCAGGAATTCAGGGCAACGCGTGCGTCGCTTCTGAGCTCGATATTTGGCACTATCCGTTCGCTCGTCAACGTTTCGCAATGGTTCTCGCCGGCAAAAAAAGAGTCTGTTGTTGACGATGGAACCCTGAAGAGATCGCTGTCGGACCAGCTGCTTAACGGCCTCAGCGTCAAGCGCATCGGCCGAACCTACGCGCTGGAGCTCACCTATAATTCGACATCGCCGGTTCTCGCCGCGCAGATCGTCAATGCCGTGGCCTCGGCCTACCTGCTGGACAAGCTGAACTCCAAATACGAGGCGACGCGGCGGGCCAGCGACTGGCTGTCCGACCGTATTGCGGAACTGCGCCAGCGCGCGCTTGATACCGATCTTGCCGTGCAGAAATTCCGGGCCGAACACAATCTGATCTCGACCGGCAATAACAGCCTGCTTTCCGATCAGCAGCTGGCCGAATCCAATAGCGCCCTTATTCTGGCGCAGTCGGAGACGGCAAAGGCGCGGGCGCGCGTGCAGCGCATCGAGCACATTCTCGCCACCGACGATGTCGACGGGGTCGTCACCGATATTCTCGACAGCTCCGTCGCAAACGATTTGCGCAAGAAATACCTTGAGTCCTCGAAGATCGAGGCGGAAATCACGAGACGCCTCGGCAGCAACCATATTCAGGCCGTGCGTCTGCGCAATGAAATGCAGGAATACCGGCGGTTGATGTTCCAGGAAATCAGCCGCATCGCGCAGAGTTACAAAAGTGATCTGGAGGTTTCGGAAGCGAAGGAAAAATCGCTTGCCGAGAGCGTCGCCAAAGCAACCGACATCAGCAACTCGGCCAGCGAAACACAGGTTCAGCTGCGCGAATTGCAGCGCGAAGCCGAAACCTACAAGAACATGTACCAGACGTTCCTGCAGCGTTATCAGGAAGCGATGCAGCAGCAGTCCTTCCCCGTGACGGAAGCGCGCGTGATTTCCAAGGCGATGCCGCCCAGGATTCCGAGCAAACCGAACAAGCCCATCATCCTGGCGCTGTTCATGATCATGGGTGCGGCAGCCGGCGGCGGCATTGCCATGTTCCGCGAATTCCGCGATCGGTTTTTCCGTACCGGCGAACAGGTTCGCGATGTCCTCGGACTGGAATTCCTCGGCAATACCCCGCTGATCCCGAACAAGCCGGTGACAGAGGCTCCGGAAAGCGGCCATCCCGGGCTGACGCTTCCCACCAGCGTTGCGCGTTACGCAGTTGACCACCCGCTCTCCTCCTTCGCCGAAACCCTGCGCAGCACCAGACTTGCCATCGATCTCGGCATTTCCGCCAAAAGCGGGGCGCGGATTGTCGGTGTTGTCTCGGCCTTGCCGAGTGAAGGCAAATCCACGATCTCCATCAATCTGGCGCAGCTGCTCGCCGGGCAGGGCGCTCGGGTCCTGCTGCTGGATGCCGATATCCGCAATCCCGGCGCCACGCGCGCCATGGCGCGTCACGCCAGCGAGGGTCTGCTCGAAGTATTGCTGGAAGGCCGCAGCGTGCAGGATGTGCTGCTTCGTGACGAAAAGACAAAGCTCGCTTTCCTGCCCACAGTGGTCAAGCAGCGTGTCCCTCATTCCTCCGAATTGCTGACCTCGGCGCAAATGCACAAGCTGCTGGCTGAAGCGAGCAACGCTTTCGACTACATCATCGTCGACCTGCCGCCGCTCGGGCCGGTGGTCGATGCGCGCGCCATGGCGGGACGGATCGATGGTTTCATCTTCGTCACGGAATGGGGCAAGACCGCTCGCAGGGCGGTGCGGAACACGGTGGAAAATGAGGTCCATATCCGCAAGAAGTGCCTCGGCGTCATCCTCAACAAGGTGGACACCGAAAAGCTGAAGCTTTATCGCGCCTATGGTTCAAGCGAATATTATCATTCGCGCTATACACGATATTACCATGACTAGGCGTGGTGGCGTGATGCGCCTGCGGAAAATCCTCGCGGTCGTGCCGGTCCTCGTCATTTCCGTCTTTGTCCTGTCTGTCGCGGCGCAGGCATTTTCCCAAAGCCGGCGTTTTTCCGATATCGTCGCATTGGCGAGAATCGCCGATGAAAATAACGGTCTTGCACCTGAACTGCTTGCAAAAACCGTCGCTGAACTTCACCCCATCGTCACCGAAAAAATCTGCCGTTCGGATATCGTCAAAGCCGGGCTAAGGCTCGTTCTGGCCGATCTCGATGCAAATGGCGCCGATCCGGCACCCGATTCCGGCGCGGCGCGCCTCGGTTTTGCCGAGACCTTTATTCGCCATTCGCTCTCCTGTTTTCCCGCAAATGGCGATGTCTGGCTGCGTCTTGCCATGGTTCGTTCACTGCGCAACGCCTCGCCCATGGAAGTCGCCGTGCTGATGAATTTCTCCCAGCTCTACGGGCCTGCCGATGCCAATCTGATCCGTGGGCGTTTCGTGATGTGGCAACAATTTCCGAAAAACACCTTGCCCGAGGCCGAAGCGGCCCGCGAGGCGGACACGGCCATCGTCTGCGGCAGGCAAGGAGAAATCCTGCGATGGACCCTGGCGGAAGTCTGCCCAAAGCCGCCATCGGAAGGCGCGACACGCCTGACGCTGCCATGATCTGAAACAGCAAGAGAACAAACCCCGTCCGTCGTTCGGGCATAACCACCACAAACAATTCCGACAAAGCCCAAAGACATGTCGCTTACCGAAGCCCGATCAGAACCGCTCTCCTCCCCGCAGCCTCCATCGGCGGCAGTTCGGGACCGTGTCCGGCCGGTCGCAATCGTCGCGTTCTGGGCGATCTTTCTGCTGGCGCTTCTCAATCGGGGCGCAACGGAAATCGAAAGCCGCATCGTTGTCACGGCCGCCATCTATCTCCTGCTGGTGCCATCGATCCTCCTGTTCGGACCTCCCAAGGCCGGTGCAGGCAAGGTACTTGCGGCGGCCTGCCTTTTGTTGGGAGCGCTTATCGTGCAGATGCTGCTGCAGGCATCCCCCCTGCCCGGCATCGCGCGCGCCAACCCGGCCTGGTCCACCGCTGCCATGTTCATGCAGAATGCGCCAGCCGCAACGATCTCACTGACGCCTGCGGATGACCGACTCGGCCTCATGAGCGCCGCCCTGCCTTTCGGCGTCTTCATGACCGGCCTTGTGATTTTCGATACCGACGAGCGTGCGGCCAAGACGCTGCGATGGTTTGCAATCGCCGGGGGCTGGCTCGCGCTGTTTTCGATCGTGCAATTCGTGCTTTTTCCCGAAGCTCTCGGCTTCATCCAGAAACGCTTTTATCTCGGCAGCCTCACCGGCGTCTTTGTCAACCGCAATACCGCCGCAACCTTCTTCGGTCTCATTCTTCTGACGCTCGCCGTATTATTACACAAAAGTCTCCTCGCTCCGGATTGGGCGAGAGTAAAGGCGCTCGTGGCAAACCGCCTGACCGTGCCGACTGAGCAGAAAAAACTCATCCGCAGAGCCGCTTTTCTCGGGGTACTAGCGGGCTTTTGCTTCATCGCATTGATGCTGACGGGGTCACGCGCCGGGATCGGATCAAGCCTCGCAGCGTTGATTTTCCTGATCCTTCTGATTGTGTTCAATTCTCCCGCCAGAACCGGCCGCAACGGGGTCTCCGGCCGGCGCAGGCAGCGTGGGACGAGACGTCGCGCCGCGCTCCTGATCGCGATCGCCATCGCCCTGTTTGCACTTTTCGCCAACCGGGTGGCGCTTCGCATGGAAACACGTTTGGAAGATGACATGCGCTTCTGCTACATGCCGGGCATCGCGCGCGCCATCGCCGACAATTGGCCGCTGGGATCGGGTCTGGCAAGCTTTACGGACATCTATGCGCCCTATCATGCCGCGCGATGCGGGGTGGACGCCGTCGTCACCCATGCCCACAATGTCTATGCCGAGGGGCTGCTGACACTCGGCGCGGCCTTCCCGTTTTACCTCGCTTTTTTTGTGCTCATCCAACTGGTGATCTTTATTCGCGGGGTACGGAAACGCAGAAATTATCGTTATGCCTCTCATCTCGGCCTTGCGGCGCTGCTGCTTGTGCTGCTGCATTCGACGCTTGATTTTTCGCTGCAGATTCCCGGCTTCGCCATGGCCTATGCCGTTTTCCTCGCCCCGGTCGTCACGCTTTGCCTGAACCCGCCCGGAATGGAACGGGAAGGACGCAAAAGGCAGAGACAATCTCCGGCCGAAGCTGCAATGCCGGCACCGATCCATTCAAGCCGGACGGCACAAACTCCGCTTCGTCTGCCATGACAGGAGTTTGGCATTGGTTCGCGGATGCAACATAATTGTCGTGATCTTAACGCCATGGGCGCAGGAATTTGAGCATGCGGATATTGCAGATAACCTCGCTATTTGCTCCGGATCGGGTGGGCGGTGCGGAAATATTCGTGGAGGACCTCGCGCGTGGACTTGCCGATAAAGGACACACGATCGCGGTGGCCGCCATCTCCCGTAAAGAGCAGGCAGCGGAACAGCGCGACGGTTTTGCCATTCACCGCCTAGGGCACACCACGCCGTTCTTCATCGGCGACTGGGGGCAACAACCGGAATGGAAGCGGAAATACTACAAGATCGCCGTGCAGCTGGATCCGCGCCTCGTTCGCCGGCTTGCGCGTGTCATCGATGATTTCCGGCCGGACGTGGTCAATACCCACTCGCTCTCGGAACTGACGCCGCTGATATGGCCGATGATCCGCAAACGCGGCATTCCGCTCGTTCATTCGCTGCATGATTTCACGAGCATGTGCACCAACGGATCGCTGTTTCACGACGGGCATATCTGCGATGGCAGAAGCAAAAAATGCCGCGCCTTTTCTTACCTCCATCGGCGTTGCCAATGCGCGGTTGATGCGGTTGCCGGCGTTGGTCGCGATATCGTCGAGCGCCATGTGCGGGCCGGCTTTTTTACCCAGGTGCCCGAAAACCGCCGCACGGTGATCTGGAATGCGATTTCACCACCGGCTTCGCCGCAACCGCGCCTCCCCCGCGCGCCGGGAGAGCCGCTCGTCTTCGGTTATCTGGGCCGCATCGAAGCGGCGAAGGGAGCGGACCTGCTGATCGAGGCCCTGCAGCTCCTGCCGCCGCAAGGCTGGCGACTGGTCATGGCGGGCCGCGCGCCTGATGGTATCGAGGCCTATCAGCAAAAGACAGCCGGCCTTCCGGTAACGTTTCCGGGCTATGTGGAGGCCGATCATTTCTTCGCCGGCATAGACTGCCTCATCGTCCCGCCCTTATGGCCGGAGGCTTTCGGACGTACCGTCGCCGAAGCCATTCTGCGCGGCGTACCCGTCATCGGCGCAAATCTTGCGGGCGTTGCCGAACAGATCGGCGCGGACAGGCCGGAACGCCTGTTCGCGCCGGGCAATGCCGCCGAACTGGCCGCGCGCATGGCGGAGGCCATGCGCAATCCCGCCATGCTCGAGGAAACCCCTGAAACCCGGGAGCGAATTCGGCAAGGTGTCGCACCCGAAGGGGTCGTCGCAGCCTATGAAAAGCTCTATTCGGATGTGCGTAGAACCGACGACGCATGAACCGTCACTGTCGAGACAAGGCGCTTGGGCATCCCCTGGTCTCAACGCCGCGCTTGAAAAAGCTGCGCGTAGCTCTCCGCCGCCTTCTGCCACGAATATAATTTACGGTTCTCATAACCTGCCTGGCGAAGATTGTCTGCGAGTTCCGGATTCCCCAGAAGCCGCTCAAGCGCGTCAACAAGGCTTTGAGTGTCCGCCGGATCGAAAGTCAGGGCGCCATTGCCGGCGATCTCCGGCGTTGCGGAACGGTTGGAGCAGACGACCGGGCATCCCAGCTGCTGCGCCTCCAGCACAGGCAGGCAGAACCCCTCATAGGTAGAGGGTACACAAAGGCAGGCGGCATGCCGGTAAAGTTCGGCCAGCTGCCGATCATCTATGCCGGAAAGCCGGATCAGCCGGGTTTTCAATTCCGGATCAGCCAGCGCGCAGGCGATTTCCTCCGCCTCGTCGCGGCCGACATGCACGACACGCAGATCCGGCCATTTTTTTCCGAGTATGGCAAAGGCTTTGCCAAGGAGGGAAAAATTCTTGTTGGAAGTCGCGTTTCCGACCACCAATATGTAGCGCCCGGCAACAGGCGGTACCAAACCAAGAGTCTCGGGATCGACATTTAGCGTACTGTCGGAATGAATGGTAAGGCTCTTATTGGCAGCGGCAGGATAAAAACGCGCCAGATCCTTCCGCGTCGCGTCGGATACGCAGATAACCTGATCCGAGCCGGCCATCATCAGCTTGAAGATGAAATCGGTCGTCAGGGTTGCCCGCCAGCCGATCTGTTCGGGAATGGTTTTGAAATAAAGATCGTGAACAAGGGTGAGACGCCGTTTGCCGCCGAGGGGACTTCCGAAAGGATCGGCGTTAAACAGCACATCAATGCCATGCTGGCGGCAAAGCGCGGGCAGCATGGCGGCCTGATGCACCACGTCAAAAACCATGATGCGGGGCCGCGGAGTCTCGATAAGCTGCAATCGGCTGTCGCGCAGGCTTTCTGGCAGTTGCGCCCGCGTCCACGGAGAGCGCAGAATATAATCGTCACCTGTCTGCTCCAGCAGCCGCTCCAGCAGGCTGAAGGTGACGCGGGCGACACCTGAAGCCTTACCGCCATATTGGCTCGGCATGTTTACGAGAATGCGCATCCTGGCCCTTCCGCCTGCCGGCATTGCCTGTTCCTGTCGATCACCGAACGGAAGCTCACGCTGCCTCCTCCAGCAGCGCGGAAACGGACCTGCAGGTTTCCTCCAGCGAGAAACGTTGGCTCACATCCTCCCTCCCCTTTTGCGCCAGCCTTTCCGCCAGAGCCGGATCGGACAGGACGCGGCCGAGCGCTGCGGCCAGCGCAGATGGCTCTCCCGGCGGCACGAGAAGGCCCGTTTCGCCGTCACGGATGATTTCGGTAACCCCGCCGCCGCGCGTGGCGACAACCGGACGCCCGCACATCATGGCCTCGACAACCACCCGGCCGAAGGGCTCGGCAACAATTGAGGTGTGAGCAACCGCATCCATCGCCGCCATCAGTTCCGGCACATCCGAGCGGAAACCGAGGAAGCGGACACGGCCGTCGAGACCGAGACTGGACGCCTGTTCGCGGATGCGCGCCTCATAGGCCTCCTGCCCGAAAAGCGCTCCCCCGACGATCACCGCCTGCACGCCCTCCATCGCCGCAATCGCCTCCAGAAATACATGCTGTCCCTTCCATTCGCTCAGCCGGCCAAAAAGGCCGACAAGCGGTTGCGGACCGAGGCCCAGTTCCGCTCGCAGCCGCGCGGCCTTGCCCGGCTCGTAGACCTTTGCCCTGGCGGGATCGAAGCCGTTGTAAACGATGCGAACCTTATTCGCCTCACCGCCGGCTTCGATGAAAGCCCGGCCCGTCTCCTCGGAGTTGACAGCCACCAGCCTGGCGAAAAGGCGCGCAAATGCCAGCGAAGCCCGACGGTTGGTGGTGCTGAAAGCGGGATCGGTGACGATATCGTGCAAAATCCAGACGAGCGGGCGACGGCTGAGCTTCGCGGCCAGCGCGCAGACAAAAAGCGCCTTTTGCGAGTTGGCGCAGATCACATCATAATGCCGCGCCTCCCGGCTCAATTGCCAGGCGACCGCCATCACATCAGCCGCTCCGCGTAACAGGGCGCCGAACGACGCATTGCGGCGGATCGACAGCATTTTTTCTCCGGCGGACAGCATGACCGGAGGCCGCCCGGCGTCAACCAAATCATCTGCGGCCGCACCACCACTGAGAAAACAAGCGCGCCAGGAATGCGGTCCACCCTTGACGAGATCAGCCAGAAAAAGTTCGGCGCCGCCCTTCTCTCCGGTATGGCTGACAAAAAGAGCGGATGTCATGGCGTCTCCCCTGCCGTAGGAGAGAACCCACGATGCGTCTGGTTTTGATTGCGGGCATGAACAGCACACCTGCGAAAAGAACCATCCTGCGCGATAGCGACAGGGATATCTTCGTCGGAGATTACAGAGAAATGCACGTTGCTAGATAAAAATACCAGCATCAGAACCTTTATTAGTAATAAAATTCAAAAATAGCAAAAGTAAAATACAAATATTCTATTTTCATACTTCAGACGAAATGCAAGAAAAATTCATGACGTTTGTTTTTATGCGCTGATCGCCATTCCGCTCCGGCATTTTTTCCCCGTGCCTCACGGCGGAATTATCCTGAGGCCAGACCAGGAGAACGAACGATGACAGCGCTCGGATACAACATATGCATATATATGGCACGAACGGAAGAGGTGGCAGCATGATCGGCGTAACGCTCGGCATCCGCCCCCGGACCATGGGCGCCATCGGTCTTTCCTTGACGGCGTTCTCTGTCCTGCGCGCCCGGCTGGCAGCGGGTCAGAATGCCACGCTGTTCGTGAACGGCGACAGCACCGCCCATGCCGAAGCCGGACCATTTCATCAATTTGCGATGATGCTCGGCGAACTGCACGATACGACGGTGGTGTTACATCGCTGGGCGGAATGGGAAACGAATGCCGCCACCGGGCCAAAAGCCTATGCGGAACCGGTCACGCTGCGCGCCGGTAAGGGGGCGAGGCTGGCGGTCTATCTCGCAACGCTGCCCGGCGGCATGGCGGGTTACATGCTCGCGGAACAGCGCGCAGCGGCGCTGAACATCCCCCGTCCGGATCTTTGCATCCTGCATCAGGGCCATAATATGCAGACCTTCGAGGTGCCTGGCGGCATTTTGAGCTCCGGGCGATCCACCCTGCTCGGCCCGCTCGGCATGACCGAATGGCAATGGCCGGGCACGCCACAGCTCATCACCACGCAGAACCCGTGGCGTGATGGGACGGGTTACGACAAGGTCTATCAGGCAATCCTCGATTTGGCCCGAGCACATCCGAACCTTACGCTGGTGGATACGCATGCGGCGTTTCTGGCGAAGGCCAAGGACGCCGCCCTTTATCGGGACAATATCCACCCGAACGATGCTGGATCGCGGCTCATTGCCCGAACCCTGTTCGATTCCTACCTCGCTTCGGCATCCGACAGCGGTTTTCAGACACCTTGCTGGCCGAAGCTGCCTGCCGCCAATCTCATAGGGAATGGTGACTTTACCGACTGGTCGGGCTCCGCTCCGACGGGCTGGGGCCTGATTGCGCCGGGCTCAGTTACCAAAACTACCGACGTCATTTTTTCTCCATCCTTCACCAGCAGCCTTGCCCTACATGCAAATGGCAGCCAGACGGCAGGACTCACTCGCTATTTCCGCAACGCGGAGGCCGCAGCAATGATCGGCAAGACCGTCTCCTTCGCCGTGCTTTACAGGAATAACGAGAGGCAGCGACTTCCATATGTCACGATGGTCGTGAAAAGCGGCGGCGCAGTCCGGACGATCGCTTGCTCCGCCCTGCAATTTGGAGGCGCCAACATCTCCGGTAACAGCGGCTGGATGTGGGCGATCGCCAACGGGATCGCCATAGATCCAGACATGAGCCCGACCGGGTATAATTTTTATCTGCGCATCCTTCCCGCATTCGGCACCAGCGCGCCCACCTCAAATGAGCCAGTTCACATTCAGCGCATCATCGCGGTCGAAGGGGATTTGCCGAAAGGCAATCTTGTCTAATGGAGAAACGGATAAAATTATCTTGCGTGGCGACGTCATCGAGCCCACTAATGGTCGCCATATTATATTTATTGCCGCGCGGTAACGCCCCTCTCTAAGGGACCGTCGAAATCCGCCTACAAAAGATAAAGGCCGCGAATGAAAAAACGAAAAAATCATGCGGCATCGCGCCTGCCCGCCCTACCGGGTTTCGTTTTGGCAATGCCGCTTTATCCTTCAAAAACAATCAATATTCCCGGCATCTTTCTGGCTATATTCGTTTTTTCCATCGGTTTCTTCATTCAGTGCAACGTGGTGACCAGCAATATCGGCCTGCGTTTCCTCAACATTACCGACATGCTGGTGCTGATGACGCTGCCCGTCATTGCGCTGCTTTACATTCGCTGCCTGACACCGTCGATCGCCCTGTTTTACCTCCTGCCGCTGACGGTCCTGTTTGCACTGACGGCCCTGTTTGCCGACGCGCGTGGCGATGGCGAATTTTATACGACGGCGATGACCTATTTTTATGCGGTCTATTTTCTCTTCTTTGCCTACATGCTGTTCAAGGAGAACCTTCTCGAACTGTTCTGCTGGGGCATGTTCGCGGGCTTCATAGCCGTGACTATCCTGCTTTTCCTTGACATCGTCATTCATGACCAGCTCGCCTCCATCGGATTGTCCTTCATGTTCGATGAAGCGGGCGTCCTGGAACTCGCGGCAAAAGGTGAAATAACGCCGCTGCTTTTGCGCGTCGAAAAGGCAGGCGGCATCTGGCCTGTGGGAAACACCGCTGGACCAGCCTTCGCACTGGCCGGAGCAGCCGCTGCCTATCTCGCCGAACGCCAAAGACGGCCCGCGCTGTTTGCGGTGTTTCTGCTCATATACCTGGCAAGCTTTACGCTCACGCTCAACCGCTCGGGTGTGTTTGCCGTGCTCGCCATCGGACTTTATTTTTACGTCCGGAATTTTTCGGTCAAAATGCTGCTCAGCACGTATTTCGGCTTTGCTTTATGCGCCCTTGTCATCGCCGCCGTTCTGCCGCTCGGCGCTTTCGACTTCGCGGGAGAGGTATTTTCGAAACGTTTTCTCGAGGACAGCAATAGCAGCAACAACTTGCATGAGCGGTGGGAGACGATCACCGGCGGTTTTCAGGTCATGTTCCTGCATCCGTTGGGCATCGGATTTACCGCTCGATATGAAGAGCTTGCGCGTATCGCAAAGATCGGTACGCCCCATAACGGCTTTATGGCCACCGCCTACGCTTCCGGCCTGGGATTTTGCATGATGAGCGCCTTTGCGCTGTTTTATGCAATTTTCCGAAAACGCAAGATCGGCTTTTTCGTCTATTCGGCGATCGGGATCATTATCGGCTATCAGTTCGAAGAGCTGAATTTCAATCCCGTCTTCATGGCCCATGTGGGGCTTGCCCTCGCCTACGCCGCCATAGATCTGGACTTCAGGCTCTTCCTGAAGACCACAGTGATGCGGATGCTGGGAACAGCAGATGACGCTCGCCACCGAGAAGAAGGAATCGTTATCGGTAATCCGGGCCTCAGCCCCTTATTGTCTGACGGCAGATAGCAACAAGAAGGCCCTTATTTTTGAGGGCCCATTTTACCCAGTCCGGCCCGGGCGTCAGGCGACTTCGATGATTTCGATCTCCCTGCCGCCCAAACTGACCAGATCACCAGCCATTTTTCCCGTCAGCACCCTTGCAACCGGGGAGACATAGGACATCGTTCCGGCAGCCGGGTCGGCCTCATCTTCGCCGACGATCCGAAACCGTTGCGTTCGTCCGTCATCGCGGCTGAACGTCACCAGACTGCCGAAGGCGACGACGCCGTCCGCTGGCGGATCAGGCATCAGTTGCGCGGTGCGGACCCGCTCGGAGAAATATCGCAGATCCCGCAACGGATTGGCGGAAATGCGCCGTCTTTCATTGATGTCTTCAATGGCATTGGCCGCCTCACAGGCTTCGCGCGCCAGCCGCAACTGCTCTTCCAGCGCCTTCAGCCCGGACTGCGTTACCAGATTGGGATGAGGCGAGATTACCCGATCCGGCAGAACGGTTTCGGCTGCGGTTTCCGCGCTGTCTTCCTTGGTAAAGGCTACGCTCAATCCTGATACTCCATTCCTCAGATGCCGCGCGGACATCTGCAATCCGCCCCGATCTTGCCATCACCCGCAGGGGTACAGCAAGAGCGCGCAGATGGTTCAAAACCCGACATATAACAGGCGGAACCGACCGATGACAACGCGCCCGTTCAACGGCTGAATGCAACCGCAGGGGAACATACCCCTTATATTTCGGCCTAACAGGAGGCTTTTTGCCCTGTTAGGGTGTGCAGCAGGAGGAGTGAGGACACCAACGCTAACGGACAGGAGACGGTTCATGGCCCGGACAGTAGTGAATGCGCTTGGAGACACACTCTATTACAGCGGCAGTTCCACCGGATTTTTCTCCGCCACGGGCTCCGGCCCGCGGCTCGCCGGCACCGCCGGCAATGATTCCATGTGGGGTGACAGCTCCGTCAACGTGACCATGGCGGGCGGCACCGGCGACGATATCTATTATCTCTATTCCGGTATCAATCGTGCCGTCGAAAATGCCGGGGAGGGCATTGACACCATCGATACCTGGATGAGTTACACCTTGCCCGACAATTTCGAGAATCTCAGGGTAACGGGTGACGGTCGTTACGCCTTCGGCAATTCACTCGACAATATCATCACCGGCGGATCGGGCAGCCAGACGATCGATGGCGGGGCCGGCAACGACGTACTGATCGGTGGCGGCGGGGCCGACACTTTCGTTTTTACGAGCGGTAACGGTACAGATCTCATCATGGATTTCAGCGCCAATGACACGATCCGGCTGAATGGTTACGGTATCACATCCTTCGATCAGCTGGCCGGCAACGCCACGCAGCAGGGCAGCGACCTGTGGCTCAATTTTTCAAATGGCGAGGCCATCGTTCTTGCAGGAAAAACCATAGACGACCTTCAGGCCGACCAGTTCGAGCTCAGCCTCGATCGATCCTCTCTCACCCAGACCTTTGCCGATGAATTCGACGCGCTGTCCCTGCACAGCGGCAATCAGGGCACCTGGGACGCCAAATATTGGTGGGCACCCGAAAAGGGGAGCTCGCTGACGACGAATGGTGAGGCGCAATGGTACATCAACCCCTCTTATGCCGGCACGTCGGAGGTCAATCCGTTCAGCGTTGCAAACGGCGTCCTGACGATAACCGCCGAGAAAACCGCGCAATCGATTGCCGATGAAGTCGAGGGTTACGATTATACCTCCGGCATGCTGAACACCTATTCCTCCTTCAGCCAGACCTATGGATATTTCGAAATTCGCGCCGATATGCCGACCGACCGGGGCGCCTGGCCTGCCTTCTGGCTCCTGCCCGAAGACGGCTCCTGGCCGCCGGAACTCGATGTCATCGAAATGCGCGGCCAGAATCCCAATACGCTCATCATGTCCGCCCATTCCAACGCCACCGGTGAACAGACATCGGTCATCAACAATGTCAGCGTGCCGAGCACGGAAGGGTTTCACACTTACGGCGTGTTGTGGGATGCCGAACACATAACCTGGTATTTCGACGATGTCGCCGTGGCGCAGACGGAGACGCCTGACGATATGCATGACCCGATGTATATGGTCGTCAACCTTGCCGTCGGCGGAACCGCGGGAACACCATCGGATGCTGATTTCAGCGACGGCTCGCAGATGATGATCGATTATATCAGGGCCTATTCGCTCTCCGACTGGGCAGCGTAGACCAAAAACACCGGCAGTCGCATCGGGACTGCCGGTGTTTCAAACATCAGCCTGTCGAATTACACCTTGTTCAGGCCATCACTCGGCTGCGAGTTGGGTGCGGGCGGCATTAAGCGACATCAGATGCCGCGCCGTTTCGAGGCTTGCCGGCTGCTCGGCGCGGTAACGGCGGCCGATTTCCATCATCAGCACGGTATCGGGCAGGAACGAAAGTTCGGAGAAGATGCCCTGCCAGTCGATATCGCCCCAGCCGAGCGGCATGTGCAGATCGCCGATGCCAAGCGCCGTGTTTTCCTGGGCAAAATAAGGCTGATAAAAGCCCTGCGGGCGGCCGAAGGAATCGTGCACATGCAGATGGCCGGCAACCGGCGCCATGGCGCGAAGCTCATCGCGGAAATCGAGGCCACGATAGGTGGATTCGAGATAGGCATGGCTGAAGTCGATCAGCGCCACGACATTGTCGTGACCGACAGCCTTCACGGTCGCAGCCACTTCGGCCGGCGTCTGGCGGTATTGGCCGGGCTCGGTGGAGAAGATATTCTCAAGGGCGATACGCACGCCATAGGGCCTGCAGAACTCCGCCAGTTCGAAAAGCGCTTCCCGCTCGCGGCTGTCGGCATCGGCCCGTTCGGCGATCTGGTCGGCACGCAGGGCGCCGCTGTGCTGGACGAGGATGCCTGCGCCGATACGGTCACAGAGAACGGCAAGCGCCTTGGCCGCATCGATCTGGTAACGGCATGTCACCGGGTCCATGAAATTCGAAGAGACGAGACCGTGCACGGTGTAGCGGAAGTCGAACTGCTTTGCGAGCGACACGAAACGGTCGGCGCGCTCCTCGATGATCCGGCCGCCAGCGATCATATCGAGGCTTGTTGCGGCGATTTCTACGGTGTCGCAGCCAATTTCGGCAAGCGCGCGAAGATCGCTTTCAAGGGTGGCCAGTTCGCCATCGTCCGAGCCGGCGTTGAAGCCGGTACCTATAAGATTGCTCATGTCATGATCTCCAAGGGGAAGGAAGGTTATGCGAATTCAGGGAGCTGCGCGGTACGGCGCATCGTATCGAACAGGTCCGGGCGGTCGATGTTGACGTAGTCTACCCCGGCCAATGCGATCTCTTTATGAAGGTCGATGTCATCACCGCCGTAATAGACCATGATTTCGAGACCGGCCTTGCGGCATGCCGCGACAAGACCGGGCCGCCGCATCTGTGCCGGCGTGATCTCTATGATCGAGGCATGGTGCACGGCCGTCGCCAGCGAAGGCGACTTCGCAATGTCGAGCGTCATCATCTTGCGGAATTCGGGTGCGATGGCCTGCAGACCGCGGCGCATTTCCTCGGAAAAGGAGAAAAAGAAAGTATCGCGCAACATGCCGAGATCGCGCACCAGGGCGGCGACCTTGACGGGATCGCAATATTTCAGCTCGACATAAACGCCGCAGCGGCCGCGCAAATGGCGAAGATAGGCATCAAGACGCGGCACCACAGCGCCCTTGAAGTTTTCCCCGAACCAGCTGCCCGCATCCAGCGCATCGATCTCGCTCGACAGGGCATGGCCGATAGGCCCGGTACCGTCGGTCGTGCGGTCAAGCGTTTCGTCGTGAAAGACATACAGTATGCCATCCGCACTCTCGCGCACATCAAGCTCGATATAATCCGCACCCTGCTCTAGAGCGAGATCGGCGGCGGCAAAGGTGTTTTCGGGCGCGAAACGGTTGGCGCCGCGATGGGAGACAATTTTGGGCATGGAATGTCCTGTCAGTTTACGGGTTCCGGCTGACGCGCCGGCGTGGTCGAATTGTGGGAAAGATCGGCGTGCAGTCCGGCAATGCGGTTGCCGGCTGCGTCAAAAACAAGGGTCAGACCGGATTTGCAGCTGATGCCAACCCGCTCACCGGGCGCATGCCTTATCGTCTCGCCATATTCCAGCGCATGGATGACACCTGCGGGTGTGTCGATGCTGTAGAAAACCTCGCGCGCCATCGGCTCGACGGTGGCGACCGCCCCTTCAAGCCACGCTTCGGCTGGCTTGGTAAGGGTGATATCCTCGGGGCGCAGCCCGAAGGTGATCTCACCGTCGCAACGGGCATTGATGTCGAGGCGGGCATCGCCGATCCGCAGCTGCTCGCCCTGCGCCTGCCCCTTCAAGAGGTTCATCGGCGGCGTGCCGATGAACCCGGCGACGAACAGGTTGTTGGGCCGGCGATAAAGATCGTCTGGCGTACCGATCTGTGCAATGGCGCCATTATTCATGCAGATGATCCTGTCCGCCATGGTGATCGCCTCGATCTGGTCATGGGTGACGATCAGAGTGGTGATCTTCAGCCGCTTCTGCAGGTTTTTCAGCTCGGCCCGCATCGTGATGCGCAGGGTCGCATCGAGATTGGAGAGCGGCTCGTCCAGAAGCAGGATATTCGGTTCCTTGACCAACGCTCTAGCCAGCGCCACACGCTGCTGCTGACCGCCGGAAAGCTGCGAGGGCCGCCGGTCGAGCAACGCGCTGATCTGCACGAGGCTTGCCGCCTCCTCCACCCGCCGCGCCGCCTCCTCGCGCGGCACATTCTTGAAACGCAGCGGAAAGGCGATGTTCTGCCGTACCGTCAGATTGGGATAAAGCGCATAGGACTGGAAGACGATGCCGACATTGCGGTCGCGCGCATCGATGCGGTTGACGTTGTGGCCGTCGAAGGCGATCTCTCCGCCGGTCGGCGCGTAAAGCCCGGCGAGCAGGAAAAGCGTGGTCGATTTTCCGCATCCCGACGGGCCGAGAACGGCGACGAATTCGCCGTCTTCGATCGTCAGCGTCATGGGTTGCAGAACCCGGGTGTCACCCCAGCTTTTGGTGACTTTGTCGAGGGTGATCCTGGCCATGGCGATTATCCTTTGATCCCGCCGAAACTCATCTGGGTGATGTATTTCTGGGTGAAGATGTAAATGATCAGCACAGGCAGCAGATAGATGATGCCGACAGCGGCGATCATGCCGTAATTCACGCCCACGCTGTCCTGTGCCACGAAGAAGAGGTAGAGGCTCATCGTCATCTGGCTTTTTTCGATGAGCAGGGTCTGGACAAAGACATATTCTTCCCAGCCCCGCAGAAAGGTGAAGGTGGCGACAGCTATCAGCCCGCTTCTGACCTGCGGCAGAACCACCATGCGAAAGGCCTGGAAACGGGTCGCGCCATCCGTGACGGCACTCATCTCGATGTCCCAGGGGACATTGTCGAAGAAGCCCTTGAGAACGAAGATCGCAAAGGGCAATTCCAGCGCGCTCATGACCAGCACGACACCGAAGAGATTGTTGAGCAGCCCCATGTAGTGCAACTGCACGAAGATCGCGACAGTCAGCGCCAGTGCGGGAAATGCGTGGAGCAGCAGAAGTCCGCGCAGGATGTTTTCACGTCCGGCAAAGGCAAAGCGCGACAGTGCATAGGCAGCCGGCGTGGCGACCAGCGCAACGATCAGGGTCTGGGAAGCGGCAAACAGCAGCGAGCTGCGCATGGCTGTCCAGACGGACGGCATCAGCGCAATGCGGGTATTGCCGGTTTTCTCGATGTCACGGCTCCACAGGAAGCTGTAATTCTCGATGGTCAGATGCGGCAGCACAAGCACGAAGACCAGCGCCGCCACCACGACGCCGAGCGCGAGCCAGAGCAGTGCGGGGTTGCGCAGGCGTGCTGAAAACAGCGCGATCGCAATCGCCCCGAAATAGGCCAGCGCGGCAATCGCGCCGCTGCGCCACAGCACCAGCCGGCTGAGATTGTCGTCGGAACTGGTCAGCGATTTCACCAGCAGCCAGAGATAGGGCAGGAGAACCGGGACGGAGACGACCGTGAGAAACACGAGGATGACGGGAAGGAAGCCGACACGATGGGCGCGGCTGCGTCTTTCAAGATGCGCCCAGTCCGGTTTCAGATCGGAGGCGCGCCGGGCGTGGCTTTGAACGAGCGTCATCACAGCACCTCGATTTTGGCGGGGGCAAAGGTCGCGCGCATGTTGCTGACGCGCCATTGAACGAGGGTCACGGCGACGCCGATGGCCATCAGGCCGAGCGCCAGCGCCGCGCCATAGGCGTAAGCACCGTTTTCGAAGGCGCGCCGGTAGATATAAAGCGCATAGGTGGTGCTGTCGTAGACAGGGCCGCCGCCGGTGATCAGCAGGATATATTCATAGGTCGTCATCAGCGACAGCGCCTGATAGAGCGTGATGAAACGGATCGGAGCCGAAAGCGCCGGTGCGATAACGTGGCGGAGCACGCCCCATTCGCTGGCGCCATCGACGCGCGCCGCATTGGCGAGATGCGAGGGTATCGAGCGGATCGATGATGTCAGGATGACCATGGCGAAGGATGCGCCGACGACGCCGTTCGCCACCACCACCAGAAACAGCGGAAAGTCGTTGCGCAGGTTGAGCGCCGGTGCGCCGAGCATACCGAGGAACTGGTTGAGCAGGCCGGAGGAGGTCGGATCGGCAATCCATATCCAGAGCACGCCGTAAAGCACGGCCGGGCTCATGCGCGGCAGCAGCCACAGGCCGCGGAAGAAATTGCCCAGCCTGTCGGGTATCGCCGTCGTCGTGACCGCCAGAAGCGCGCCGAGGCCGATATTGAAGAGAAACAGCGTTGCGCCGACATAGATGAATGTCGTCAAAAGCACGACCGGCAGGCGTACATCACGCTGCACCATGCGCTGGAAATTCTCGACCGTGAATTTGCCGACCTTCAGATTCGCGCCCATATCGGTAAAGGCGATCACCAGATTGACGACGATCGGCGCCAGGAAAAAGACGCCGAGCAGGGCAAGAGCCGGCGCCAGATAAAAAATCGGCCGGGCCGGACGACGCGCCCTGAGCTGGAACTGAGACATTGGGATATACCGGTGGGAACACGGGAAAGCCGCCCGGCGTAACCGGGCGGCGTGGTGTCTGATAAAACTCAGTTGCTTGCGGCTTCGCGGATTTCGATATCCGCGCCAAATTGCAGTTCGAGTTCGTCGGCGATGAAATCGACCGCCTGTTCGGCCGTCATCTTGCCGGTCTCGACCGCCTGCAGGCCGCTGAACAGCACCTTGTTGTAGCTGCCGAACTTGGTGTGATTAGGCACGAACCGTGCGTCCTTCATCATCGGCGATGCGGCGGAAAGAACCCAGTTGTCGCGGTATTTCGGCATGGCCGTCTGCGCGTTGCTGATGGCGGTGTGATAGGAAGTGACGGCGTGCTCGTTGTTGAAATAGGGCAAGGTCGCCAGCGCCACGAGATCGGCGGCAATATCGGCATTGGCACTCTTCGGGTTGACGGTATAGAGCAACGGATGCGACAGGTTGACCGGTTTGCCGCCCTTTTCGGCTGCCGGTGCGGAAATCCAGCCGATCTTGTTGAAATATCCTTCGCGATCGGTCGGCCAGGTTGCGCCGTTCTTGTCACCAACCTGCCAGGCAACGGCCCACACGCCCTGATGGAAGATGAAGGCCTTTTCCTGTTTGAAGGCGGTCTGGATGGCTTCCCAGCTCATGGCGGTATTGTCGACCGGCGTGACGCCCTGCTTGGCGTTGCGCTCATACCAGCCGAGCGCCTTCACCATTTCCGCCTTGGGGAAGACAAGCTTGCCGGTCTTTTCGTCCATGAACTTCACGCCATAGGACTGAAACACCATCAGATAGTCGATACCGACATTCGGGCGATGCAGCATGCCATATTGAGCGGCCTTGCCGTCGACCACTTCCTTCGACAGCGCGGTCAGATCATCGAGCGTGAATTCACCGGCATCGACCTTGGCCGGCAGGCTTTCGATAAAGGCCTCGTCCTTGCCGATCTTGCGCAGCATGTCCTTATTGTAGAAGAACATGCGGATTTCCGCGTCCTGTGGAATACCGTAAATCTTGCCGTCGGTGCCCTTGGCCGAATTCCAGAGGACCGGAAGAATATCGCCATAGACCCACGGGCCGGCGGCGATCCTGTCTTCCATCGGCATGGCATAACCGTCCTGCGCGAACTGGCCAATCCATTCATGCGGCAGAATGTAGATATCCGGCCCCTGCCCCACCGAAAATGCCTTCAGCGTATCGAGAGCGAAACCGTCCCAGCCCTGCACGCTGCTATTGTTCGTGTCGATGACGATGCGCTTGTCGACGCCGGCGGCCTTGAACTGCGCGTTCATGATGCCGGCCGCCGCTTCAATGTTGGTGACGCGGGCGGGCGCGTTCTTGTCGGCGAGCGTCCAGAGTTTGACGTTGATGTCTTCGGCAAAGGCAATGGCCGGCAAAAGTGCGCCGATGGCGACCGTGGCCGCCAGGGAAAGAGATTTAAACATGAGGTGCATTCCCGTTGAAACTGATTATTTAATTAAGTTGCTTAATTTACAGCTTTATGACATTTCCGGCACTAAAGCTGGGAGAGCAGAACTTTGGCTGAGAAACGAAACGGCGGATTTGCGGGTATCGGCGCGACACAGGGCGCACTTCTGGGTTACATCAGGCGCAAGGGCTCGGCATCGCGGGTCGAACTTGCGGAATATTGCAACGTCACACCGGCGGCCGTGAGCATGGTGACTCGCAACCTGCTGGAACGCGGTCTTATCGAGGAAGGCGCGCGCCGGCAGGAAGGCCGCGGCGCTCCCCATATCGACCTCATGCTCAAGAAAACCGTCGGTTATGCCCTCGGCGCCCATGCCAATCGTTATTCGGTGATGCTGACGCTGCTGAATTTCGGCGGGGAGATCGTTGGCGAATTGCAGATGCGCGGTTCCTATGACGCGTTTTCCGATGTCCAGCGGGCACTTGAGGAAGGATCCGAAGAGCTGCTTTCAAAAAACGCGATTAGCCGCAACGACCTGATCGGTGCGGCGATTGCCATGCCGACCCGCTTTCGCAACGAGGCGATGTCGCTCGATCTTGCTGACGAGGTCATTTCCTGGGCGGGCTCCGACCTTTCCACCATGCTGCGCGAGGCGCTGCGCTGCCCGGTGATTATCGAAAACGACGCCAATGCGGCGGCCATGGGCGAACTCACGCTCGGCAATACGGCGGGGCACGAAAATTTCGCCTATCTCTACCTATCCGAAGGTATCGGCGGCGGCATCATCATCAGGAACGAACTTTATCGCGGTTTTCTCGGCAATGCCGGCGAGATCGGCGCCCTGCGTGGTCGCGGAAACTCACGGCCCTCTTTCGAAGATTTGGCGGCCTGGTGCCTCGAGCATGTCGGCGAAAAACCCTCCGGACGGGCTCCTGACATCTGGACGGACTACCTGTCCCGCAACACCGCCGTGCTCGACGCGTGGCTGGACCGGGCCGGGCCACAGGTTGCCCGCCTTGGCTTTGCCGTCAGCGCGGTATTGGCGCCCGACGCCATCTATGTCGGCGGCACCTTACCGAAAATGGTGCGCGAAAAACTGGCGAAGTGGCTGGATTATGAGGTTTCGGACCCGTTCAGCGGCGCTAAGGTCATCCAGCCACAAATCCTGCTGCCCGGGGTCGTCGCAACGGACCCCGTGGCCTTCGGCGCGGCGGCAATGATCCTGCACAGTATTGGCGAAACGGACTGAGGGCGTGCAAAGGGTGGCGACGGATGTTTCACCCCCCGAGATTGTGCACCATGAAATAAATCAGCCAGCAATGCGCGATCGCCAATATCGCCCAGGCCCATTTTGCCGCCCTGATATCGGAATCGACGACCCTGTTGCGGATCTCGGTCCTGGCCGGCGTCTCCTCCCGCGCTTGATCATCTCCGAGGGCGGGTGAGGGCAATGTCCGGGAAATCGGTTCGCTGACAACATAAAGCCTGTCATTGCGCAGAGGCGGGCACGACTCGTCATCAACGCTCTCCGCATCGGAAAGCGTATCGTCGCTGGAAGCGCAATTCACCGCCGCAAGTTGCGGTGACATCCCCCTGTTACGCACTTTACCTCTATTGAGCATCATAATTTTCCACACAATAAAAATAAAAATATTCCCTGACGACCTCCGATAAAGCCGCGCTTTACCGGGCATGCCGCAATCTGTGCAGTCCACGCCTTCACGCCCCAAAGACGTCCCCGCGATCAGGGCACCAGGGCTCCCGGCAGACCACGCCCGCCCGCATAGGGCTTTGTCTCCCGCTGGATCAGGAAGACGGATTTTTCCACCGGCAGCGGCTCGATCGTCCGATAACGCTGAAACCGCTTTGAGTATTCGAACCGGATGAACCTGTCGTCGAACTTCCCCGCCAGAACGCGATAGCCGTTGACGAATTCATTCAGGATTTCCAGCTCTTCTCCCCACACCCAGCCGCCGTAGGACGTTCCTTCATTCGACCGCAGCACGATCTCGAAAAAATGCCCGCCCGCCACCAACGGCATACGAAAGAGGATATCGAGATTATCCTCGTCCTCCTCATCGCCTTTCTTCGCCGACAGCCTGGCATGCGCGACCTTCGCATGGACCAGCGCCGAGACCGGATAGAACGGACGGCCCTTGAACCACATGAATTCACTGACCGCATATCCGACATCGTCGGCACGCTGATAAGGTTCGATGCGCGGCTCGAAGGCCATGTAGCTTCCGTTAAACGCTATCACTTTCGAAAAATCCCGATGCCTGCCTGCCGCATGTCCGCTGTTTTCCACCCGTCATTCATGCTTCTGTCTGCGACAATAGGCAGGCCGCGTCACACCAGCGTCAAATGGAATGCTATGATGACTTTCAATTTCCCGGGCACGTTGTTAGATGATGATTCATGAGGGGACGAAAGTGGCTGGGAACGCTGAACTGATACCGATCCGGCTTTTTGGCACCCCGCGCTGTGATGCGGTGCGGGAGGCATTTTTTCCGTCCAAGGGCTTCGCCCTCACTGCCGCCCTTATCCTTGCGCCGAACCAGTCCCTTTCCCGCCAGCATGCCGCATCGCTGCTGTGGGAAAATGTCGAGCAGAAAAGGGCTCTCGGCAATCTGCGGCAGCTGATCCTGCGCCTGCAGAAGCTTCCCAACGAGGATGAGGCGATCCTTCTGACCGAAGGAAACGATCTTAAGGCCGGCAAGCTGGCGCAGCGAACCGACCTTGCCATCTTCCTTGCCGGCGCAAGGGCCGAAGACCCGATGCGGCGGCTCAATGCGCTGCTTGAATTCGGCGGCGAGTTGCTGGAGGGGTTGGAGGCCGGACAGGATCATCTTTATCTCTGGCTGCTTTCCGAGCGCCGTCGTCTCAGGGACCTGTTCTTTTCCAGCTACACCCAGCTTCTGGAAGAATTGACGCGTTTTGGTCGCGCCAGTTCGAACGATATCGCCAGGCTTGCCGAATGCGCCTGCAAGATCGAGCCGGAGCGCGAAGAAACCTACCGCGCCGCCATGGCGGCCTATGCGCGGATCGGAAACATCAGCGCCTGCGAGGGCATGCACCAGCTTCTGATGGAGCAGCTCCGCCAGGAGGGGCGTTCCCCGGAAGCGGAAACCGTGGCGCTGAGGCGGAGAATACAAAGTCTGACCGCCACGATAACGGTCGCCGCCGAGCCGGAAGAGGGCAACCGCCGAAAATCCCAGACTAAACCCCGCGTCGCATTCGTTCGCCCGGCAAGGGTTGACGGGCAACCGGTCTCGCCGGTCATGCAGGCCTTCGTCGAGGATGTCGCCAACAGCCTTGTCCGATACCGGACCTTCACCGTCCTTTCGCCGCACAGCACCTTTGCACTGGCGCATCAGCGGGCCGATGACAGCTACGCCATGCTGCGGGCGGATTACCGTATCATTTCGACCGTGTTCGACGAAACCCGCATGTCGGTTGCCTTGATCGAGGATGCAAGCGGTGAAATCGTCTGGTCGCTGGAGGCAGTCCTGACCGAGCGGCATATCCACGCCGCCTTCCGGCTGCTGTCCAAACAGGTGGCCGCAGCACTTGCCCGCGAAATCGAGCGGCTTCAGGTGGAACCCGACCGCAACCATAGCGGCGAGGCCTATCGGCAATTGCTGGAGGGCCAGCAGCTTCTGCGCGGCAAATGCGACCTGCCGCTTCTTCGAAGAGCCCGCTCGATGTTCCGCAAGGCGGTCGATCTCGACCATAGCCTGGCGGTTGCCCGCGCCCGTGTGGCGCAGAGCCTGCAGCTGGAATGGCTGATGCTTGGCGGCAATGATCCCCATCTCCTGCATCGCGCCAAGGCGGAAGCGGATTCCTCCGTCGAGATCGACCCCGCTCTTGGTGTCGGCCACTGGATGTGCGCAGTGGTGGCGCTCTACCAGCGGGATTTCGACATCTCCGCCGAAAAATTCTTCGAGGCGGAGGCGCTGGCGCCTAACTCCGCCGACCTCCTGCTTCAGCATGCCGATGCGCTCGCCCATTTCGGAGATGCGGAAATCGCCTGGGAGAAATTTCAGCAGGCCATCGACCTCAATCCGCTTGCGCCCGACATCTACTGGTGGGCCGGCGCCAGCATCGCGTTCAAGCGCGAGGATTACGGCACGGCGGTGGAACTGTGCGGGCGGATGGAAAATGACGAGCCGGCGCTGCGCGTTCTGACCGCAAGCCACGCTTTGCATGGCGATTTGGTCGCCGCCCGCGAAACCGGCAGCAGGCTTAAGGAAAACTATCCGGGTATGACGGCGAGGGAGATCAGCAGCCTGTCTCCAGACCGGGACCCGGTAGCGAATGAAAAATTCTATCACGCACTTCGATTAGCTGGGATCAAATAGGAGATATTATGTCCTCGCATTTCTTCATTGTCGGAAAAAAGGGTTTCGGCGTTCTCTTCATTCGCACGGCGCCGCTGCGGGTTGCGTCCGTGTCGCATGAGACGATTGCCGCCTATGAAGCCAACCATCCCGGCGTGGATGGTTATGCCCGCGTGGCAGCGGCCGCAAAGTCCATGCTCGTTCGTCAGAACGGCCAGCCTGAAGCGGAACTGGACCAGGTTCAGATTCAGGGCATCGAAGCCCTCGTCGCCGGTGGCGCCGTGGTTTCCGAAGCCGATTTCGCCTTTATCGGCGAAGTGAGCGACGCCGGCTGGGATTTCAACCGCATGGTACAGGCGCCGATCGAAGCCGCCCTCAAGGCTGTCGGCCCGGCCGGCTCCGTCACCGGCGAGCTGTTCGACGCCATCCTTGCCGACGACGGCAACGCGGCACCCTGATCGCGGTCGCGCAGCCTTGACCGGCGCCGATGCTCCCATGTCAGCGACCGCGGCTTCAAGGCAGGCAGACGCTTCATTCTTCGATCCCGGACTGCTTCGGCGGTTCGGGATTACCCGTGTCGGCGATGTCACCGGCCTCGACATCATCGGCATTCCCGTCTGGTTCGCCACCCGGCCCAATTCACGCGGGCTGTCGGTATCGCAGGGCAAGGGGCTTGTCGCGGAACAGGCCCGGCTATCGGCGATCATGGAGGCAATCGAAGGCGCGGTTGCCGAAGACACCCGCAAACATATCGCCATTTTCGGCTCCATTCAGGAGATGCGGGACAAAGGCGTTCCCCTGGTTCCTTTCGAAACCGTCGGCCGGGTCGATCCGGACACTCTCCATCCGCAAAAAGAACGCGCCTGGGTAAAGGGAACATCCATTCGCCACCAGCGGGAGGTTTTTGCCCCTTATGAACTCGTCGGCATGGATTTCCGCGTGGATTTCCCATGGGACCGGCGAGCCTTGCGCATGAGTTCCCAAGGGCTCGCGGCCGGATTCGACCATGACCATGCGGTTCTCCATGCCCTGCTCGAACTCATTGAAAATGACGCCTGCTTCCTCGTCGACACTTTCGAAACACGCGCCATCGCACCTCAACCGATCCTCATTCCGGCGGGCGTCGATCCTTCCCTTGACGGTCTTGTTCAACGCCTGTCGGATATCGGGCTGCTGCCGTCCTTCTTCGACATGACGAATGGGCTTGGCGTGCCGGTGGTGATGGCGAGCCTGTCCCGCTCTCTTCAGGCTAAGGACGGGCCGACCACCCGCAGCGCCGCGGGCGCGGCCTGCCGGCTTGATATGCATGGCGCTGCGATTGCTGCGCTGCTGGAGGCGATCCAGTCGCGATTGACCGATATCAGCGGCGCGAGGGACGATCTTTCCCCTCTCCGCTACCAGCGGGATATGGTTGCGGCCGGGCCTTCGGCCTCCGGCGCACCGCCGGTGGAAAGGGTGCCGGTCAATCTCGATTTTGCAGATAGTGCCGTGTCTTCGCCGCCATGGCGCCAGCTTGCGACGCACCTTTTCGCCGGCGGCATCGAGGATATCTATGTCTTTCCTTTGGAAACGGACGTAGCCGGCCTGCATGTGGTGCGGGTTCTGGCAAGTGGCCTTGCCCCGGCCGGCGGCGGGCTCCAGCACATCTCGCAGCGCACCCTCGATCACTTGCTGACTGTCGGAGGCCTCGGATGAAGCCGGTGGTTTTTGCAGGCCCGTCCATCCACGGCATCGCCGGCGAACATATGTCCGGCCTCGATCTTCGCGGTCCGGCGGCTTGCGGCGATATTTTCGATGCGGTCCGGCAAGGCATCGGGGCAATCGGGCTGATCGACGGGCTTTACGGCGATTGCGCCGCCGTCTGGCACAAGGAAATCCTCTATGCGCTGTCCAGCGGCGTCAGCGTTTTCGGCGCCGCCAGCATGGGTGCGCTCCGGGCGGCGGAATGCGCTTCCTTCGGTATGATCGGCATCGGTGAGATTTTCGAGGCCTACCGGAACGGGCAACGTTTTTCCGATGCCGATGTGGCGGTGAGCCATGCACCCGGCGAACTCGCCTACCGCCCGCTGACAGTCGCGCTGGTCGACGCCGAAGCGACGCTTGCGGCCTGCCGTGAAGCGCTCACCCCGGAGCAATATGACGCGCTCGCGCGTGCCGCCAGCAACCTGCATTTTACCCGCAGGACATGGCGCTCCATCGCTGCCGAAGCCGGCCTCGGCTCTGTGACGGCAGATTTGCTCGCGGCCAATGCGGTTTCCGTCAAGAGAAACGATGCGACGAGGCTTCTGGCGGTGCTCTCGGGCGAGACGCTGCCATTCCCGCCGCCATCATGGAAACTGCAGAACACGATGTTTTTCCAGCAATTGACTGCACGGCAGACGGCAGGGGACAAGACGTCTTGAACGCCGTCCAGTCCACGGCACTGCCTTTGGTGCCCGATTGCGGTGGGCTGATCCGCACGATCGCGTTCGCATTGCCTGCCGCCTTTTTTGCGGACAACGGACCCGCTGACACCGTTTCTCCGCTCATTCCCATCGGAAACCTGCTTTCAGCCCTGCCTGCGGATATCGCTGCCGCTATCGTGGTCGATCGCGCCTGTGTTGCGCCCGCACAAAGCTGGCTCGACGGCCTGCCAACCCACTGCCCCACCGAGTTGATACCCCTTGCCGGAAACGACAGCGTTTCGCATCCATGGCTGCAGGATATGCTCCATGTGCGGAGAAATGATCGCGACGGATATGCCAGTGCGGAGTTTGTTTTGGCGGCGGAAAAGGCCGTCGGGGTCAGTCTGGCCGAGCATCTGGGAGCGGCAACTAGGTATTCCGATGTCGCCTTGGCGGGGGGCAATCAGCTCGTCGGCCCGGATTTTCGGCTGGTGGGCCATTCTAGCCTGCAGGATGACAGTGGGATCGGAAGAAATGCGGCCATCCCGTCGCAACGATGGCGAAAGGTTGAGGCTCTCGACGACCGAAGCGTGTTCAGTTTCGGGTATCGGCCGGAGGATCTCGGCACTATCCCGGCATCTCTGACTCCTTCCGCGACTCCAATTTGCGGAGCGGAGATTGCCGGCGAAAGAATGCACCAATGCGGCTTCCACGTTGACCAGTTCGTTTCCGTCACCGGTCTGAGAAGCGGGGGCCGGCCGTTATTGCTCGTTGCCGATCCCGTCGCGCATGGCGGATGCAATGCCCGCGCCGCAACCGATCTGAAACGAAAGCTGGACGCCTCGGCCCTTTCGCTTGTGCGGCAAGGCTTTGCGATTGAACGAAATCCCATCCCGGTTTCACCGGCCATCGATACCAACAAATGTCTGCCCAGACTTTACAACAATGTCCTTCTTGAAAATGTCACACGTTCCGGTCAGAAACGGCCATTCGTCTGGATTCCGCATTTCGGCGATAGGGAAGCGCTTGAGGAATTCGACGCGATGAATCGGAAAATTTGGGACAGATTCGGCTTTCAGGCCATCGGTGTGGCCGGATGGAGCCATCTTTCAAGCCGCAACGGTGCGTTGCGTTGCGCGACAAAAATAATAAATCGCGGCCCGGACACGCGATTATGAACAAAAAACCGTGCTATTTTGTCAATAAAGCTTCATAATACCCGTGGAAATTGTGTTGAATGTATACCTTCAACAATATTAATTGATAATCATCGGATTTAAGAACCTCAACCGGAGGAATTTGTAATGCAGGCCAAACTACCCAGCCCGATCGACGTCCATGTCGGCGCACAGATCAGAATGCGCCGCAAGTCGCTCGGCATGAGTCAGAGTGCGCTGGCCGGGCGATTGGGCATCACCTTCCAGCAGGTCCAGAAATATGAAAAGGGCGCCAACCGCGTCGGCGCGTCCCGCCTGCAGGCCATTGCATCGATCCTCGGCGTGGAGGTCAGCTCCCTGTTCGCCAATGCCACGCCCGATGGCGACCCGTCAAATCCGGCTCTTGGCACGATCAACGCCATGCAGACCTTCGTGGCTTCGAATGAAGGCTTTTCGCTCAACCAGGCCTTTTCGCGCATCAAGAGCGCCGCCGTGCGCAGAAGCATCGTCGCCCTCGTGACATCGCTTGCGGCGACTGAAGCGGCGGAAAATGCCAGCGCGCCGGCAGACAAAAACGACAATTGACGCAGGTGTGACGCTCGCGTGACGCTCGATGTGGTCAAAAATGAACAACGCAACATCAAAGCGTTTTCATACTGTCGACTGTCGAGAGGGAATCATGGTGGCGTCTACCACAGCTATACTTGAACAGGACAATGCAGACGAGATTCTGGCGCTCGGGCGGATGGTTTCCTATCTTTGCCAGCGCTCGAAGTCTCTGGAACTGGGCATGTCGACCTATTTCCTGGAAATGGCATTGCTGTCGCTGGCCCAGGACATCAATCAGCAGGGTCTGCCGCTGGTAAACGCAGAAATCAATGTCAGCGCCTTGGCACAGGCCGACCTGCATTGAACGTTTTCGCAACGGCATGAACCTGCAGGCGTGATCGTTTCCGCGCCGGCCTCCAGTCGTGAAAGCCTGGGAACGTCTTGTCTGTCCGGCTGGCTCCATCCAGCAGGAGAGTCATTCACATATCTTCCTCCACATTTTATTGGCGCAAGCCATGAGTGAGGCCCGGTTTTGCCAGGCCTCACTTCATATCAGGGCGCCGCGCGGCGAAGCTCGACGGCGGCGGCAACCATGTTGACGAGGGCCGGCCTGACCTCCTCCCACTTGCGGGTCTTCAGGCCGCAATCGGGGTTGATCCAGAGCTGCCGGTCGTCAAGGCGCTCCCGCGCCAGCGCCAGAAGATCGACCATTTCTCCAACATCAGGCACACGCGGCGAATGGATGTCGTAAACGCCGGGACCGATCTGGTTCGGATATTTGTAAGTCCGAAACGCATCCAGCAACTCCATCTTCGACCGCGAGGTCTCGATGGAGATCACGTCGGCATCCATCGCCGCAATGGCATCGATGATCTGGTTGAATTCGGAGTAACACATATGGGTGTGCACCTGTGTGCGATCATCCACGCCGCCGGAGCAAATACGGAAGCATTCCACCGCCCAGCCGAGATAATCCTGCCAGTCCCGGTGCCGAAGCGGCAGGCCTTCGCGAAGAGCTGCCTCATCGATCTGGATCATTTGTGCACCGGCTGCCTCGAGATCGTTGACCTCATCGCGGATGGCGAGCGCGATCTGCCGGCATGTCAGGCTTCTGGCGATATCATCGCGGACAAAGGACCAGTTAAGGATCGTCACCGGTCCGGTCAGCATGCCCTTGACGGGCTTGTCGGTGAGCGACTGGGAATATTCCCACCAGCGGACCGTCATCGGTTTCGGCCGCGACACATCACCGAAGATGATGGGCGGACGCACGTAACGCGAGCCGTAGCTCTGCACCCACGCATGCTGGGTGAAGGCGAAACCGGAAAGCTGTTCACCAAAATATTGCACCATGTCGTTGCGCTCGAACTCGCCATGCACGAGGACGTCGAGACCGATATCCTCCTGCCAGCGAATGGTTGCTTCGGTTTCTTTCTGCAGGAAGCTTTCATATTGCGCATCTGTCAGGACACCCTTCGAATGCGCGGAGCGGGCCTTTCGCACCTCCGGCGTCTGCGGGAAGGAGCCGATGGTGGTCGTCGGGAAAAGCGGCAGCGCAATAGCCTGCGACTGCACCTTCTGCCGCTCGGTAAAGGCATTCGCCCGCTTCCTGTCGGCATCGCCGATCGTTGCGATGCGGTTCTGAACGGCCACATCAGTCACCTTTGACGAGGATGCGCGTGCGACAACTGCCCTGGAGGCGGCTTCCAGTTCCGCCGCGACGATGGCCTTGCCTTCACCGAGCGCCCTGCCGAGCGTGGCAAGCTCGCCGAGCTTCTGGGTCGCAAAGGAAAGCCAGCTTTTCAGATCGGCATCGAGACCGGTTTCCAGTTCAAGATCGACCGGAACATGCAGCAGCGAGCATGAAGGCGCGATTTGAAACGCTTCCGCACCCCGCACGGCAATTGCAGCTTCCAGCCGGTCGATAATCGCGGCGAGATCGGCGCGCCAGATATTGCGGCCGTCGATGACACCGAGCGACAGGACACGGCTTTCGGGCAACGCCTTCAGCACCGCCTCGAACTGACCGGGGCCACGCACCAGATCGACATGAAGACCCGCGACCGGAAGTGCGGCAACGACCTCCAGATTATCCTCGAGACCGCCGAAATAGGTGGCCACGAGGATTTTCAGATCCGGGGCGGCTTTCGACAATTGCTGATAGGCCACAGTCAGCGCGTGGCGTTCCCCCTCGGAAAGGTCCAATACAGCCACGGGTTCGTCGATCTGCACCCAGTCGGCGCCGGCCGCACGCAGGCGGTGTAGCAACTCTTCGTAGACGGGCAACAGTTTTGCCAACAGATCGAGCGGCTTAAAGGCTGCCTCACGCACCTTGGCAAGCTTCAGGAACGTGACCGGCCCGAGAATGACCGGGCGCGTATGAATGCCGAGCGCCTTCGCCTCGAGAAAATGATCGACCGGCTTTTGCGAGGTGAGCGCGAAATGCTGATCCTCGGAGACCTCCGGCACCATGTAATGATAATTGGTGTCGAACCACTTGGTCATCTCCAGCGCCGGAACGCCCTGACCGTGGTGCGCATGTCCTTCATGCACATGACCGCAACTTGCATGCGCCTCGCTCTGGCTGCCGCGCGCCATGGCGAAATAGGTCGACATGGACACCTCTCCGCCCGTCCATCCGTAGAGGGACGGGATGGCACCGACCATCGCAGCCGTATCGAGGACGTGGTCATAGAGGGAAAAATCGTTGGACGGGATATGGCTAATCCCCTTTTGCTGCTGAAGCGCCCAGTTTTCGGCGCGCAGCTTAGCGGCGGTTTCGAGAAGTACTGCTTCGGAAATCTTTCCCGACCAGAAGCCTTCAATCGCGAATTTCAGTTCGCGACGGCGGCCAATCCTCGGAAATCCGAGCGATGCGACTGGAATGGTCTTGTTTGACATTGTCATACCCCAGATGGTTGTGGGGGCATGGGTAAAGCGGACGCGTGCGGGCCCAGCCGTTGCCGGGCCAACGAGCAACCACCGGGACACCCCGCCCGTGGACGTTATTTTGCCCTGGCAGGTCTCCTGGCTCGCGGGTCGTCACCTTTGCCCGTCTTCCCGGGGCTTTCACCCCAGTGACGTTGATGGACAAAGGCTCACCGCTTACAGTTGCGGGGGCAGCTCCGGTATTGCCGATCCAACGGCGCACCGGATTCCCTCTTAGCTCCGGGATTGAAACAATCAGGCCCGGAGAACCATGACACCCGCATTTCTCACCACGGGCGTCACGATGTCAATAGATATAAAGAAATCTTTATATCTTTATTTCATTCGAAGACAGATGTCAGGACACGACCGCGCCCGGACCTGCCACAGCACCTGATGGCACCTTGCCCAGAATAATCATGCCGAGAACCTCGTCCTTCGTCACATCTTCCGTGCGGGCATGGCCGACCACCTTGCCGTTTTTCATCACGAATACCCGGTCCGCCAGATCAAAGACGTCGTGGATATCGTGGCTGATGAGGAAGATGCCGATGCCCTGCCGTTTCAGCTCCTTGACGAGATCGCCGACCTGCGCGGTTTCCTGCGGCCCGAGTGCAGCCGTCGGTTCGTCCATGATAAGGATGCGGGCGTCAAAAAGGATGGCGCGGGCGATGGCAACGGATTGCCGCTGACCGCCGGACAATGCCTTCACTGGTTCCTTGAACCGCCGGAAATTGGGGTTGAGACGCCCCATGACCTCGCGGGCCGAGGCCTCCATGGCGACATCATCAAGCGTGCCCCATTTCGTCTTCAGCTCACGGCCGAGATAAAGATTGGCCGCCGCATCGACATTATCCGCCACTGCCAGCGTCTGGTAGATGGTTTCAATGCCGTATTTCTTGGCGTCGCGGGGATTGCGGATATCCACATCCTCGCCGTTGATGAGGATATCGCCCCCATCCCGCCGGTATGCGCCGGACAATATCTTGATGAGCGTCGATTTGCCCGCACCATTGTGGCCGAGAAGGGCGACCACCTCGCCGGGGAAAAGATCGACTGAGGCGTTTTCCACCGCATGGATACCGCCGAAGGAAATGGAAATATTGCGCATTTCCACGAGGGGCGTGACTTGGTCCGTCATTGGGGTTCTCCTCGGTTCTTACTTGGCGCGGGCGCGGTAGATGGTGTCGAGCCAGACGGCGACGACCAGAACCACACCGACGACGATGCGCTGGAAAGGCGTATCGATGCCCACGAGCACCATGCCGGATTGCAGCGATTGCATGACGAGCGCGCCGAGCATCGCGCCCGCTATGGTGCCGACGCCGCCGGCGAGCGAGGTGCCGCCGATGACCGCCGCCGCGATCGTATAAAGTTCGTCCAGTTCACCCTGGGCGTTGGTTGCCGCATTGAGGCGGGCAGTGGAGATTGCCGCCGCGATGGCGCACAGAACGCCCATCAGCGTGAATATCTTCACCGTGACCCAGCGGGTCTTGATGCCGGCGAGTTCGGCCGCTTCCGGATTGCCGCCGATGGCGAACACATAGCGTCCGAAGCGCAGCCGCGTGGCAATGAAAGTCATCACTGCACCAACGGCGAGCGCCATCAGCACCGGTATGGCAATGCCGTGCGGAATGAACAGGCCACCATCCGGCCAGGAGATGCCATTGGCATCGGCATAGTTGCGGGCGATGTTGATCGGCCAGGGATAGCTGTTGACCACCGCCACGAAACCGACGACGACGAAGCAGCCGAGCGCCACCAGAAAATATTCCGCCCAGACCGGCCGCAGCGGAAAGCCGAAACGGCGGCGCTGGTGGCGGGAATTGAGGATTGCAGCGACAATGGCGACGCAGGCGACGATGGCAGCGACCCAGCTCCATGTCGCGCCAATCGAGCCGCTGGTGCCGCCGCCCATCAGGCGGAAGGTGGAATCCATCGGCGCCACGGTGCGGCCGCTGGTGACGAACCAGGTGCCGCCGCGCCAGACCAGCAGGCCGCCGAGCGTGACGATGAAGGACGGCACATTCAGGAAGGCGATGATCGAACCCTGCAGCATGCCGATGGCGCCGCCGACGAGAATACCGACCAGAAGCGTGACGATCCATGTCGCCCAATGTTCGAAGCCGAGAAGCTGCGGCAGGATTTCCGCCTGCGTGACACCCATGATCATGCCGGAAAAACCGAGGATCGACCCGACCGACAGGTCGATATTGCGGGTGACGATGACGAGCACCATACCGGTCGCCATGACAGCCACGGACGCGGTCTGCACGGAAAGGTTCCAGAGGTTTCGCGGCGTCAGGAACAGGCCGCCGGACAGGATATGAAATCCGATCCAGATCAGAAGAAGCGCGCCGACCATGCCGAGCAGGCGGGTATCAAGCTCCGTTGCGCTGATGAAGCGCGCGATGGAGCCTGTCTTTTCCGTCTTGGCGGACGCTGGGGAATTGGATTGGGTCATATCGGCCATGAACTGCCGGTGCTCCTCACATCTTAAAAGGCGCTGCGCCATGAACCATGGCGCAGCGCCCGAACCGGGACATAGTCGATCAGTTGCAGGCCTTGACGGATCCGGCCTTCACACCCTGGCAGGCCGTTTCCTTCTTGATCCAGCCGGCATCGATCACGACGTTCAGATTGTCCTTGGTGATGGCGATCGGCTTGAGGAAGACCGACTGCATCGTGACCTTCTTCGGGCCGCCGTCAAAGGCGGTGACGCCCTTGATTTCCGTCATGTTCTTGCCGCCAGCAAGCGCGAGCGCAATACCGGCCGCTTCCTTGCCGAGTTCGCGGCTGTCTTTCCAGACGGAAACCGTCTGCGTGCCGAGTGCGACGCGGTTAAGCGCGGCGAAATCGGCATCCTGGCCGGAAACGGGCACCGAACCCGCCATGCCCTGCGCGGCAAGAGCAGCGATTGCGCCACCGGCCGTGCCGTCGTTCGACGCGACGACAGCATCGACCTTGTTGTTATTCTTGGTCAGGAACTGTTCCATGTTCTTCTGGGCATTTTCCGGCTTCCAGCCATCGGTATAGGCTTCGCCGACATTCTTGATCTTGCCCCCGTCGATGGCGGCCTTCAGCACTTCCTGCTGGCCGGCGAAAAGGAAGTCCGCATTCGGATCGGAAGATGAGCCCTTGATGAAGACGTAGTTGCCTTCCGGCTTCACCTTGAAGACTTCGGCAGCCTGAAGACGACCGACTTCCTTGTTGTCGAAGGTAATGTAGAAGGCGTTCTTGTTTTCGATCAGGCGGTCGTAACCAACGACCGGAATACCCTCGGCAACGGCCTTTTCAACGGCCGGGCCAATCGCGTCGCTGTCCTGCGCCAGGATGATCAGCGCGTTGGCGCCCTGGGAAATCAGCGATTCCACGTCGGTCAGCTGCTTTGCGGCGGATGATTGCGCATCGGCGGAGATGTATTTCGCGCCGGCCTTGTCGAGCGCTGCCTTGATGGCCGCCTCATCCGTCTTCCAGCGTTCTTCCTGGAAATTCGACCAGGAAACGCCAACGACGAGATCAGCAGCAATAGCGGCAGTATGAAGGGAAACGAGTACGGCCGTACCCGCCAAAAGCTTGGCAAAAGAATTCATGATGTCCTCCCGGTAAGGGCGAAGCCTGCACCTCCATGCAGGGAAAACGCCCGGAAAAAGCTGTCGGTCTCTGTGGTTTCACAATTTTCTCGACAGTCGAGAAAATTAATGTCAGAGATTCCCCATGCTGTCAACAACGGCTGCGGGCAGCATCCGGGTGCCTTGATCTTGCTTCTGGCATGCGCCATCAGAGGGGATCAGCACGACAGGAAAAAGGCCGTTCAGGGAGCATGCCCCAGCCCATGTCCGCCATTGCAAGTACGGAACTGGTGCGCCAGAAAAACAGCCTGTCGGTGATGGCGGCACTGCGTCTGCACGGCAGCCTTTCCCACACCGACATGTCGACTTTCACCGGGCTTGCCTCCGCAACTGTTTCCGCCATCACCATGGAACTCGAACGTGCGGGGCTCATTCTCAGGAAAGAGCAGCTTGCCACGGCCGGCCGCGGGCGGCCTCGTATCCTCTTCGGGCCTGATGGTGCCTTCTGCCACGTCGCCATCGTCATCATCTCCTCGGACAGCGTGCAATATTCGCTGGTCGATTATGCCGGCAAGCTGGTGGATCGCTTTACCGAGCAGAGGATCACGGCTGAAAAAGGCTCGTTCGGAGGTTCGATATTGGCGGGCCTTGCGAGGCTTGCGGACCGCTCGCGCATCAACCGCCACGACATTCTTCAGGTCTCGATTAGCAGTAAGGGGCTTGTGGATGCGGCAACGGCAGTGCTCGTCTGGTCGCCGGTGCTCGGCAACGAAAAGATAGATTTCCAGCAGCTTATTTCGCAAGACGGCCGCACCCGCGTGACGCTGAACAACGAAACGCTGCTGGCCGCAAAAGCCATCTGGATACGGGAGCACGCAAAGGACGGTCCAGCACCGGATGCGCTTGTCACCCTGTCGCTCGGCCACAGCATCGGGCTAGGCATTGCCCGTGCCACCGGCGGCGCGATCGAGGTCAGCGCGCCCAACTTCGGGCATATGCTGCATCTGGCCGATGGTGCGTTGTGCCGTTGTGGCACCAGAGGCTGTATCGAGGCCTATTCCGGGTTTTATGCAATCCTGCGCTCGGCTTTCGAGGCCCCACCGCAGGCAGAACCGGCAAAATTCGTGCCGATCGCCGAGGTGGACAAGATCGCCGCTTCGGCTCGCGCCGGGGGCCGAATGGCGCGGTTTGCCTTCCGCACCGCCGGCCTTGCGCTCGGCAACGGTCTTTCACGCCTCTTCAGCCTGCACGGCCATATGCCGGTTTTCATCACCGGCCCCGGCACCCGTTATTTCGACCTTCTGGAAAGCGGCCTGCGCGATGGACTTGCACAGTCACAGGCAGTGCGTTTCGGCGGCATGCCGAAAATCGCAATCGCCCCTCACGAGCCGGAGTTGGTGTTCGAAGGGCATATGGAACACGCCCTTTCCGCCGCCGACGACTACATCTTGAGCGCCGACGGCCCCGAGAGGCCGCCGAGGAGTTCGGGGAATTGACCTAAAACCTGGCGAAAGCTCAGGCCCGCTCCGCCACGGCTTCGGTCTTTTGCCTACCGCCTGTCAGCATGGCAACGAATTCATCGAGACCGGCGGCCTCGTCCTTGCTCAGGCGCAGGCCCTGTTTCGTGCGGCGCCAGAGAATGTCCTCGGCCGCAAAGGCCCATTCGTGCTCAACCAGCCAGCGCACTTCGCATTCGTAAAGCGTGCCGCCAAAATGCCGGCCGAGACTGGACACGTCGGTGGCGCTGCCCAACAGTTCTGCAGCCTTCGTGCCGTAATTTCTGACAAGCCGCTCGGCGTGGCGTCCATCAAGGAAAGGATATCGGGAGACGAGCGCCCGAACCTGCACCTCATATCTTTCCGCGCCGAAATCGCCGCCCGGCAGGTGGGAGCCCGCCGTCCACGGCTTGCCCTTTTCGCCGATCGCCGCGCCGATCTTTTCCAGCGCATGTTCCGCCAGCCGCCGATAGGTGGTCAGCTTGCCGCCGAAAATATTGAGGAGCGGCGCTTCGCCGTCGGCCTGTTCGACCTTCAGCACGTAATCGCGTGTGGCTTCCTGCGCTTTCGAAGCGCCGTCATCAAAGAGCGGCCGCACGCCGGAATAGGTCCAGACGATGTCTTCCGGCCGAACCGGCTCGCTGAAATAGTCGCTCGCCGCGTTGCAGAGATAGGAAATCTCTTCCTCGGAAATGCGAACCTTGGCCGGATCGCCCTTGTAATCTCGGTCCGTGGTGCCGATCAGCGTGAAATCCCGCTCATAGGGAATGGCGAAGATGATGCGGTTATCAGGGTTCTGGAAGAAATAGGCGCGCGGATCGGAAAACTTCCTGCGCACGATGATGTGGCTGCCCTGCACGAGCCGGACATTGTGAACATCCTTGCGCCCGAAGACGCCGGAAAGCACGGTATCCACCCAGGGACCGGCAGCGTTGACCAGCATGCGCGCTTTATGCGTGGCCGAACGACCGGTTTTTTCGTCCAGCGTCTCGATGAGCCACAGCCCGCCTTCGCGCCGTGCGGAAACGACCCGCGTGCGGTTCATGATCGTCGCGCCGCGATCCGCCGCATCGCGCGCGTTGAGAACCACGAAACGGGCATCATCCACCCAGCCGTCGGAATATTCGAAAGCCCTGGCAAAAGCCGGCTTCAGAGGCTTGCCCGCCGGGTCCTTGCGAAGATCGAGCGTACGGGTCGCCGGCAAAAGTTTGCGGCCGCCGAGATTGTCATAAAGAAACAGGCCGAGCCGGACCATCCAGGCCGGGCGTACTCCGCCCTTCTGAATGGGCAGAACGAAACGCATGGGCCAGATGACATGCGGAGCCATGGCCCAGAGGATTTCCCGCTCCATCAGCGCTTCACGTACGAGGCGGAATTCGTAATGTTCGAGATACCGCAAACCGCCATGAATGAGCTTGGTGGCCGCCGAAGACGTGCCGGAGGCAAAATCGCCCTTTTCCGCAAGCGCCACGGAATAACCCCTGCCCACAGCATCGCGGGCAATGCCGCAGCCATTGACGCCGCCACCGATGACAAAAAGATCAAAAATGTTTTCGCCGGACATGAAGCCTCCGCGACAATGCAGGGGAGAAACCCCTTATGGAAAGACAATTATATAAAAACGAAAACAAAACGAATGTCAAAAGAAAACAAACGAACCATCGAACGCAAATGAAAGCGCCGCCGTGAGCGGTGCGTCACAACGTCAGCCTCCTAGGAGATTTATGTTTCAGCCGTGTGTCTGAGAAACCTGCTCAAGCTCATAGAGCACGCCGCCCATATCCTTCGGGTGCAGGAAAAGAACGGCATTGCCATGAGCGCCGATCTTCGGCTGGCCATCACCCAGAATTCGAACGCCCTTTTTGAGGAGGTCATCCCGGGCCGAGGCAATATCCGGCACCTCGAAGCAGAGATGGTGCGTCCCGCCGCCCGGATTTCTTTCGAGAAAGGCGGCAATCGGCGAATTTTCTCCGAGGGGGTGAAGGAGTTCGATCTTGGTATTCTCAGTCTGAATGAAAACCACGGTCACGCCGTGTTCAGGCAGGGATTGCGGCTCGGAGACATCTGCGCCAAGCGCCCTGTATCGGGTGACGGCGGCTTCGAGATCGGGCACCGCGATGGCGACGTGATTCAATCTTCCGAACATGGTCGTCTTCCCCTCACACGTTCCGCCTGACGCCTTCGAGCAGGTCGAGAACCTTGTTGGCCGCGTCCATGACATTGGTGCCGGGTCCGAAGATCGCCGAAACCCCGTGGTCGAGCAGGAACTGGTAATCCTGCCGCGGGATGACGCCGCCGACCACGACGATGATGTCTTCCGCACCCTTCTGTTTCAGCGCCTCGACCAGCTGCGGCGCAAGCGTCTTGTGACCGGCGGCGAGCGACGACATGCCGACCACATGAACCCTGTTCTGAACGGCGAGATCCGCCGCTTCAACGGGAGTCTGGAACAAGGGGCCGGCCAGCACATCAAACCCGATATCGCCAAAGGCCGAAGCAATGACCTTCGCACCGCGATCATGCCCGTCCTGTCCGAGCTTGGCGACCATGATGCGCGGTTTGGTGCCGATCCGTTCAGCAACGCCGGAGAGGCGGGCTGCGAGCGTGGCGAGTTCCGGCTCATCCTTATAGGCCTCGCCGTAGATATCAGTCACCACCTCCGGCACGGCGGCATGGTCACCGAAGACCGCACGCAGTGCATCGGAAATCTCTCCCACTGTGGCGCGGGCGCGGGCGGCGACAACGGCGGCTTCGAGAATATTGCCCTTGCCGCTGCGGGCGATCTCGGAAAGTGCTGCCAAGGCGGAGGTCACGTCCTTGCCATCGCGGCGACGGCGCGTCTCCTCAATGCGGCGGATTTGCGCGGCGCGAACGGCGGCATTGTCGATATCGAGAACATCGATATCTTCCTCGTTTTCGAGACGGTAACGGTTGACGCCGACGATGACCTCCTCGCCCTTGTCCACCGCCGCCTGGCGGCGCGTTGCCGCCTCTTCGATCAGCCGTTTCGGCAGGCCTTCCGCCACCGCCCTGGTCATGCCGCCAAGCGCCTCCACCTCCTCGATCAATGCCCAGGCTTTCTCAGCCAGTTCATCGGTCAGGCTCTCGACATAATAGGAACCGGCCAGGGGATCGACGACCTTGGTAACGCCTGTTTCATGCTGGAGGATAAGCTGGGTATTGCGGGCGATGCGGGCGGAAAATTCCGTCGGCAGGGCAATCGCCTCATCGAAGGAATTGGTGTGTAGCGACTGCGTGCCGCCAAGCACGGCGGACATGGCCTCAAACGCGGTGCGGACGATGTTGTTATAGGGGTCCTGCTCCTGCAGCGAGACGCCGGAAGTCTGGCAATGGGTGCGTAGCATCAGCGACGAGGCCTTCTGCGGTTTGAATTCTTCCATGATGCGTGACCAGAGCAGGCGCGCGGCGCGCAGCTTCGCCGCCTCCATGAAGAAATTCATGCCGATGGCGAAAAAGAACGACAGGCGGCCGGCGAAATCATCGACATTCAGCCCCTTGGCCAAAGCAGCCCGCACATATTCGCGCCCATCCGCCAGCGTGAAGGCAAGCTCCTGCACCAGCGTCGCGCCCGCCTCCTGCATGTGGTAACCGGAAATGGAGATGGAGTTGAATTTCGGCATCTCCTTCGCCGTATATTCGATGATGTCGGCAATGATCCGCATCGAGGGTTCGGGCGGATAGATATAGGTGTTGCGGACCATGAACTCCTTGAGAATGTCGTTCTGGATGGTGCCGGAAAGGGCGGCGCGGGGAACGCCCTGTTCTTCGCCCGCCACGATGAAACTGGCGAGCACGGGAATGACCGCGCCGTTCATGGTCATGGACACCGAGACTTTTTCGAGCGGGATGCCGTCGAACAGGATTTTCATGTCCTCGACGCTGTCGATCGCCACACCAGCCTTACCGACATCGCCCTCCACGCGCGGGTGATCGCTGTCATAGCCGCGATGCGTGGCGAGGTCGAAAGCCACGGAAACACCCTGCTGGCCGGCGGCGAGCGCCTTGCGGTAAAAGGCATTCGAGGCTTCGGCCGTGGAAAAACCGGCATATTGGCGGATGGTCCAGGGCCGCCCGGCATACATGGTGGCGCGCGGGCCGCGCGTGAAAGGCGCAAATCCCGGCAGGCTGTCGAGATGGGAAATCTTCTGCAGATCGTCAGCCGTATAGAGCGGCTTGACCTCGATGCCCTCAGGCGTGTGCCAGACGAGTGTATCCGGTGAGCGCTTCAGCTCTTTTTCGGCAAGATGAAGCCAATCCCGCACCGTTTTTTCACCCGACATGCATCTCTCCCCTTCTGCATTTCATTCTAGCACTGTGGCCGGTGATCGTGACGAAAATCGAACGGCCGCCCGCAGGCCCGACCCCGTAAACCGCTCCGGCCCGCATCCGTTCCGGAAAACGGCAGCGGCTATCACTCGAATTCGAGAATGACTTCGTCCACCGCGAGGCTGTCGCCCGGTTTTGCCGCCACCCTGGCAACGCGACCGCGTTTTTCCGCGCGCAGGATGTTTTCCATCTTCATGGCCTCCACAGTCGCCAGCGCCTGCCCGGCCTCCACCTCGTCGCCTTCGCCCACCGAAATACCGGTGATGACACCAGGCATGGGGCAGAGCAGCAGTTTCGATGTATCCGGCGGCAGTTTTTCCGGCATCAGCAGCGCCAGCTCCGCCACGCGCGGGCTGCGTACGCGGGCAAGAATATCCATGCCGCCCCAGCGCAGGCGAACCGCCGCGCCGGCAAGATCAACCTTGGCGGCGATAACTTCGCCCGCCACCGTGAACAGACCCAGACTCTGGCCCGGAAGCCAGCCGGTATCGATGGCCAAAGCCGCCCCGTCCTCAAAACGGACCACCGTGCCATCCGGACCGGTTTCAACGCTGACCCTTTGGTGCAATGCGCCAAATGAAACCACCCAGTCATGGCCGACAATGCGGCGGTGATTACCGATGGTGCCGGAAATTTCGACCGCGCGGTTCTGTACGCGCTGGTTGATGATGGCGGCAATGGTGGAAAGCTTACGCGCCTCGGCTTCATCCGGCTCGACGCCGGAAAACCCTTCCGGAAATTCTTCCGCGATAAAGCCCGTCGTGAGCCTTCCGGCCCGGAACCGCTCATGCTGCATGACGGCCGACAGGAAGGGCAGATTGTGGCCGATGCCCTCCACCTCGAAACGGTCCAGCGCCTGCCCCATGGCGTCGATGGCCGTCTCGCGATCCTGGCCCCAGCTGCACAGTTTGGCGATCATCGGATCGTAATACATCGAGATTTCGCCGCCTTCGAAGACGCCGGTATCGTTGCGGATGACCGTTCCGTTCTCCTGCGCACCTTCCCGCGGTGGTCGATAGCGCGTCAGCCGGCCAATGGAAGGCAGGAAGTTGCGATAGGGATCTTCGGCATAAAGCCGGCTTTCAATCGCCCAGCCGTTCAGTTTCACATCCGCCTGTGCGAAGGAAAGCTTTTCACCTGATGCCACACGGATCATCTGCTCGACCAGATCGATGCCGGTAACAAGCTCCGTCACCGGATGTTCCACCTGCAGGCGGGTGTTCATTTCCAGAAAATAGAAATTGCGTTCACCATCGACGATGAATTCCACCGTGCCGGCCGAATGGTAACCGACCGCCCTTGCCAGCGCCACGGCCTGCTCGCCCATGGCCTTGCGGGTCGCTTCATCCAGAAAGGGTGACGGCGCTTCCTCGATGACCTTCTGGTTGCGGCGCTGGATCGAGCATTCGCGCTCACCGAGATAGAGGATGGTGCCGTGCTTGTCGCCCAGCACCTGAATTTCGATATGGCGTGGCTGGGTGACGAATTTCTCGATGAAGATGCGATCGTCGCCAAAGGAGGATTTCGCCTCGTTTTTCGAGGACTGAAACCCCTCACGCGCCTCGGTGTCGTTGAAGGCGATGCGCATGCCCTTGCCGCCGCCGCCGGCGGACGCCTTGATCATGACGGGATAACCGATCTGCGATGCGATCCTCACCGCCTCATCCGCATCCTCGATCAGCCCCATATGGCCGGGAACGGTGGAAACGCCCGCTTCCGCGGCCAGTTTCTTCGAGGTGATCTTGTCGCCCATCGCCTCGATCGCGCCGACAGGCGGGCCGATGAAGGCGACGCCCGCCTTTTCCAGAGCCTCGGCGAAGGCAGCATTTTCCGACAGGAAACCGTAACCGGGATGGACCGCATCCGCCCCGGTCTTCGCGATCGCCTCCAGAATTTTATCGATGACGATATAGGACTGCGACGAGGGAGCCGGGCCGATATGAACGGCTTCATCCGCTTGTCTCACATGCAGCGCATTGGCGTCCGCATCCGAATAGACCGCGACAGTGGCGATGCCCATCTTCTTCGCCGTCTTGATGACTCGGCAGGCAATCTCGCCGCGATTGGCGATGAGGATTTTCTTGATCATGCGGTTATTCTCCCCTCGCATCGTCATCATCGTCGCGGAATTTCTTTTCATAGGGCATCATCAGGATCGCCGAGGCGGTGGCCGCCGCGCCGAACAGGGACGCGATGGGCACGACCACCAGCAATACCGGCACAACCGGATTTGCGGCGCGGCCGATGCGCGCGCCCAAACCGCCAATGTCGAGAAAAATCAGCGCTGCACCGACGCAGACGCCGATCAGCACGCCGACCGCCGCATTGAACGCCATGAAACGCAGCATCTGCCGGTGATCGAGCCGGGCAGCTTCCGGCGTCATCTTTGGCTTTGGATCACGACTGCCCGATGCTCTGCCCGCGTTACCGCCGCGACGTTGCCTCACCCAGCGTCGCAGCCATTGCAGGTCCATATGGAGTATGTCGACAATCATGTTCCTCCTCCCCCTCAGGAAAAATGCCGTCGCCTGCCCTCAAATCTCGAAAAAATTCTCGAATGATTCCGGGAAATTCTGCCGGGCAACGCGCTCATCGATGACCAGCATCGCCTGATAGGAAAGCGGATCGAAATTCTTTTCCGCAGGTATGACCTCACGGCCGAAAAGCAGGTTGAGGCGGGCGGCGTCGAGATTGCCGCGCTCGAAGGGCTCGGCACCAAAATGGTGCCAGAGTGAGTGCAGGAAGGCGGCATCGATGCGATGCTCCTTGGTATCGTTGCGCGCCCGGCGGGGTATCATCTTGATCGGTGTTACCCCTTTGGGGTTGGCGCGACGGATGGTGAACTGGACGCCCGTGCTCGGCATGCCGGAGGGAAATCCCTTGTGTTTGGTCATTTCGGGCAGGTTCGCCATCTTTAGTCCTTCCAGAACATTTCCAGTAAAAGCGGAATCGCTTTTACGTCCGGAAATGCGTCAATTCAAATAGTTAGAGCGCTTTTAGCGCTCTAATCTTTTCGTTATGCCTTGCCGATCCTGTCCTCAGTCTTCGTTTCGAAGTCGGAGGCATCATGGCGTTCATGCAATTGTTCGGACGGATCGCCCGAGGTTTTGTTGACGATCACACCGCGCTTGACCGCCGGGCGCTCGCCGATTTCAAGCGTCCAGCGCATGACGTTCTTATAGCTGTCCGCTTCAAGGAACGCACCGGCATCGCCATAGGCCTGACCGAGCGCGATCTTGCCATACCACGGCCAGACGGCCATATCGGCGATCGTATATTCCGAACCGGCGAGATAACGGTTGTCGGCGAGGTGCCGGTCCAGCACGTCGAGCTGGCGTTTGACCTCCATGGCGTAACGGTCGATCGCATATTTGATCTTCACCGGCGCATAGGCGTAAAAATGGCCGAAACCGCCGCCGAGGAAGGGGGCGGAGCCCATCTGCCAGAACAGCCAGTTCAGCGCCTGCGTGCGGGCATTGCCCTCCTTCGGCAGGAAGGCGCCGAATTTTTCCGCGAGATAAACGAGAATGGAGCCACTTTCGAAAACACGCGTCGGCTCAGGGGTTGAATGATCCATCAGCGCCGGGATCTTGGAATTCGGATTGACGCCGACGAAACCGGAACCGAACTGGTCGCCTTCGCCGATCTTGATCAGCCACGCATCATAATCTGCGCCCTTGTGGCCGGCAGCCAGCAATTCTTCCAGCATGATGGTGACCTTCTGGCCGTTCGGCGTCGCCAGCGAATAAAGCTGCAGCGGGTGCTTGCCGACGGGCAGTTTCTTCTCATGGGTGGGACCGGCGATCGGACGGTTGATATTGGCGAACTGGCCGCCATTGCCCTTATCCCAGGTCCAGACCTTGGGCACTTCATATCCGGCGGGGAAATTATCTGCGGAGGAATTTTCGGCCATGAAAAACTGTCCTTGTGCGTTTCGGGAGGACATCCGGAAATCCGGGCGCCTGAACATCCATATAGTAAGGTGGCCGAAGCATTTTTCCAGCCCTGCAGCAAATCAGAGCGGAATGGTGTCGTGTTTCTTCCAGCGGGTTTCGACGCTCTTGTTGCGCAGCGACGCGAAGGCGCGGGCGATGCGGCGGCGTGAGGAATGCGGCATGATGACCTCATCGATGAAACCGCGTTCCGCCGCCACGAAGGGATTGGCGAAACGCTCCTCATATTCTTTCGTGCGCGCGGCAATCTTCTCGGGATCGGCAAGCTCGGAACGATAGAGGATTTCGGCCGCTCCTTTTGCTCCCATCACGGCGATTTCCGCCGTCGGCCAGGCGTAGTTCACATCCGCACCGATATGTTTGGACGCCATCACGTCATAGGCGCCGCCATAGGCCTTGCGGGTGATCAGCGTCACCATCGGCACCGTCGCCTCCGAATAGGCGAAGAGAAGTTTAGCCCCGTGCTTGATGACGCCGCCATATTCCTGCGCCGTTCCCGGCAGGAAACCCGGCACATCCACCAGCGTCAGCAGCGGAATGTTGAAGGCATCGCAGAAGCGCACGAAACGGGCGGCCTTGCGCGAGGCGTCGATATCGAGGCAGCCGGCCAGCACCATCGGCTGGTTGGCGACAACCCCCACCGTCTGGCCTTCGAGGCGAATGAAGCCGGTGATAATGTTGCGGGCAAAGGCTTCCTGCAGCTCGAAGAAGTCTCCCTCATCGGCCAGCGCGTGGATCAGTTCCTTCATGTCGTAGGGTTTGTTGGAACTGTCAGGGATCAGCGTATCGAGACGTGCCTCCAGCCGCGCCGGATCGTCATGAAACGGCCGGACAGGTGGTTTTTCGCGATTGTTGAGCGGCAGAAAATCGAACAGCAGCCGCACATGTTCCAGCGTCTCGATGTCGTTTTCATAAGCGCCGTCAGCGACGGAGGATTTTCTCGTATGGGTGGAGGCACCGCCAAGCTCTTCCGCTGTGACGATCTCGTTCGTCACGGTCTTCACCACATCCGGCCCGGTCACGAACATGTAGGAGGTATCGCGCACCATGAAGATGAAATCGGTCATGGCAGGCGAATAGACAGCACCACCCGCACAAGGCCCCATGATAACTGATATCTGCGGCACGACGCCGGAGGCGACGACATTGCGCTTGAACACATCGGCATAACCGCCGAGCGAGGCCACACCCTCCTGGATACGCGCACCGCCGGAATCGTTCAGCCCGATCACCGGCGCACCATTGCGCACCGCCATATCCATGATCTTGCAGATCTTCTGCGCATGGGTTTCCGACAGCGAACCGCCGAGCACGGTGAAATCCTGCGAGAAAACATAGACCTGCCGGCCATTGATGGTGCCCCAGCCGGTGACGACGCCGTCACCTGCAATCTTCTGGCCCGCCATGCCGAAATCCACCGCCCGGTGGGTGACGTACATGTCGTATTCTTCGAAGGAACCTTCATCCAAGAGCACGTCGATACGCTCGCGCGCCGTCAGCTTGCCCTTGGCGTGTTGCGCCTCAATGCGCTTGACGCCGCCGCCGAGCCGCGCCTCTTCCCGCCGCGTTTCCAACTGCTCCAGAATGCCGGGCATGTTTCCTCCATGCGTTGTCATTACGATCCATAGCCCAGAAAATAGTCTGCCAGAAGCCTTGATCGTGCGCGTATGCGTGCCATAAATATTTGCAATATTTAATTTTGCAAAGTTGCAATATGGCGACGGAAAAACTCTTCATCGGCCGCAAGGTGCGCGGCCTTCGCGAAAACGCCCGCGCCACGCAGGCGCAATTTGCCGAGCGGCTGGGCATCTCCGCGAGCTACCTGAACCAGATCGAAAACAATCAACGCCCGGTTTCGGCCAGCGTTCTGGTGACGCTCGTGGAAAAATTCCAGCTTGATATGGCGGAACTGGCGACGGGCGAAAGCGACCGGCTGGTTTCCGCCGTGCGTGAGGCGCTGAAAGATCCGCTCTTCATGAACTACGAACCGGGCCTTCAGGAACTGAAACTGATCGCCCAGAACGCGCCGGGTTTTGCCCATGCGCTGCTGCGCGCCCATCAGGCCTATCGCCAGAACAGCGAGCAGCTGGTGCAGCTGGATGACCGGCTGGGCCGCGGAACCGCGCAGGTGGAAAGAACCCCCTATGAGGAGGTGCGCGATTTCTTCCACTTCGTCGACAATTACGTCGCCGAGATCGACCTTCTGGCCGAAGAGCTGGCGGAAGAACTGGAGATAGAAGGCGGCGAGACCTACGGCATTCTGGCCGCGCATCTGCGCAACCGTTACGGCATCCATATCACAAGAACGGAGGCGGCAGGCGGGTTGATCCGGCATTTCGACCCCGCCGGCAAAACGCTCGCTCTCAGCTCCTACATGGCCGCGCCGACCCGCTGTTTTCAGCTTGCATTGCAGATCGCCCAGCTTCACGCCGGCGCGACGGTGGACAGGGTGCTGGCCGGTGCCGGATTCCGCAATGTGGAAGCGGCGGAAATCTGTCGTATCGGACTGCACAATTATTTCGCCGCAGCCCTCATCCTGCCCTATGGGCAATTTCATCGGGCGGCTCAGGAACTGCGTCACGATCTGGAGCTTCTCGCCGTGCGCTTCGGCGCGAGCCTTGAGCAGGTGGCCCACCGGCTGAGCACCTTGCAGCGCCCGGGCATGAAAGGCGTGCCGATCTTTTTCGCCAAGATCGACCGCGCCGGCAACATTACCAAACGCCACAGCGCCACGCGGCTGCAATTTGCCCGTTTCGGGGCGGCCTGTCCGCTTTGGAATATCCATCAGGCTTTCGAAAGCTCCGACAGGATCGTGCGGCAACTGGCGGAAACGCCTGACGGCGTGCGCTATCTTTCCATCGCCACGCAAATCGAGAAAGCTGGCGCGGGTTTCGATACGGAAAGACCACGTTACGCCATCGCGCTTGGCTGCGAAATTTCCCATGCGCAGAATTTCGTTTATGCCGATACGCTCGATCTCGGCAATGCGGCATCCTTCAAACCGATCGGCATTTCCTGTCGGGTCTGCGAAAGGGTGGATTGCGTGCAACGCGCCGTACCGCCGTTGAAACGCAAGCTGCATTTCGATCATCTGTCGCGTGGCGCGCTGCCCTACCGGATCGCCGACTTCTAGCGCCGCGGGAACATCACGGCAAAGGCACCATGGCGCGCCGCATAATGTTGGCATAATAGCCCCAGAAAAGCCGGGCGGCGACGGAGCGCCAAGGCGACCAGAGTGCCGCACGCTCCGCCAGCCATTTCGCTTCCGGCCTCACCTCCAGATCAAGCGCGTGGGCCACCGCCGATCTCAGCGCCACATCGCCGACCGGGAAAATATCCGGATGCCCGCCGCAAAACATCAGGTAGACTTCCGCCGTCCACGGGCCGATGCCACGAAGCGCTACCAGCTCGGAGAACGCCGCACCCGCCTCCTGGCGCACCACGCCGTCAAGGTCGATCTGCCTTTCCGTAACGGCGCGCGCCAGCCCTTCCAGCGTCGTCGCCTTGGCCCGGGAAAGGCCGAAGCCAGCGCGCAATTCCTCGGGTGCGCCGAGATAATTTTCCGCCGTGACCACGCCGCCGGTGCCGGTAAGGATACGCGCCCATATGGCGTTGGCGCTGGCGCGCGACACCATCTGCGACACGACGATATGGGCAAGGCCGGCAAAGCCGGGCTCGTGAATGCGCAGCTCCAGCGGACCGGCTTTTTCGATAATGAGGCTGAGAGCCGGATCGAGGTGGGCGAGATGCTCCAGCCCTTCGCTGATGTCATCCATCCCGGTAATGATTTTCATATCCGTCATTCCATATGCCGCCAGCCGGCTGGTGGGGCGCTTTAAAACATGGCAGAAGAAACCATGCCTTCGCCTTTCCGTCAAAAACCGGTTTACCGTTTTGCGCCAAGCCCCAACGGCCTGCTGCATCTCGGCCACGCGCTTTCCGCCTTCCTGAACCATGACATGGCGCAGGACAATGGCGGCCGCTTTCTGCTGCGCATCGAGGATATCGACCAGACGCGCTGCACGCCGGAGCTGGAACAGGCGATCCATGATGATCTCGGCTGGCTGGGACTTTCCTGGGAAGAGCCGGTGCGGCGGCAATCGGAACATTTCGATGAGTATCGCGCGGCGCTGGACATGTTGATCGACGCGGGCCTCGCCTATCCGGCTTTTCTCAGCCGTGGGGAAACCAAGGCCATCGTTCGTATTTTTGAGGCGGAGGGAGGGCTCTGGCCACGCGATCCTGATGACGCGCCGCTTTACCCGGCCATAGACCGGGAGAGGCCAAAGGCGGAGCGGGATGCGCTGCTCGCCTCCGGCCGACCGCACGCCTGGCGGCTCGACATGGAAAAGGCGATGCACGCCGCCGGCATCCCTCTGTTCTGGCAGGAGAGCGGCGACGGCGGGACCGGGCAGATCGAGGCCCTTCCCGCGCTCTGGGGCGATGTGGTGCTGTCGCGTTCCGACGCGCCTTCGAGCTATCATCTCTCCGTTGTGGTTGACGATGCGCTGCAGGGCATCACCCATGTGGTGCGCGGCATGGATCTCTTCCACGCAACCGCCATCCACCGGCTGCTGCAACACCTGCTGGACCTGCCGCAGCCCGCCTATCACCATCACCGGCTTATTTTGGGCGCAGACGGCCGCAAGCTTTCGAAAAGCGAAGGCAGCACCGGCCTTTCCGCCCTGCGGGCGGAAGGGGCGACGTCCTCAGATATCCGCCGGCTTGTCGGTCTCTTCTAGCGCCCGCTCCCGGCGCGCGCCGCTGCCGCCGATATTGCGGCGGATGATCTGCCGCACCTTGTATTTCATCAGCGCGGCATTGACCTCCGCACCGAGCATGAAGATGACGCCGACCATATAAAGAAACACCAGAACCACCATGACGGAGGCAAGACCGGCATAGGTGGCGGCATAATTGGCGAAGGTGGAGAGATAATAGGCGAAGATCGCCGCGCCGATGACCCAGAAGATCATCGTCAAGAGAATGCCCGGCCAGACATCCCAGATACGGCGTTTGCCGGCGGGCAGCCAAAGATGCGCGGCCACCAGCCCCGCCGTCAGAACCACGATGGTGCCGTAAAGACCAAGGCTGGAGATGGTGTTCAGCACATCCGTCAGCCACGGGAACCGCTGCTCGGCAAAAGAGGTGGCAACCGGCACGGCAACAAGCACGATGCTGATGCCGGCAAAGACGACCACGGCGATCAGCACATAAAGCAGGCTGAGCAGGCGGGTGATATACCACCATCGCGTTTCGGTGACACGATAGGCGCGGTTGAGCGAAATTCGGAGCGCCTCGACGCCATTGGAAGCAAAATAGGCGGCGGCCAGCACCGAAATCGTCAGCAGCCCGCCGCGCGGAATGGTCAGCACCTGCTGCACCTGCGCCGCCAGCGGCCCGGCAATCGCCTCAGGCCAGGTGTCGAAAATCAGATGCACCGCCGTTTCGGAAAACTGGTCAGCGCCGAGAAAACCGGCAAGCGCCGTACCGAAGATCAGAAAGGGGAACAGCGCCAGCAGGATGGAAAGCGCCATATGGCTCGCCATCGCCCAGCCGTCATCCTCGGCGAAATGGGAATAGGCATCGAAGGCAACCTTGCCTGCCAGGCGCACTGCGGCAACCATGTCACCTCCATTCATCGGCATTTCATTTGTAACTTCGTCCCGAATATGGGAAATCAGCTTCGCTTTGTACAGCGCGCAAGCCCGGCTTTCGGTTCCGTCACTGAGAAGGATTTTGCGCAATGCGTTTTCCATGGGCCGGTCAAACGGGCCAGAGCGATAGTCGGTTTCCCGGAGCGGCAGATGTCTGAAAAGCCCGTCATCATCATCACCGGATGTTCCTCGGGCATCGGCGCTTATTGCGCCGGCGCGCTCCACCGGGACGGCTGGCGGGTTTTCGCCACCGTGCGCCGTATCGCCGACATGGCCGCGCTTGAAAATCAGGGCATCGAAACCCTGATCATGGATTACACCAAGCCCGAAACCATCGCCGCGCTGGTGGATACCGTCGCCGCCCGAACCGGCGGCCGCATCGATGCGCTTTTCAACAACGGCGCCTATGGCCAGCCGGGCGCGGTGGAGGACCTGCCTGTCGAAGCGCTGAGAGCCCAGTTCGAAACCAATGTCTTCGGCTGGCACGATCTGACACGGCGGGTCATTCCCTTCATGCGCGCCCGCGGCGTCGGCCGCATCGTGCATTGCTCCTCCATTCTCGGCCTCGTGCCCTATCGTTATCGCGGCGCTTACACCGCTTCGAAATTCGCGCTTGAGGGGCTGGGCGTCACCTTGCGCATGGAGCTTCAGGGCAGCGGCATCCATGTGAGCCTGATCGAACCCGGTCCCATCACCTCGAAATTCACCACGACGGCGCTTGCCCATATCAACGAGCATATCGATCTCGAAAATTCGGCCCATGCGGCGGAATATAAACGCCAGCTGGCGCGCATGGATGGCTCCGGTCCCGTCAACCGTCACAAGCTTGGTCCCGATGCGGTTTATGCCGTGCTGAAACACGCCCTGACGGCGGCAAAACCGAAGCCGCATTATCCCGTCACGGTGCCAGCCAAACAGGGGCTTATCCTGAAACGGCTCTTGCCTGCCGGACTTTTCTATCGTCTGCTGCGCAGATTCGATTGAGGAGGAGTAATACCGCATGTCCGGCTTCACCACCGTTCTGGCCCTTATCGTCATGGGCCTCGTCGTCATCGTGCTGATACGCGGCCTCTTCAACATGCTGAAGGGGCAGGATGCCAACCGGTCCAACAAGCTGATGCAGCTTCGCCTTCTCCTGCAGGCCGTCGCCATCGTGCTGATCATGCTCACCCTCTGGCTCACCGGCGGTGGCCGTTGACATGGTGAAACTGAATAAGATCTACACCCGCACCGGCGACAAAGGGACGACCGCGCTGGTTTCCGGCCCGCGCCGGCTGAAGCACGATCTTCGCGTCGAGGCCTACGGCACGGTGGACGAGACCAATTCGGCCATCGGCGTCGCGCGACTGCATACGGGCGGGCTGGAACGGCTGGATGCCATGCTCTTCCGCATCCAGAACGATCTGTTCGATCTCGGCGCCGATCTCGCCACGCCTGATAGTGGAGAGCCGCTTTCTTATGAGCCGCTGCGCATCGTCGAAAGCCAGGTCACCCGGCTGGAAAATGAAATCGACGAACTCAATGCCGCCCTCGAACCGCTGACCTCTTTCGTGCTGCCGGGCGGCAGCGCGGCAGCGGCCAATCTGCACTTGGCGCGCACCGTCTGCCGCCGGGCGGAGAGGCTGATGGTAGAGCTTTCCGTTTCCGAGAATGAGATCGTCAGCCCGGCGGCGCTGAAATATGCCAATCGCCTGTCCGATTTCCTGTTCGTCGCGGCCCGTTTCGCCAATGATGCCGGCAAGGCCGACATATTGTGGGTTCCGGGCAAGAACCGCTAGATCGCATCACTTGCGCAAATGAAGGACGTTCCATGTTCATACCGCTGCACGATGCGAACTCCCTCAAACATATCCGGCTGCAATATGTCACCATCGGCCTGATTGTGGTCAATGTGCTGGTCTGGCTGTTTACCGGCGTGCTTGCCAGCGATACCGAGGCCAATGCCGCAGCGCTCGGCCTTGGTTTCATTCCGGCCGTGGTGTTCGACTACGCCTATCTGGAACCGGCCCTGCAGGTGGTGCCCGACGATCTGACCGTTGTCACTTACGCATTCCTGCATCTCGATTTCTGGCATCTGGCCGGCAACATGCTGTTTCTCTGGGTCTTCGGCGACAATGTCGAGGACGCGCTTGGCCATTTCCGTTTCCTGATCTTCTATCTTGCCTGCGCCATTGTCGGCGCGCTGTTTCACGGCGTCGTCTCACCCACATCGGAAGGGCCGCTGATCGGCGCTTCGGGTGCGGTTTCCGGTGTCGTCGCGGCCTATTTCCTGCTGCATCCCAGGGTGCGTGTCTGGGTGCTGGTTCTCATGCGTATTCCGCTTCCTTTGCCCGCCTTCATTCCGCTGGCGCTGTGGATTGGCCAGCAGTTCCTGATGCTGGCGCTGGGGCTTGAAGAAAACGTCTCCTGGGGCGCCCATGTCGGCGGCATAATTGCAGGTGCGATCCTGGTGGTTTTCATGCGCAGGCGAGGCGTGCCCCTGTTTGACCGAACCATTGTTGCGCCGAGGGCGGCGCAGTTCAAGAATACGTCGCAAACAACAGGGTTGTCGCAAATCGAACGGGGCTATGACGGGGGTAGATGAGACCCTGCGTCAGAGATAGAGTATTTACGTTAACGTCAACGTAAGATATGCCTTACGTGCATGTGATAATGAAGATTGCTCCGTTGTATTTGCGGGAAAAATGCTTATCCATGTCGCCAACCTGTTTTTGGAGGTCCGCGCGGTCAACTGGCCAAAGCGGACAGGAGTTTGAGGAAAGCCGCCGATGAAAATCCTTGTCCCCGTTAAACGAGTCGTCGATTACAACGTGAAAATCCGCGTGAAAGCGGATGGTTCTGGCGTTGAGCTTGCCAATGTGAAGATGTCGATGAACCCGTTCGACGAAATCTCGGTGGAAGAGGCCCTTCGCTTGAAGGAAGCCGGCAAGGCCGAAGAAGTCGTGGTCGTCTCCATCGGCCCGGCCAAGGCGGAAGAAACGCTGCGCACCGCGCTCGCCATGGGTGCCGACCGCGCCATCCTCATCGAGACCGACGAAACGGTTGAGCCGCTCGCCGTCGCCAAGCTGCTGAAGGGTGTCGCTGAGGCTGAACAGCCCGGTCTCGTCATCGTCGGCAAGCAGGCGATCGACGACGACAGCAACCAGACCGGCCAGATGCTGGCCGCCCTTCTCGGCTGGGGCCAGGGCACGTTTGCCTCCAAGGTCGTACCATCAGATGGCAAGGTCGCGGTCACCCGCGAAGTCGATGGCGGTTTGCAGACGATCGAGCTGAAGCTTCCCGCCGTCGTCACCACCGACCTGCGCCTGAACGAGCCGCGTTATGCTTCGCTGCCGAACATCATGAAGGCGAAAAAGAAGCCGCTCGACAAGAAGGCTCCGGCCGATTTCGGCGTCGATGTTTCGCCGCGCCTGAAGGTGCTGAAGACCGAAGAACCTGCGGGCCGCAAGGCCGGCATCAAGGTTGGCTCGGTTGCCGAGCTGGTCGAAAAGCTTAAAGCCGACGGCGTCCTCTAAGGTTTCGGAAAAGGGAGATATTCTTATGGCCATTCTTCTTCTGGCAGAACACGACAACGCAACCCTTTCCGACCTGACGGCGAAGACGCTGACGGCGGCAACGCAGATTGGCGGCGACGTCCATGTGCTGGTTGCCGGCGCCAATGCCAAGGGCGCTGCCGACGCTGCCGCGAAACTCTCCGGTGTTTCCAAGGTGCTGCTCGCCGAAGACACATCTTATGCCAACGCGCTCGCCGAACCGCTGGCAGCGCTGGTTGTTTCGCTCAGCTCCTCCTATGACGTCATCATCGCCCCGGCGACGGCATCCGCCAAGAACGTGACGCCGCGCGTTGCGGCCCTTCTCGACGTGGCCCAGGTCTCGGAAATCATCGAGGTCGTCAGCCCTGATACCTTCAAGCGCCCGATCTATGCCGGCAACGCCATCCAGACGGTGCAGGCAACCGACGCCAAGAAGGTCATCACCGTGCGTCCGACCGCCTTTGCGGCAGCGGCCGAAGGCGGTTCGGCACCGGTCGAAACCATCGGCGCGGCGGCAAACCCCGGCCTTTCCAGCTTCGTTTCCGATGCTCTGGCGTCGTCCGACCGTCCGGAACTGACCTCTGCGAAGATCATCATCTCGGGCGGCCGCGCACTTGGTTCTTCCGAGAAGTTCAAGGAAGTCATCCTTCCCGTCGCCGACAAGCTCGGTGCAGCCGTTGGCGCATCGCGCGCAGCCGTCGATGCCGGTTATGCGCCGAACGACTGGCAGGTGGGCCAGACCGGCAAGGTGGTTGCCCCGCAGCTTTACATCGCCGCCGGCATTTCGGGCGCCATCCAGCATCTGGCCGGCATGAAGGACTCGAAGGTTATCGTCGCCATCAACAAGGATGAAGAAGCGCCGATCTTCCAGGTTGCGGATTACGGCCTCGTCGCCGATCTGTTCGAAGCCTTGCCGGAACTCGAAAAATCGCTGTAATTTAAGCATAAATTGGAGGCGGCGCGTTTTTTAAACGCGCCGCCTTCTCTTTTTCGGCGATATGCGTAACATCGCCGGCAATAACGCAGACAAAATCCCTGAGAGGAGACCAACCTATGACCGCCCCCTTTAAAAACATCGGTGTCATCGGAGCCGGTCAGATGGGATGCGGCATTGCACATGTCTCCGCCATCGCCGGTTACAGGGTCCATATCTACGATCTTTCCAAGGAAGGCATCGAGGCCGGTCTCGCCACGATCAACGGCAATCTCGCCCGCCAGGTCACCAACGGCAAGCTTTCGGACGACGCCCGCAAGCAGGCGCTGGCGCTGATCAGCGGATCGACTGATATCAATGATCTGGCAGCCATGGATCTCGTCATTGAGGCCGCGACGGAAAATGAAGAGATCAAGCGCAAGATTTATGCGCAGGTCTGCCCGGTCCTGAAGCCCGAAGCGCTGCTCGCCACCAATACGTCTTCGCTCTCCATCACTCGCCTTGCATCCGCCACCGATCGTCCCGAGCAGTTCATGGGCATCCACTTCATGAACCCGGTGCCGGTCATGAAGCTGGTGGAACTGGTGCGCGGCATCGCCACCAATGAAAAGACTTTCGACGCGGCAAAGGATTATGTGCGGACGCTGGAAAAGGCGATCACCGTCGCCGAGGATTTCCCGGCCTTCATCGTCAACCGCATCCTGCTGCCGATGATCAACGAGGCGATCTACACGCTCTATGAAGGCGTCGGCTCGGTGGAAGCCATCGACACCGCCATGCGCCTCGGTGCCAACCACCCGATGGGACCGCTGCAGCTTGCCGATTTCATCGGTCTCGACACCTGTTTGTCGATCATGCAGGTACTGCATGACGGTCTCTCCGACAGCAAATACCGTCCCTGCCCACTGCTGGTCAAATATGTCGAGGCCGGCTGGCTCGGCCGCAAATCAGGCCGCGGATTCTACGACTATCGCGGCGAGACGCCGGTCCCCACGCGCTGAGCCCGGACCAATATCGTCTCTGCCTTCGGCTGAACTCTCAGGCAATCAGCAGATAAGTGACCGCTCCGGCGCCGGCGGCGAGGACGGATGCGGCCGTGAGCAACCCGCAATAAACGAGCGTTCCGGAAACGGCCGCGACGAATACGCGGCCTACCGCGTTTGCGGCGAGAGCGGCGAGAATTGCGCTCGCCACGATATCAGGCGAAAGATTCTGCGCGTTGGCTCGCAACGCACTGAGAACGGCGACATCGGCATCGAATATGGCCGACAAAGCCGTGAGGGCGATGAAACCACCCGTGCCGATCCAGACGAGAAGAACGGCATTCAGCGTTCGCGTTGCAGCAAAGAGCGCGGCGAAGATGGCAAGGGGCACCAAGTCGAACGGATTTTTTGCGTCGATTTCCTGTCCGGGCTGCGTGTCCTGCAGTCTTATCAGGCCGGCGCCGCTCAATCCGAGAACCAGTGCAGCGGTCAGCGTTGCCGGTGCGATGAGGGAAAACGTCGTCAGCGAGAGGGCGAGGACGATAGCGAGAACCCGAAGCAGCGATACAGCCGCGGCCAGCGCCGCCACACCGGCAAGAGGCCAGACGTTTTCGCCGCTTTTCGCCTTCTGCCCGAAGCTGGCGGTTACGGCGGTCGATGAAACCAGAGCACCCGCCAGCCCGGTCACCAGCAGGCCGCGGGTTGAGCCGAGCAACCGCACGGCAATATAGCCGCAATAGGAAATCGTGGCGCTGAGCACGGTGAACAGCCATATTTCCCAGGGGTTGAAACCGCCCCACGGATCGATTGTCCGGTTTGGAAGGATCGACAGGCCGACGGCGGTCATCACTGCAAGCACCAGTGCGGAGCGCAGCTCGATCCATGTCAGCCGTTTCAGCAGACGGTGGAGAACTTCCCTGCCCGCAAGCAATGCCGCAAGGGCCGCGCCACCAGCAGCCGCCGCCTGATATTGCTCCGTTACCGCAAGCCCGCCGAGGGCAAAGACGCAGAGCGCCGCAACCACGCCGGTGACACTGAAATCATTGTCATGGCGCGCCTCACGCAGCTTGAACCACGAAAAACTGAATGCGAAACCCAAAAAACCCGCCGCAAAGGCGAAGGCATTGCCCTGCTCATCGGCCAAGATGCCGAAGATGCCACCGAGCAAGCCGGCAATGCCATAGGTCCTGATCCCGGCGGTACGGCTGCCCGACGGCGCATCACGCTCCCGCCAGCCGCGCTCAAGGCCGACGAGCAGGCCGATGGCAAGGGCAAGACCAAGCCGGGGGATAAGCAACTCCATGTCGGCACCTATTCCATGGCGGAAGCAGGATCATTATACGGGGCGGACGCTGGCTTGTCTGCACCGGCCCATCCTGGACAGGCCTGTCTTGAGGGCGGTTGCGGCTCTCAACTCATGGATCCAGCCACCGGCATCATTTTCCCGTCGCGGCGGTCACCAGCGCCTTGGCATCCTCGCTGTCCCACGCCGCCGGGCCGTTCATGGCCGCGAGCAGGCAGCCATTTTCATCCAGCAGCAGGGTGGCCGGCAGGCCAAAAGCGAGGCCTTCCTTTTTCAAAACGTTGAAGACGTCCATGGAACTGTCGCGGTAGTGTTTCAGGGCGTCGATCTTGTATTCATCCATGAAGGCTTTCGGTTTTTCATCCGCGCCGACATCGATATTGACGGCAACGACCTCAAAATTCTCGCCGCCCTTTTCCTTCTCCAGCGCGTTCAGAGCCGGCATCTCTTCCCGGCAGGGCACGCACCATGTGGCCCAGAGGTTGAGAAGGACCGCCTTGCCCTTGAGGTCGGCAAGCGTCATGTCCTTAGCCTCCGGTCCCTTGAAGGACAGCGGGATGACGCGCGGCTTGTCCGCCGCCGACATGGCCGCCACCTGCCCTTTCAGAAACGGCTTCAGCGAAGCGATGCGGTTTGCCGCACCTTCACATAAACCGCCCTCGGCCACCGCTGCCCCTTGAACCGGGCTCTCAGACCCAATATGCCTGAACCAGACCGCGCCAGCACCGGCGAGCACACCGGCCACGGCAGCAATTGCAACCAATTTGGCGGAAGGAAGCCTGAACGGCCTTTTTTCTGTCATCGAATACTCCAGGGCACTTAACATGGCTGACGGCACAGATCAGAAATCCTCCAACCAGATGTGGGGCGGACGTTTCGCTTCCGGGCCATCTGCCATCATGGAAGAGATAAATGCCTCCATCGGCTTCGACAAGAAGCTTTACGCCCAGGATATCCGCGGCTCTATGGCGCATGCCGCCATGCTGGCATCTAAAGGCATTATTTCGCCGGAAGATAAAGACAAGATCACCGATGGCCTGAACACGATCCTGTCAGAGATCGAAACCGGCAGCTTCGAGTTTTCGCGCAAGCTCGAAGATATTCATATGAACATCGAAGCGCGGCTCGCAACGCTCATCGGCACGGCAGCCGGCCGCCTGCACACCGCCCGCTCGCGCAACGACCAGGTGGCGCTCGATTTCCGCCTGTGGGTGAAGGAAGAATTGCAGAAGACCGAGGGCATGCTGACCGCGCTCATCGCCGCCTTCCTCGATCGCGCCGAAGAAAATGCCGATACGGTCATGCCCGGCTTCACCCATCTGCAGACAGCCCAGCCCGTCACCTTCGGCCATCATTGCATGGCCTATGTGGAAATGTTCGGCCGTGACCGCGCCCGCGTGCGCCACGCCATCGAGCATCTGGATGAAAGCCCGATCGGTGCTGCCGCTCTTGCCGGCACCGGCTACCCCATTGACCGCCACATGACGGCGAAGGCGCTCGGCTTCCGCGAGCCGACCCGCAACTCCATCGACACCGTCTCCGACCGCGATTTCGCGCTGGAATTCCTGTCGATCGCCTCGATCTGCGCCACGCATCTGTCGCGTCTCGCCGAAGAAATCGTTATCTGGTCGACGCCGCAATTCGGCTTCATCCGCCTGTCGGACGCTTTTTCCACCGGCTCGTCGATCATGCCGCAGAAGAAGAACCCTGACGCAGCCGAACTGGTGCGCGCCAAGACCGGCCGCATTAACGGCTCGCTGGTGGCGCTTCTGACGGTCATGAAGGGCCTGCCGCTCGCCTATTCCAAGGACATGCAGGAAGACAAGGAACAGGTTTTCGATGCTGCCGAAAGCCTGGAACTGGCGATTGCCGCCATGACCGGCATGATCCGCGATCTCGAAGTGCGCAAGGACCGCATGCGCGCGGCCGCCGGTTCGGGATATTCCACCGCCACCGATCTCGCCGACTGGCTGGTGCGCGAGGCGGGCCTGCCCTTCCGCGATGCCCACCATGTGACCGGCAATGCCGTGGCTCTGGCCGAAAAGAAGGGCTGCGATCTGGCCGATCTTTCGCTGGAAGACCTGCAGGCGATCCATCCGGCCATTACCAGCGGCGTTTTCGACGTTCTTTCGGTCGAGGCATCGGTCGCCAGCCGCACCAGTTTCGGCGGCACGGCCCCTTCGGAAGTGCGAAAGCAGATCGCCTGGTGGCGTGGACGCAACTGATAAATCTGCGTTACGCTGCGATCACAAGAAACAGGGTGCACAAGCGCCCTGTTTTTCGTTATCAGAGAGGCACATATTTCCTTTGGACAGGCTCATGCTTTCAAAAACCGCGCGCAAAATCATCGTTCCCATCGGCATGACGCTCGCCGTCAGCCTTGCTCTCAGCGCCTGCGGGCGTAAGGGCGATATCGATCCACCGAGCACGCCGGTCGAAATGCGCAACAAACGCGCCGCCGATGGAAGCGAGCCGAAGCCGGCAACGGCTGAGCGTCCGTTCATTCTCGACAAGCTCCTCTGACGGGTAAAAAGCCGTGAACCATTTTGGCTATATCGACGGCGTGTTGCACGCCGAAAACGTGCCCGTGCCTGAGATCGCCAAGGCGGTGGGCACGCCCTTCTACGTCTATTCGACCGCGACGCTGGAGCGCCACTACAAGGTGTTCTCAGGCGCTTTTGCCGATGTGGACGCCATGGTCTGTTACGCCATGAAGGCCAATTCCAATCAGGCGGTGCTGAAGACGCTGGCGAAGCTCGGCGCGGGCATCGACGTCGTCTCCGGTGGCGAATTGCGCCGCGCGCTTGCAGCCGGCGTGCCGGCAAGCCGCATCATGTTTTCCGGCGTCGGCAAGACCGTGGCGGAAATGGATTACGCGCTGGATGCCGGCATCTACTGCTTCAACATCGAATCCGAGCCGGAGCTGGAAGTCCTCAACCTGCGCGCCGTCAAGGCCGGCAAAAGGGCGCATGTCTCCTTCCGCATCAATCCTGACGTGGATGCGCGCACCCACGCCAAGATTTCCACCGGCAAGAAAGAAAACAAGTTCGGCATCTCCTATGAACGCGCCCGCGCGGTCTATGCCCATGCCGCCACCCTGCCCGGCATCGAAGTCACCGGCATCGACATGCATATCGGCAGCCAGATCACCGAATTGCAGCCTTTCGAGGATGCCTTCCGGCTGCTGCGCGAACTGGTCGAGGCGCTGCGCACCGACGGACACACGATCAGTCATGTCGACATCGGCGGCGGTCTCGGCATTCCCTACCGCGACGACAACAACCCGCCGCCGCTGCCGGATGCCTATGCACATATCGTCAAGAATGAACTGAAGAGCCTCAACTGCAAGATCATCACCGAACCTGGACGCCTGATTGTCGGCAATGCCGGCATTCTGGTGACGGAAGTGATCTATGTGAAGGATGGCGGCGAAAAGACCTTCGTGATCGTCGACGGCGCGATGAACGATCTCATCCGCCCCACGCTTTACGAAGCCTATCACGGCATTCGCCCGGTGGTGCAGCCTGCGCTGGATGCCCCTCGCATCAAGGCCGATATCGTCGGTCCCGTCTGCGAGACGGGTGACTACCTGGCGCTGGACCGCGAGATGGCCGCACCGCAGCCGGGCGATCTCATCGCCGTCAGCTCCGCCGGCGCCTATGGCGCGGTGCAGGCCGGCACGTATAATTCGCGCCTGCTGGTGCCGGAAGTGCTGGTGAAGGGTGACAAGTTCCACGTCATCCGCCCGCGCGGCACCTATGAAGAGCTGATCGCTCTCGATTCCGTACCCGTCTGGCTCGATTGATTTCGCCTGTCGCACCGCGTGACCGATCACAATCAAGCGAAGTTGCCTAAAAAATGGGGGTGAGCATCCGCTTGCCCTCGTCTTCGCCACAAAGAATGTTATCCTTGCGCCTCAGGATACAAGCAGCTCGCCGTTCCGGGAATGGCGTTTGACGTGGCCAGAACCGGGAGAACGGATTGATGACCACAACCGGAGAGGACAGGACAGGCAGAAAGCGCCCGACCGGCGCATTCGCACAGCGGCCGGACCTTGCCCGTCTGGTTGCCGCCAAGCGCTTCTTCGCGAAAATCGTGCTGCTCTGCGAGAAAATCGCACCGAAAACCCTGTGGCCGCTCTCCATCGCCGCCGTGTTTCTGGCGCTCGCCTGGTTCGGCCTTTACCGGCACATGCCGGATTTCCTACGGCTTGGCATCGTTTTTGTGCTGGTTTTCAGTTTTATCGCCACGCTTCTGCCGATCCTCAGGCTGAAATGGCCGACGGATAATGATGCGTCGCGCCTCCTCGAGGATCGGAACGGTCTCGCGCACCAGCCAGTCGGCGTGCAGGAAGACGAACCTGCCTTTGACACACCATTTTCCCGCACACTCTGGAAAGAACACCAGATTCGCATGGCGGAGCGCATCGCCGCGCTCAATGCCGGCCTGCCGAAACCCGATATCGCCCGTTATGACCGACTGGCGCTGCGCGCCATTCCGGCACTGCTTCTGGTCACTGCTTTCGGTTTTTCCTATTCCAACGGCGCGGGCACCGTTGCCGATGCTTTCCGCAGCCGGCCGGTCGTCGGTCCGCTCAATCCGGATATTCGTCTCGATGCCTGGGTCACGCCGCCCGCTTATACCGGCCGCGCACCGATTTTCCTGACCGGGCGTGACGCAACCAACCGCGACGCGGTTTCCGTGCCGCAATCCTCCAAGCTGACGATCCGCATGACCGGCGGCGATGGCGGCGAGGAGGTGACCTTCGAACCGGAAATGGCAGGCGCATTGCAGAAGCTTGCACCGGAAGCGGCGCGCGCCGACAGTGCAAGCGGCGAGGTCGCCGTTCAGGCGCCGGTGCGTTCGGCGGATCAGCCCGTCGCGCCGCGCACCTTCGCTATGGATGTCACCGAAAGCGGCATGATTACCGCCAATGGCGAGCAATGGGTCTTCAACGTCATTCCCGACCAGCCGCCCAGCATCGCCTTCGACAACATGCCGCGCCGGGCCGTCAACGGCGCGCTGGAAGTGGGCTTCACGGCCAAAGACGATTACGGCCTGAAGGAAGCCCATGCGATCATCGAGCCGCTTGGCGTAGCGGAAGGCGCAACCGCACTTTACCCGGCGCCGGAATTCAAGCTCGATCTGCCGCGGCAGAACAATCGCGAAATCAAGGGCCTGACCAGCCGCAACCTGACCGAACATCCGATGGCGGGCAAGCGCGTGCGCATCACGCTGGTGGCGACCGACGGCGCCGGCCAGACCGGCCGCAGCCCCGCGCATGAAATGGTGCTGCCGGGCCGTAACTTCTCCGAACCGCTGGCGGCCTCCATCGCCGAACAGCGGCAGATTTTCTCACTGGACACGCGCCAGATGCCGAAGGCCATCGCCTATAACGAGGCGGTGGGCCTGCGCCCGGAAGAGACCATTCCCAACACCACGCATTATCTCCTGCTGCAATCGGCGCAGACCCGCATGCGGCTCGCCTATAATGAGGAGATGCTGAAGGATACAGCGGATTACCTCTGGGAAATTGCGCTCGGCATCGAGGATGGCGACCTTTCGCAGGCAGAAAAACGCCTGCGCGATGCGCAGACCGCGCTTTCGGAAGCGTTGCAGCGCAATGCCTCCGACGAGGAGGTCGCCAAGCTGATGCAGGAACTGCGGGAAGCGATGCAACAATTCATGAACGAGCTTGCGCAGCGCATGCAGAACGCGCCGCAAGCCAACATGAACCAGCAGGCGCAGAACGTGCTGCGCCAGCGCGATCTGGAAAACATGATGAACCAGATCGAGAACCTCGCCCGCTCCGGCAACCGCGACGCGGCGCAGGAAATGCTTTCGCAGCTGCAGCGCATGATGAACAATCTGCAGGCAGGCAGGCCGCAGCGTCAGGGCCAGCAGGGGCAGCAGCAGAGCAGCAAGATGCGCCAGCAGATCGACAAGCTGGGCGAAATCCTGCAGCAGCAGCAGAAGCTGATGGACGAGACCTTCAAGCTCGATCAGGCGCTGCGCGACCGCATGCAGCGCGGCGACCCGCAGCAGGGCGGCGAAAGCGAAGACGAGCAGCAGATGGGCGAAAACGGCCAGCCGCCGCAACAGGGACAGCAGGGCCAACAGGGCGAAAATGGCCAGCAGGGTGGGCAGCAACAGTCTGACCAGATGACTGCGGAGCAATTGCGCGAAGCACTGAAAAACCTGCGGGCGCAGCAGGATGCACTCGGAAAGCAGCTCGGAGAATTGCAGCAGGGTCTTCGTGATCTCGGCATGGAACCGGGCGAAAACTTCGGCAAGGCGCAGCAGGAAATGCAGGGCGCCGGTGAAGCGCTGGGCAAGGGCCAGGGCGAACAGGCCGTCGAAGGCCAGGGCAATGCGCTGAACGCTCTGCGACAGGGCGCGCAGGACATGATGGGCCAGATCATGCAGGCCATGCGCCAGCAGGGTCAGCAGCCCGGGCAAGGTCAGGAAGGCATGGCCGGACAGGGTGGCCAGAACGGTCGCGACCCGCTCGGCCGTCCGCGCAGCACCACCGGCCCGGATTTCGGCGATCAGGTGAAGGTGCCTGACGAGATCGACGTGCAGCGTGCCCGCGAAATTCTCGAGGCTATCCGTGAAAAGCTCGGCAACAACCCGCCGGGGGAAATCGAGCGGCGTTATCTGGAGCGGTTGCTGGATATCAAGTGAGGCGCATGCCCGGTTTACTCCGTGCGCTCCAGTACAGCCAGTTTTAAAGGGTAAAGTTTCTCGGTCATGCCGGACTTGATCCGGCATCCAGCAGACGCGCGTCTGCGCGGCGAGACGACTCTTTTCAGCCCAAGTCCTTGGGCTGGCTGGATCCCGGCTCAAGGCCGGGATGACGGAAGTGGAAGCGGAAAGACCATCGGGTAAGTCTGGTCAACAAAAAAGGCGGCCCGACGGCCGCCCTTTTTAAATTTCTATGACCTTCGCTCAGGCCGCGAGCGCACGGGCGACAGCCTTGCGGATATCGGGAAGCGCGAAGGGTTTGGAAACCACATCGACAATCTTTTCGGCCAGATCGTCGGCGCGTTCGCGCTGTTCGGCATAACCGGTCATCAACAAAATGCGCATGGCCGGGAAGCTTTCGGCGGCGCGGTGCGCCAGCTCGATGCCATCCATGACCGGCATGCGGATATCCGAAAGAAGAAGATCGAAACTGGTTTCCTGGAGCTTCTCCAGCCCCTGCTCGCCGTCTGCCGCCTCATGGGTCTCGTGACCGTCGAGACGCAGGGCGCGGGCGACAAAAGCCCGCAATGCATCCTCATCTTCGGTAATCAGAATCTTCGCCATCAATCATTGCTCCTGGGCATCATTTCCAGCCGTGAGCAACATCGCAGGCTCCTCTTTTCAAGAGGTAAACACCCAGGCTTTGGCTGGGTGAATGGTTAATGAGGCGTCTCCGCCCTGTGCCGTTCCGGCACGGGAGAAGTAGTCAGGCGTCGCCGGTCACGACGCCGACGAAAGGCAGTTCGCGGAAGGCATAGGCCACGTCCATGCCGTAACCCACGACGAAATAATCTGGACATTCGAAACCGACATAGTCGGCCTCCAGATCTTCCTTGCGCTTCACCTTCTTGTCGAGCAGCACGGCGATGGTGACGTGGCGCGCGCCGCGCTCATAGAGCAGTTCCTTGGCGAAACGCAGCGTGCGGCCGGATTCGAGAATATCGTCGATCAGGAGCACATCACGGTCTTTCACGTCGCTGTCGATATCCTTGACGATCTTCACGCCCTGCGAAACCGTGCCGGTGCCGTAGCTCGACAGCGTGATGAATTCGACTTCGGGCGCAAGGCCGCTGTCATGCAGCGCGCGGATAAGATCGGCCGCGAAAATGAACGATCCCTTGAGCACGGCAATGACCAGCAAATCCTTGGTCGGGCCGCTGGCAATGTGCTTGGCCATGTCGCGATTGCGCTCGGCGATCTGCTCGGCGGTATAAAGCGGCTCGATATTTTTTCCACGGACGACGGGCATTCTTACTCCTGTGCTGCGCCTTGCCGATTTTACCTTTCAGTAAAAATAGAAGACAGGCGTTAGCACAGTCAGCGTTCGGACGCACCCGCCTCGACGAAGGAAAGCTTGATCTCTGGCGTTTTTCCACCGGGATGGCGCAGTTTTGCCGAAAAACCGTGGCTGAAACCGGGCTGCATCTCTTTCACCGGCGGCTCGATGACCATGCTGGCCACCAGCTGCCCCTTGGCGGCGAAGAGATCGGCGCGAAGGGCCGGCACCTCTTCCAGATTGCCGCCATTGTTTTCCACGATGCCGTTGATGAGCAGAATATCCATGCCGCCCGCTTCCTGCGGGGTCACGGTAACATGGGAAATGGCGAGCGGGCTGACCGGGGCCGCGGCGGCCGTCTTTTCCGGTACTACGACCGAGAGACCACCCGAGCATACGAAGACAAAAATAGCGAGGCCGGCCACCAGTGCCGAATAGGCATCCGCCGAAAGGCGCGACAATCTGCGATCCACCCAGCCGATGAAGGCGAGGCCCAGCATGGGGAGGGTAATGGGCGGCTTTACCGCCTGCCGGCGCGCTGCGCCACGATTGTCATTTCCGGGCTGGCGCGCACGGTTTTCCTTGATGGTGACAAATTCAGCGTCTACCACGTCGCGGTCGGGATTTGCCGCCCGCGCCGAACGACGCACCGGCGTTTCCGGCATCAGGAGGTCAAAATCGAATGCCGCTTGCCGGCGAGATGAACGGAACATAGCCATAGAATTCCCCGGTCAGGTTTTCCGGCCCGCAAAACTGGGCATTGCAACGAATCCTGCCAAGTTTTAAATTTAATTGGTTAATGCTTCGCAAAAACGGCTCGCACGGGTCACCGGATCCGGGTTAACCCCCGACACCGAACCCAACGCGCCAGCGGCTTGCGAACCACCACGAAACGAAGAGACTGGAAGTCCGTTGATCCATTTCGAAAATGTCGGGTTGCGTTACGGCATGGGACCCGAGATCCTGAGGGATATGACCTTCGACATTCCCAAGGGGTCATTCCAGTTTCTGACCGGCCCGTCGGGCGCAGGCAAGACGACGCTTCTGCGCCTGCTTTTGATGTCGCTGCAGCCGACGCGCGGCAATATCCGCATGTTCAACCGCGACGTGTCGCGCATTCCGCGCAGCGAACTGCCCATGCTGCGCCGCCGTGTCGGCATCGTGTTTCAGGATTTCCGGCTGCTGGATCATCTGACGACCTATGAGAATGTCGCCCTGCCGCTGCGTGTGCGCGGCAAGGAAGAGAGCGCCTATCGCAACGACGTGATCGAGCTTCTGAAATGGGTCGGGCTCGGCGAGCGCATCAATGTGCTGCCGGCCATTCTTTCCGGCGGGGAAAAGCAGCGCGCCGCCATTGCCCGCGCGCTGATGGACCAGCCGGAAATATTGCTGGCCGACGAACCGACCGGCAACGTCGATCCGCCCATGGCCAAACGCCTGCTCAACCTCTTCCTGGAGCTCAACCGGCTGGGCACGGCCGTCGTCATCGCCACCCATGATTTTGGCCTGATGGACCAGATCGATGCGCGCCGGATGATCCTCACCGAAGGGCGGCTCGATATCTATGAATGAGATCAACCGCAAACAGCTGAAACCGGAAGCCGCGCAGCCGAAGCGCCCGCCCATGCGCATCCGCCCCATGGCGCCCATCCTGCCGCCCTCCAACATTCAGGGCAATGCGCTGATGGTGGTGATCGCCATCATGGCCTTCCTTGCCTGTCTGACGCTCGGCGCGGTCTCCATGGTGCGCGCCACCGCCGCCACCTGGCAGAGCCAGATTTCCCGCGAGATTACCATTCAGATCAAGCCCGAGGACGGGCTGGACATGAATGCGGCACTGAACAAGGCGCGTAATCTGGCGCTCACCTTTGTCGGCACGCGGGATGGCACGATCCTCGACGATGCAGCGACATCGCGCCTGCTGGAACCATGGCTCGGCAGCGGTCTCGACCTTTCCGAACTTCCCATTCCGCGTCTCGTCGTCATCACCATCGATGAAAGCAATCCGCCCGATTTCCAGGCCATGCGGGATATGCTGAAAGCGGAAATCCCGCAGGCTTTTCTCGATGATCACCGCACCTGGGTCGACAGGCTGGTCTCCATGGCCAGAACTACAGTCATGATCGGCGTCGGCGTCCTCATCCTCGTTTTCACGGCCATGGTGCTGACGGTGGTGTTCGCCACGCGCGGCGCGCTTTCCGGCAACCGGCATATTGTCGAGGTGCTGCATTTCGTCGGTGCCGAAAGCAGCTTCGTGGCGCGCGAATTCCAGAAGCACTTCCTGAAGATCAGCCTCAAGGGGGCAGCGGCAGGCAGCGCACTGGCAGCCGCCGTGTTCCTGGTCGCCGGCTTCTGGCAATCGAGCACGGTCGCCACACCGCAAAGCGATCAGGCAAGCGCGCTTTTTGGCTCGTTTTCGGTCGGACTCGGCGGTTATCTCGGCATCGCCATGACGATGATCATCATCGCGCTTCTCACCACCATCACGGCGCGCATGACCGTTATCCGCACCATCGATGATATTGACCGCGTCCGCTCCGATCCATCGAAAAGTGACGGCCTCGCGTCGTGAGGATACCACCGGACTCCTGCGGTAAAACTGAAACGTCACAGGCCGGATGTAACCTGCAGACGGTGGACAAAAATGCCTGTCCCTTGCCTTAATCGGCGAGTATTCAGGAGGAATGTTTGTGAGTCGGATGGACCAGGATCAGACGACGGCGCGGCCGGCCAGAAAGGGCCTGTTGTCGCGGCGTGGTCCTTTGCGCCGTTTTATTCGCGGCTTCATCCTGCTCTGCGTCGTTCTTCTTGGTGTTTTTTCAGGCGGCTTCCTGTGGTTTGCCGATTCCGTCGCCTCCATGCGCCCGCCGGAAGGGGCGAGAGGCGACGCCATCATTGTGCTCACCGGCGGCTATCAGCGTATCGAACAGGCGGTCGGCCTGCTCAGGGACGGCGTGGGCAAGCGGCTTTTGATATCAGGCGTCAACCCCGCCACCACCCGCTCGCAGATTCGCAAGATGACTCAAGGGTCATCCGACATGTTCTCCTGCTGTGTGGATATGGGCTACAAGGCCATCGACACGATCGGCAACGCCAATGAGGCGGCAAGCTGGATACGTGACCACAACTATTCCTCCATCGTCGTCGTCACCAACAATTATCATATGCATCGCAGCCTGCATGAATTGCGCAGCGCCAGCCCGCAGACGGAATTCATCGCCTATCCCGTCATCAGCGCCGATCTCGCCCGCACCAACTGGTTCGTGGAGCCGGATGTGGTGAGAACCATGCTCTACGAATATCTGAAGTTCGTGGCTGCGGCCGGGCGCGACCTCACCGGCTTCGGCAAGGGCGACGGGCTGCGCAAGGCAGCCGCCGACCACTCCACCCCGAAGGTGGCGACCGCTTCGCCCTGACCCGCGAGAACACCCTTGCTGCGGCCCCTTGTTTTCGTGTAGGCGTCTGGCATCGGCATCCGGCATCGAGGCGCTCAAAGTTTCGGAACGGCTGCATCCCGGGAAGGCTGTTGATGCTCAAGCTGCGCTCTTTTCTTTTCAATACGCTGTTTTATCTCAACCTGATTGTCCGCATGATCGTGCTGACGCCGATCTATTTCATCCTGCCCCGCAAGATCGCATTCGAAATTCCCAAGAATTGGGCGCGGTCCAACCATTGGCTGATGAAAACCATCGTCGGCACCACCTTCGAGATCGAGGGGCTGGAGAACATTCCCGAGACCGGCTGCATCTTTGCGCCGAAGCACCAGTCCTTCTGGGATACCTATGCGCTGCTACCCAATCTGCCGGACCCCGTTTACATTCTGAAGCGGGAGTTGATGTGGATTCCGCTGTTCGGCTGGTATGTGATGAAACAGCGCATGATACCGGTCAACCGCGCCGCACGCGGCAAGGTGATGCTGAAGGTCATGGAGCGGGCGAAAGAGGAAATGGCCGCCGGCCGCGAACTCATCATCTATCCCGAAGGCACGCGCCGCCCGCCGGGCGCCGAGCCTGAATACCGTTACGGTATCGCCCGGCTTTACCGCGATCTGCAGGTGCCGGTCATTCCCGTTGCCATGCATCCCGGCCTGTTCTGGCCGCGCCGTTCCACGATGCGCTATCCCGGCCATTTCAAGGTGCGTATCCTGCCGGCCATCGAGCCGGGGCTGGACCCCGATGTGTTCTTCAAGCGTCTGATCGATGTGACGGAAAAGGCGAGCGACGAATTGCTGCTGGAAACCGTGCGCAACAATCCCCACCTGCCGCTGCCGCCGACTGCCGTAAAGCGGATCGCTGAACTTCAGGGCAAGGAAACCACGGCCGGCTGAGCGGCGAGCGTGCCGACATTTTTGGCAATGCTTTCCAGCAGTGAGTCGCGAATGCCCATCTCCTGCAGATGCTGCACGGTGTTGAAGACATAATCCGTATTCGGCCCGGACCGGCCCGTTGCCGCCGCGACGATGGTCGCCGATTCGGCAACGCCGAGACCGCCGATATATTGCTCATGCGCGGGGTCGGCCACATAGGTCACGGCGCTGCCGCGCCTGCCATCTGACAGTGCGATGGAAACCATCCGCTCCTTGTAGACATTGGTCACCAGTTCGCGCTCGCGCAGATAGACCATCACGGGGTCGCGGTCTTGTCCGCGCACGCGGAAGGCGACGCCGAGGCAGGAGCCGCCGCGCTCCAGACCGAGAACGAGACCGGGCTTTTCTTCCGTACCTCTATAGAAGTTGGAACTGATGCAGAGCGAGCGCCGATAACCGTGCAGCCGCGCCTGCTGCCTCTCCTCGAAGGCAAAGCCGGGGTTCCACATCAACGAACCGTAGCCAAAGACCCAAAAATCGTCCATATCCCAAGCCAAATCAAAATTCCCTGAAGTCTGTTCATCGGAGATCAATATGGCAGCGTCAAGCCAATCCGGCACGACCAAAAAATTCCTCTGGCTCGCCATCGCCATTGTGGTGGTCATCGGACTTTACACTGCCGGATGGTTTTATGCCGCCGACAGGCTGAAACAGACGGTGCTGAACGTCATTTCTCCTTCGCAGGCCCGCAGCGTCAGCGGGGAATGCGGCGATATCGCCTTCAAGGGTTATCCCTTCCGCATCGGCCTCTTCTGCTCGAAGGTGACGGTGGATGACAGCCAGAACGGCGTTTCCGCTTCCTTCGGCGAACTTCGCTCGGCGGCGCAGGTCTATAATCCCGGCCATATCGTCTGGGAACTCGATTCGCCCGCGGAAATCCGTTCCGCCCACGGCCTGACGATTTCGGCTGCCTGGAAGAACATGCAGTCCAGCATCGTCACCAAACTGAAGGGCATTGACCGCAGCTCGCTCGTCATCGACGGACTGAAGGCGCAGGCGGTTTCCTCGGTCACCGGCCAGACCATCGATTTTGATGCCGTCAAGACGGAAATGCATCTGCGCCAGAACGGGGCCGATCTCGACGGCGCAATCACGCTCACCGATTCGGCGACCGTCATCAAGGACTGGCCGCAGGTTCTTCCCCGCCTCGATGCCATCGTTGATGTCACGCTCGCGGGCAAGGCAGGCATGGTGGATGGCAGCGACAAGTCGGGTCTCTATGGCGCAAGCGGCGAGCTTCGCCGCCTGGTGGCCGATATTGGCGAGGGCCGCACCATGCGCATCAGCGGCCCCTTCTCTTTCGACAATGAGGGCTATCTCTCCGGCCAGTTCAAGCTTGAGATCGAAAAGCTCGGCTCATGGTCTGATAATGCCAAGCAGGCCTTTCCGCAGCTGCAATCCACCATCGATACGGCCCGCAAGCTGCTCGGCGCGCTCGCCGGAGGTGGTGACCGGGCGTCCGTCGATCTCGTGGTGGACCGCGGCCGCGCCACGGTCAGCGGCTTTATCCCGCTTGGAAAGATTCCGCCGATCTGAGGGATTGATTTATACTCGACGTCATCCTCGGGCTTGACCCGAGGATCCATGCGCGTCGGATCGTGGATCCTCGGGTCAAGCCCGAGGATGACGACGGGGAGGCTTTGGCACTTTGCCGGCGGGCGTTATGGGCCGGATCAAATCCCACCACGACTATAAGCGAAATGCGCCTTACTTCTTCTGATCCAGCGCATGACGCCCGAAGTCCGGCGCATCGACATCCTGACCGGCCTGCACGATAGAGCGGCGGATGGCGCGAGTGCGGGAAAACAACTCGAACAGCTTGTCGCCCTCTCCCCAGCGGATCGCCCTTTGCAGGGAGGCGAGGTCTTCGGAAAACCGCGCCAGCATTTCAAGGATGGCATCCTTGTTGTGCAGGCAGACATCGCGCCACATGGTGGGATCGGAGGCGGCCAGACGGGTGAAGTCACGGAAACCAGAGGCGGAATATTTGATGACTTCCGATTCGGTCACCGTCTCCAGATCATCCGCCGTGCCGACGATATTGTAAGCGATGATGTGCGGCAGATGCGAAACGATCGCCAGAACCTTGTCATGGTGTTCGGCATCCATTTCATCGACACGGGAGCCGAGCGCGCGCCAGAAATCCTTGAGCTTTTCCAGCGCCGCCGCATCCGTGCCCGGCAGCGGCGTGAAGATGCACCAGCGGTCGCGGAAGAGGCCGGCAAAACCGGCATCCGGGCCGGATTTTTCCGTACCCGCCAGCGGGTGGCCGGGAATGAAATGCACGTTATCAGGCATATGCGGAGCCATCTGCGCGATAACCGAGGCCTTGGTGGAGCCGACATCGGTAACGATAGCGCCCGGTTTCAGATGCGGCGCGATCTGCTGCGCCACGCTTTCCGACGCGCCAACCGGCACCGAGACGATGACGAGATCGGCGTCCTTGACCGCCTCCGCCGCCGAAACGCTGTAATCCGTGCCGAGCGCCAGTTCTTCCGCCCGTTTCAGCGTCTCTTCGCTGCGCGTGGAAATCGTCACATGGCGGGCAAGACCCAGTTCCCTGATATCGCGGGCAATAGACGAGCCAATCAGGCCGATGCCAATCAGCGCGATGCGTTCAAACATGATCTCAGCCATCACGCCTGCCCCATGAACTCGGTAAGAGCAGCGATGACGCCGAGATTGGCCTCTTCAGAACCGACGGTCATTCTCAGCGCATTCGGGAAGCCGTAACCGCGCACTGCACGCAGAATATAACCGCGGCGGCTCAGGAACTCGTCGGCATCCGTTGCCCGCTTGCCGTCCTGATCCGGGAAATGGATGAGGATGAAGTTGGTGACGGATGGTGTGACGGTGAGACCAAGGCCGGTAAAGGTCGTGACCAGCTTTTCCATCCACAGCGCGTTATGCGCCACGGCCTTCTCTACGAAGGCCTGATCGCGGATCGCAGCGGCACCGGCAGCAATGGCCGGCGCGCTCATGTTGAATGGGCCGCGCACGCGGTTCAGCGCATCGATGATGGCGGCGGGACCATACATCCAGCCGACGCGCAGGGCGGCGAGACCATAGACCTTCGAGAAGGTGCGGGTCATCACCACGTTGCGGTTGCCGGATACCAGCTCAAGCCCGGCCTCGTAGTCGTTCTTGCGGACATATTCGGCATAGGCCGCATCCAGCACCAGCACGACATGTTTCGGCAGGCTGGCCTGCAGGCGGCGGATTTCCGCAACGGGAACATAGGTGCCGGTGGGATTGCCGGGATTGGCGACGAAAACCATCTTCGTCTTCGGCGTCACGGCGGCGAGGATCGCATCCACGTCCACCGCGCAGTCCTTTTCCTTCACCGTCACCGGGGTCGCGCCCGCGCCCATGATCTGGATCTTGTAGACGAGGAAACCATGTTCGGTGATGATCGCCTCATCGCCCGCGCCCAGATAGACGTGGCAAAGCATGCCGAGCAGCTCGTCCGAACCGTTGCCGCACATGATATTCGCAATGTTGAGACCATGCACGTCGGCAATCGCCTGGCGCAGCGCAATCGCCTGTCCGTCCGGATAGATTTCCAGATGGCTGGCCGCGGTGCCGAAGGCCTCTATGGCTTTCGGGCTGGGCCCAAGCGGCGTTTCATTGGAGGAGAGCTTATAAACCTTCGCAACACCGTCCACATGTTCCTTGCCGGGAACATAAGCAGCGATATCCAGAATACCCGGACGCGGAACAGGTTGGCTAAGCTCTGCACTCATTTGATCGACCTTTGGAAAAACGCCGGAGAACCCGGCAAAAGCAATGCCGGAGGCATTAGACCGGAATGGGTGTTTTGTCGAGGGTCAGAGGCTTTCCCTGTTTCGCGACAATGCCAAACAGTGCGATCCGCTCGAACGGGATCTGTTCGTCAGGCCTGCCCCATGAACTCTGCAAGGGTCGCCATGACGCCGAGATTGGCCTCTTCCGAACCGACGGTCATTCTGAGAGCATTGGGGAAACCGTAGCTGCGCACCGCACGCAGAATATAACCGCGGCGGCTCAGAAACTCATCCGCATCCGCCGCACGCTTGCCGTCCCGGTCGGGGAAATGGATTAGCAGGAAATTGGCGACGGACGGCGTGACGGTCAGGCCGAGCGCGGTGAACGCATGGGTCAGCTTATCGCGCCAGAAAAGATTATGCTCGATGGTCGTTTCCACAAAAGCCTGATCGCGCAAGGCAGCAGTGCCGGCGGCAATCGCGGGTGCATTCAGGTTGAACGGGCCACGCACACGGTTAAGCGCATCAACGATGTCCGCCGGGCCGTACATCCAGCCGATACGCAGTGCGGCAAGACCGTAAGCTTTGGAAAGCGTGCGGGTCATAACGACGTTGGGCCTGTCCGACACCAGCTCAAGGCCGGTTTCATAGTCGTTCTTGCGCACATATTCGGCATAGGCCGCATCGATCACCAGAAGAACATGCTTCGGCAGGCTGGCCTGCAGGCGGCGAATTTCCGCGACAGGAACATAGGTGCCGGTGGGATTGCCTGGATTGGCGACGAACACCATCTTCGTCTTCGGCGTCACCGCCGATAAAATAGCGTCCACGTCGACGGTGCAATCCTTCTCCTTGACCGTAACAGGTGTTGCTCCCGCTGCAATGATCTGGATTTTGTAGAGGAGAAAGCCGTGCTCGGTAACGATCGCCTCGTCACCCGCGCCAAGATAGACCCTGCAAAGCAGTTCCAGCAACTCGCCCGAACCATTGCCGCAGATAATATTGGCGAGGTTGAGACCATGAACCTCAGCGATGGCGCAGCGCAGCGCAGCCGCGTGACCGTCCGGATAAAGTTCCAAATGGGCGGAAGCCGTGCCGAAAGCCTGTATCGCCCTGGGGCTCGGCCCAAACGGCGTTTCGTTGGCGGAAAGCTTATAAACCTTGGCGACGCCATCGACATGTTCCTTTCCGGGAACATAAGCGGCGATATCGAGAATACCCGGACGCGGAACAGGTTGGCTTAGCTCTGCGCTCATTTTTATCGGCCTTAAAAAAAGTCGGAGAACCCGGCAAAAGCAATGCCGGAGGCATTAGACCGGAATGTGCGTTTTGTCGAGGGTTAGCGCGGCTTTCCCTGCTGCACGGCGGCGCGGGTGGTGGGCACCCCCTGCGGCGCCAGAACCGGCACGAAAACCCGACGCGAAGCACGCTGCGTGACAGGCAATCCCTGATAGAGGCGTTTTTGCGCTTCCACCACGATGACACCGGAAAATAGCGGCCACAGCCGGCGACCGGTATGCTCGAGATAACGACGGAATTTCAGCACCGGCCGGCTTGTGGTCGGCGGGAAGAACAGCGCCTCGGCGGAGGCGCCCGGTGTGAAATTGGTTTCTCGCAAAAGAGCCGTCAGCTGCCCGCGCGAATAGGGCCTTCCGGAACCGAAGGGCGTATGTTCCATGCGCGCCCAGACGCCGCGGCGGTTCGGCACCACGATGACGAGGCGGCCACCCGGCGCCAGCACCCGCCACAGTTCCTTGAGGCTTTCGCGCGGATTTTCGGCAAATTCCAGCGCATGCACCATCAGGACACGGTCTATCGACGAATCAGGCAGCGGCAGTTCCTCATCGAACACCAGCGCGGTGGAAGAAAGCTCGCCCGCCGGCCAGTTCACCGCCCCCTGCCCCGCCGGCATGAAGGCGAAGGTGCGCTCCGTATCGTGGCGGAACCGCTCCAGAAACGGCACGGCATAACCCAGCCCGACCAGACGCTCTTCCGGCAAAGGCGGCCAGAGCGTCGAAAGCGCCATGGTGATCGCCTGCTCGGCCGAACGGCCAAGCGGAGAATGATAGAATTCGCGCAGATCGACGATATCGGTATTCATGGCGAGAATGTAGCATCAGGCGGTTGGACTTCAAGGCGTCTGCCCTTACATTGAAGGTCAGGCGGGCGAATGCGCCGGTTTTGGCCGGCAAATGGAGAGGATAAGATGAAACCTTTGGAAATAGACGTCTTTCTTTGCCGCAGCGACAATTTCGGGGTTCTCCTGCATGACCCCGAAAGCGGGGCGACCGCCGCCATCGACGCCCCGGAAGAAAGTCCTATCCTGCATGCTCTCGACGGCCACGGCTGGAAGCTCACGCATATTTTCACCACCCACCACCATCAGGACCACGTGGAAGCCAATCTGGCGCTGAAGGACAAGTTTCAGTGCGAAATTCACGGTCCCTATGATGAGGCTGTTGCAATACCCGGGCTCGACCGCTCGCAGGCCGATGGCGACGAATTCGAATTCGCCGGTCGCCGCGTTCAGATCATCGCCACACCCGGTCATACGGCGGGACATATCTGTTATTATATGCCGGATGACGGGCTGCTGTTTGCCGCCGATACGCTGTTCGCCATGGGCTGCGGTCGCCTGTTCGAACGCCCGGCGGCGGATATGTGGCACTCCTTCCAGAAACTCATTGCCCTGCCGGATGAGACCAAGGTCTATTTCGGCCATGAATATACGCTGACGAATGCCCGTTTCGCCTTGACCGTCGATCCCGACAATACCGTGCTGCGCGACCGCGCGGAGCAGGTGGAAAAGGCGCGGCAGGCGAATGAATTTACCATTCCCACCAGTATCGGGCTCGAAAAACAGACCAATCCCTATATGCGGGTGGCCGATCCCGGCATCCGCAAATATCTTGGCCTGGAAAGCGCCACCGATGCCGACGTCTTCGCGGAAATCCGCACGCGCAAGGACAATTTCTGATGGGAACGGATATATCCGCGCAGGCGATCATTCGTGAACTGGGGCTGGAGCCGCATCCCGAGGGCGGTTTTTACCACCAGACTTTCCGTGACAAGGCCGGCGGCGAGCGCGGCCACTCCACGGCGATCTATTATCTCCTGGAAAAAGGCGACCGCTCGCACTGGCATCGGGTCACCGATGCGGTCGAGGTCTGGCACTATTATGCCGGCGCGCCGATTGCGCTGCATCTTTCGCAGGACGGCCGGGAGGTGCAGACCTTCACGCTCGGCCCCGCCATTCTGGAAGGCGAGCGCCCGCAGGTGATCGTTCCCGCCAATTGCTGGCAATCGGCCGAAAGCCTCGGCGATTTCACCCTCGTCGGCTGCACCGTCTCGCCGGGCTTTGCCTTTTCGAGCTTCGTCATGGCGGAACCCGGCTGGTCGCCGGGTGATGCGGCGTAACCCTGAGAGCAATCAAAAGCCCGGTCGTGCTCCGCTTGTTTCTTCTCCCCGCCGGGGAGAAGTCCGCGGCAGCGGGATGAGGGGGAAACGGTAGCGATATTCGGAGAGGGTGCCCCCTCATCCGACCCTTCGGGCCACCTTCTCCCCGAACGGGGAGAAGAAATACGCGGCAACGCCTGCTTTCAATTGCCCTGCCATCAATCTTGGTCAGCCGCCGTATTTCGTGGCGGTAATATAGACCTGTCCCACCCGCGTCGGAATGATGGCGTAGACCGGCGCATAGACATCCATGTTGTTGGATTTCGCAAACCAGATCTCCATCGAAATGGATTTCAGATATTCGATATCCTTGCGTCCCTGCCGATAGCCCGACTTCGGCACATAACGCGCCTTGCAGACGATGGCGTCGCCATTAAAACCATTGGTCTTGAACGGCTTGGTGCCGCTGGAGCTCAAAACGAGATCCAGCCGCGATTCGCCGTCATAGATCGGCAGGCGAGTCGGGCAGATGCGGCCGCCCGCGGGAATGATGAGACCGGAAATCGGATCGAGAACCGAGCGCAGATCGCGGTCCTTCACGTCAACCCAGTTGTCCGGCCGCGCCTTAGGCTCGGGTTTCACTGTCGTCGATGTGACGTTGCCGTTGCGATAGACGACGTCATAGGTGCGCACCCGCTTGCCGTCCTTGTAGACCAGCGAATATTCATTGGCCTGCAGCCGGTGGCCGCGCTTGGCGCCGGAAACCGTCGTTTTGCCGGAAATATCCTTGAGGATGCTGGCAAGGCCGGCGGCGCTGAAGGAACCGGAGATCGAATAATTCGGCCCATCCATGCGAGTCGAAAAACTTGCCCGCGCAATCGGCAAAATGCCGAGATTGATGCTGTATTCGCTTGTGTGGCGCGCTTCGGCGGCGAGCGAGGGGGAGACACCCGCAAGCGCCATGGTAGCGGCCATGAAAATGCTTTTTCCTCTGGCAATCATTTCGATATCACCTTAAAAGAGGCGCGGAAGCGGCCTTATCGGGCGACCATATACGCTGACTTGTGGCAATAAAAAAGCGGACGACGGTTGAAAACGCCGGAATTTCCTTTGATTTGCTCGCGGGCGGCTTGACTGTTAAGTCCCGTCTGACTATAGAACCGCAACTTTCCAATCATGGCCAGTTGGATTGCCACCCCGGTTTTGCCGGTGGCGAGCCAGTGGTGAAACAGACGAAACGAAATAGGTGTACCCATGTCCCGTGTATGCGAATTGACCGGCAAGGGCGTCCAGACGGGCAACAACGTCAGCCACGCCAACAACAAGACCAAGCGCCGGTTCCTTCCGAACCTCTGCCAGGTCACGTTGATCTCCGATGCTCTCGGCCAGCGCTTCCGCCTGCGTGTTTCCGCAGCCGCTCTGCGCTCCGTTGAACACCGTGGCGGCCTCGATGCCTTCCTTCTGAAGTCCGGCGAAAACGAACTGAGCATGCGCGCTCGTCTCCTGCGCCGCCAGATCGCCAAGAAGACTGCTGAAGCTGCTTAATAGCGGTTTCGATATCATCTGATATTCAGAGGGCTTGAATGGCTTTTGCCGCTCAAGCCTTTTGTTTGTTTTAGATTTTCGTTGCATCGAGTTTTGCGGAAACCGTTTGAGACGTTTCGCGCCGATGCTTGGCTCCAACTGGTGGCATCACCCAGGATAAAAAAATGCCCTATCTGCGCTATACGCTTATCTATGTTCTGCTGATGACGCTCGTCGTCGTCGCGTCCAATATTCTGGTGCAATACCCGCTCTCCGGCTCGCTGTTCGGCGTCAATCTCGGCGACCTCCTGACCTGGGGCGCCTTCACCTATCCGATCGCGTTCCTTGTTACAGACCTGACCAACCGCCAGTTCGGCCCGTCCATCGCGCGTCGCGTCGTGCTTGCGGGCTTCGTCGTCGGCGTCACGCTGTCCTTCTGGACATCCATCCCGCGCATCGCTGTTGCTTCCGGCACCGCCTATCTCATCGGCCAACTGCTGGATATTTCCGTGTTCAACCGCCTGCGCCGCCAGCGCTGGTGGCATGCGCCGCTGGCCGGCTCGATGCTGGGCTCGGTGCTGGATACGGCTCTGTTCTTCTCCATCGCCTTTGCAGCAAGCTTCTCCTTTGTCGGCCCCAATGATGCCTTCGCCATCGAAAACGCGCCGCTGCTCGGCATCTTCGCTCTGGAAGCCCCCCGGTGGATTTCCTGGGCGCTGGGCGATCTTTCGGTGAAGGTCCTTGTCGGCCTCGTCATGCTGCTGCCTTATGGCGCGCTGATGAACACGCTGAAGCCCATGCCAGGCACCGCCAAACCGAGCTGATACTTTCCGTCAGCGAGATTTGAGGCCGGGGGATGCATGATCAGATCACGCTTGCAAACCCACGGGTGGCGTTGCAATCTGCCGTCCGTGGCAAAGCTCGGAGGCGGATCGGCATGCAGATCAAGGACGTTATCGACATTGTGGATGCGACGAGCGCCACGCTTTCGGGCTCCAGCTTCGATAACGTCAATCTGTCGGGGACGGTCTTCAACAATGTCAATCTGGCCGGCACACGCTTCAATGACATCAACTTTTCCGGTGCGTCGTTTACGGACAGCAACATGTCCGGCTGGTCGATCGATGACGTCAATTTTACCGGACTGAAGCTGAGCAACACGAACCTCTCCGGCGCGCAGATAACCGCGTGCCGAATGACCGGCATGAAGATCGACGGCATTCCGGTCGAGGATCTCCTGGCTGCCTACAAGGCGGCACAGGAGCAGGCCTGATATTCACTCCACCAGCTTGAATTCCAGCATCAGATTGCGCTGGAGAAACGAGTGGTTGTCATCGGAAACGATGATGAGGCGCGTGGAACCGTCCGGCCCCTTCACCACATCCATGCCTTCCATATTGTCGATCTGGTAGGCCATGCCCGCTTCCATGAGGATTTCGCCATCCACCACCGCGCCCGGCCGGATATCCGCCCCGCGGATGCGGCGGATGCGCATGCCCACACCTTCGGCGAAGTTGAAGCGCCGCTCGAGAAGCAGCAGATCGCCGTTTGGCAGGAAAGCGCCATCAGTCACGTCGAATGAGGGGTGATGGGTAACGGCAAATGTGCCCTTGAGCGGGCCTTCCAATATGGCGGCAAGAAGATTGCCGTCGGTATCGATGCTCTTTTCGGCCACCACGACGAGAGCGCCGGCGAGCGGCGAATCGGCCGGCGATACAGCAAGCGCCTCCATGCCGCCATTATGGCGCAACTCGTTATTGGGGATGAGATGCGGCAGGCGGTCGAGCGGTTTCGAGGTAGCGAAGCCTGGATCGGGATAGATATCGATCCTGTGACGTTGCTCGTAACTGACCAAAACCTTGCCGTCGCGTAGCGCCAGCCCTTCGGCATCCATCTCCATCTTGCGCGGCGGTTCGCGGCCGCTCATATCCAGCATGGGGGTGATACGGACTTCAGCAAGGCCAGACAGCGCCCCGACAGCGTCACGCGTGACTCTGCCCGTCAGCCAATGGCCGGTATCCAGCACCGCAATAAAATCCTCACCGTTTGGGCGGAAGCGGATGGAGGATATGGCCCCGAACAGTTTTTCCGGCGCGCTCATCACCATGCCGCCGACAAATTCCAGCTTGCCGAAACGTTTCTCGCTGGTGCCGACTTCGAAAGAAGACAGAAGACGCGCACTCACCGGCACATCGATGGTCGAAGCGCCGATGGAAACCGGGAACAGCGATGCGGCCGCCAGAATGGCGGCCATTGAGAGCGTTTTACAGGCGGAGAAAACCCGGCCCCGCTTATCCCGCACGGCGAACCCTGCGGGACGAACCGGAAGCGTTGCTCGTATCCTCGAAGAGCGCTGCGAGCTGCTCGGTCATCGCGCCCGCCAGTTCGTCGGCATCCACGATGGTCACGGCGCGACGATAATAACGTGTCACGTCATGGCCGATACCGATTGCCAGCAGTTCCACCGGCGACCGTGTCTCGATCTGCTCGATGACGGCGCGCAGGTGCCGTTCCAGATAATTGCCCGGATTGACCGACAGGGTCGAATCGTCGACCGGCGCACCGTCCGAGATCATCATCATGATCTTGCGCTGCTCGGGGCGACCGATCAGACGGTTATGCGCCCACATCAACGCCTCACCGTCGATGTTTTCCTTCAGCAGGCCTTCGCGCATCATCAGGCCGAGATTGCGTCGCGCGCGCCGCCACGGGGCATCCGCCGATTTGTAGATGATGTGCCGCAGATCATTGAGACGGCCGGGCGAAGCCGGCTTGCCGCTGGCCAGCCATTGCTCACGCGATTGCCCGCCCTTCCACGCCTTGGTGGTGAAGCCCAGAATTTCCACCTTCACGCCCGAGCGCTCCAGCGTGCGCGCCAGAATATCCGCGCAGGTGGCCGCAACAGTGATGGGCCGGCCGCGCATCGAACCGGAATTGTCGATGACGAGCGACACGACGGTATCGCGGAACTTGGTGTCGCGTTCCTTCTTGAAGGAGAGCGGCTGCATGGGATCGATGATGAGCCTGACGAGGCGAGCCGGATCGAGATAACCCTCTTCCAGATCGAAGTCCCAGGAACGGTTCTGCTGCGCCATCAGGCGGCGCTGAAGCCGGTTCGCTAAGCGCCCGACCGCACCCTGAAGATGGGCGAGCTGCTTGTCGAGGAAGGCGCGCAGACGGTCCAGTTCGGCCTCGTCACACAATTCCTCGGCGTGGATTTCCTCGTCGAATTCCTGCGTGAAGATGCGATAATCGACCTTTTCATTAAAGTCGTCGAAGGGGCTGTTGGGGCGGCGGGTCTCGCCGGGCGTTTCGGAATCCTCGTCGAGATCGTCGGACATTTCTTCGTCCGACATCTCGGCGCCGTCCATCTCGCCTTCTTCCATTTCCTCCTGCGAGGCCTCGTTTTCATCGGCGGGCGTCGCGTCCGAGCCGGCCTCTTCCTCGACCTGCTCTTCTTCCGTCTCGTTGGTGCGCGGCTGGTCCTCGTTGGACTCCGCTTCCTGACTGTCAGGCTCGTTATCCTCGTCGCCGAAATCTTCCGCCATCTGCATGGAGGTCAGCATCTTGCGCACCAGCCGCGAAAACGCCTTCTGGTCGGTGATGACGCTGGAGAGATCCTTGAGGTCGCCGGCGGCCTTGTCCTCGATGAAATCGCGCCACAGATCGACAACCTTGCCGGCGCTTTCCGGCGGCTTTTCGCCCGTCAGCTTCTCGCGCACCAGAAGCGCCACGGCTTCGGCGAGCGGCGCGTCGTCCTTGTTGGTGATGCCGGCGAAGTTGGCCTTGGCGTATTTTTCCGTGTTCATGGCCTGGATGTTGGAGGCCATGCCCGGCATGCGCAGCGCGCCGATCGATTCCACGCGCGCCTGTTCAACCGCGTCGAAGATCAGCCGCGCTTCGGCGCCCTGCGGCGACATCACCGCATGCGTGTCGGCGTCATGGCAGGCGAGGCGCAGCGCCATGGAATCACCGAGGCCGCGGGTGATCGCGATTTCCTGCGCGGTCGGTTTCTTGGAGATTTCCGGCAGGCGCATGCGCTCACCGGCAAGGCCCGGCCGCTCATTGGCGAAAACGACCTCGACTTCGGCATCGCCGGCAACGGATCGCACGCATCCGGCAATCGCCTGACGCAACGGCTCCGTATCAACAGCCGTACCCGGTTTTGCTCTGGAATTGTCGCCGCGCGCTGCCATTGTCTTTCCTGTCATTTGCCGACGCGTGGAGACCGCCCATCGATATGTGCGCGGTCTGCCGGCGTCTTCAAGTCATCGAAATCGTCTCCGGACAAGCCGGGGACGATCAGGCGCTGAGAACGATGTTCGCAGCGCTTTCCTTCAGCTCGACGCCAAAGGCCCGCTGATATTGTTCGGCCACCAGCGTGCGCTCAAGCTCGTCGCACTTGTTGAGGAAGGTCACACGGAAGGCAAAGGCGAGATCGCCGAAGATTTCCGCATTTTCCGCCCAGGTGATGACGGTACGCGGGCTCATGACGGTGGAAAGATCGCCATTGACGAAGGCCGAACGGGTGAGATCGGCCACGCGCACCATCTTGGAAACGGTTTCGCGTCCCTTCGGATTGTCGAGGCTCTTCACCTTGGCGGCGATGATGTTCACTTCCTGCTCATGCGGCAGGTAGTTCAGCGTCGTGACGATGGACCAGCGGTCCATCTGCGCCTGGTTGATCTGCTGCGTGCCGTGGTAAAGACCCGTCGTATCGCCAAGGCCGACCGTGTTGGCGGTCGCGAAAATGCGGAAGGCCGGGTGAGGACGGATGACGCGGCTCTGGTCGAGCAGGGTCAGGCGGCCCGAGGATTCCAGCACGCGCTGGATAACGAACATGACATCCGGACGGCCGGCATCATATTCGTCGAAGACGAGCGCGACATTGTGCTGGTAGGCCCAGGGCAGAATGCCGTCCTTGAATTCGGTAACCTGCTTGCCGTCTTTCAGGACGATGGCGTCTTTGCCGACGAGGTCGATACGGCTGACGTGGCTGTCGAGGTTGACGCGCACGCAGGGCCAATTGAGGCGGGCAGCCACCTGCTCGATATGGGTGGACTTACCGGTGCCGTGGAAACCGGAGACCATGACACGTCGGTTGTGAGCAAAACCGGCAAGGATCGCGAGTGTCGTATCGCGGTCGAACAGATAGTCGGGATCAAGGTCAGGCACATAGGCGTCGCCCTGCGAATAGGCGGGAACCCGCAGATCCGTATCAATGCCGAAAACCTCCCGCACGGACACCGTCGTGTCGGGCAGGTTGGAAATATCAAGGTCGATTTTGCTCATCACGTCTCCAAGGCGGGCGGCAGCCACCCGGCCACATCATCAATCAGGCGGTAAACACGTAAGTTGGCTTAGCAGAAACCTGACTGCTTTAACAATTGATATGCTTGAACAACAGCCCGAAAACGCTCTTCCGAACCACGATCGCCACCATTAGCATCAGGATGATGCTTTTTGACAAGCTCCTTGTAGCGCCTTTTTATGTCTTCCTGCTTTGCGCTGGAAGAAAGACCGAGCGTATCGAAGGCTTTTGCCTCCAGCGTCTTCAATTTGCGGTCCTGCTGCAGGCGGGTGCCGCCTGCCTTTGCGCCGCCCGCAAAACCGCCGGCAAAGCCGAAAGGATCGCGGATACGGGCATTGCCGCTGGCCGTGCCGGAACGCAGCGTGGAATGCAGCGGGCTGTCGCGGGCCGTCTTGTTGACGCCGACCGTCCAGGTGGGGCGATGACCGGTGATCGCTTCCTTCTGGTAGCGGGCAATCTCGCTGTCGGAGAGGCCGGAAAAATAATTATAGCCCTTGTTGTATTCCTTCACGTGCTCAAAACAGAACAGGAAGAATTGCCCCTCGGCATTGCGGCCGACGGGTGCCCGGTGAATGCCCGGTTTATCGCATCCGTCCCACTGGCAGGTGGGGGCCTGAACCTCAGGTTCCCGCTCCCTTTTCCGGCGCGTGCGGATGCGATCGAAATATTTCGAATCCAGTTTCATGATGCCCTGATTATGGGGTGCGAAAAGCTGCACAACAAGAATTGACAAAGCGGAATGTTGCTGGCTTTTAGGTAGCCCCCTTCAAGACCAGCCAACGAGAATGGAGCCCGTCGCATGTCCCTGCGAGAACGCATAGAAACCAAGCTCCGGGAGAGCTTTTCACCCGAGCGCCTGAGGGTCGTCGATGAAAGCCAGATGCATGCGGGCCACCAGCCGGATATGACCGGCACAGGCGAGACGCATATGCGTGTTCAGATAGTATCCGAAAGCTTTTCCGGCAAGTCTCGCGTCGAACGCCACCGGGCGATCAACGCACTTTTGAAGCCGGAACTCGACGCGGGGCTGCATGCGCTGGCGATCGAGGCGGCGGCGCCGGGGGAAGCGGTGCGGTTCTAGTTTTAACCACGCAACATTGCTTTCGTATTTCCGGGCTAAAAATCCAGTTGGTGCAAAGATTCTGCATTTCAAGAGAGAACCTTAACTCGACGGATTACCCAAATGTCGATAGCAGCCAGCCCTTCGCTCCGCATCGCCATCATCGGCAACAGCGGATCCGGCAAAAGCAGTCTCGCCGCAAAAGCCGGTTCGGCGCTGAAATTGCCCTTTTACGATCTCGATCGCCTTCACTGGGAGGAGGATGGCCGCAAACGGGACGAGGCGGAAGCCAGACTTCTGGTGGCCCGGCATGCCAATACCAGCGACTGGATCATCGAAGGGGTCTATGGCTGGCTGGTTGAAACGGCGTTGCCGCGCGCGAAGGTGCTGATATGGCTCGACCTCCCCTGGGCAGAATGCCGCGAGGGCCTGTTGCGGCGCGGAGCGCAGCACGGCGAGACCGAAAGCGATCAGGCGGCACTTCTGGCTTGGGCAGGAGATTATTGGACGCGGACGACGTCATCCTCCTTTGCGGGACATTTGCAGCTTTATGAAACCTTCGGCGGCGGCAAAATCCGATTTCAAAGGCGTGCAGATGTGTCGACGATGCCGCTGCAAACGATAGGACGCCTTGCCAGCGAGACCGGCGCCTTTTGACCGCGTGGCGCCGGGGATAACTTAACCCGGATGCTTCTCCGACAGGAAGGACTGCACCTCGGACGCCGCAACATCGTCAGCCACGAAGGACTGACCAATACCGTGGGTGAGGATGAAGGTGAGCTTGCCGCCCTTGACCTTCTTGTCCTGCCCGATCGCCGTCATCAGCGTTTCGACCGGCGGCAGTTCACCGGGAATATCCTTCATCGTTGTCGGCAGGCCAACTGCCTTCAGATGCGCTTCGACGCGGGCCGCATCATCAGGGCTTGCGAGGTTCAGGCGTGCGGAGAACTGGTGCGCCAGCACCATGCCGATGGCGACGCCTTCGCCGTGAACCAGCCGCTTGCTGTCATAATTGGTCGCCGCTTCCAGCGCATGGCCGAAGGTGTGGCCGAGATTGAGAAGGGCGCGCACGCCGTTTTCTTTCTCGTCGGCCACCACCACATCGGCCTTGGCCTGGCAGCTGGTCGCAATCGCCTGGATGCGGGCAGGGCCGCCGGTGCGGATTTCATCCCAGTTCTTTTCCAGCCAGAAGAAGAAATCCGGCTTGTCGATCAGGCCATATTTGACGACTTCGGCATAACCGGCGCGGAACTCCCGCGGGCTCAGCGTATCGAGCACCGCCGTATCCGCCAGCACCAGATCGGGCTGGTGGAAAACGCCGACGAGGTTCTTGCCGTGGCGGGTGTTGATGCCGGTCTTGCCGCCGACGGAAGAATCGACCTGCGCCAGCAGCGAGGTCGGTATCTGCACGAAGCGCACACCGCGGCGCACGATGCCCGCCGCAAAACCGGCGAGATCGCCGATAACGCCGCCGCCGAGTGCGATCACCGCATCGTTACGCTCCACTCTTGCTGCCAGAACCGCATCGCAGACGGTGACCAGATGCTCGAAGCTCTTGGTCTTTTCGCCAGCCGGCAGGGTGAGCGAAACGGCCTCGATGCCATCAGTCTGCAGGCCATCCATCAGACCTTCGAGATAAAGCGGCGCGACATGTTCATCGGTGATGATCGCCGCGCGCCTGCCCTTCAGCCGCGCCGAAATTTCACCGCCCGCCCGGCCGATCAGGCCAGGCCCGATCAGAATGTCATAGGCGCGCTCGCCGAGCGGCACATGGACGAGACGTTCATCGGCGTGGATTTCGGAAGGCGTCATGGTGTCAGTCTTTCTGTTCGATGCCGGCTATGGCGGTCAACACTTCGGTCACGATGATTTCCTTGCGGACATCACGGGATTCGATGGTCATGTCCGCTTCCGCATAGATCGGGTAGCGCTTCTCCATCAGCGCCGCCAGGGTGGCCTTGGGATTTTCGGTCTTGAGAAGCGGACGGTGGTCGCGCTTGTTGACCCTTTCCCACAACACCTCGAGATCGGCCTTCAGCCAAAATGAAATGCCGCCGCGCGTAATGTGCCGGCGGGTATTGTCATTGATGAAGGCGCCGCCGCCGGTGGAGATGACCTTGGGGCCTCCGCGCAGCAGGCGCTTGATGACCCGCGTTTCCAGCGCCCGGAACTCCTCTTCGCCATAGGTGGCGAAAAGTTCCGATATCGTCATGCGCGATACGCGCTCGATTTCGACATCCGTATCAATGAACGGAACCTTGAGCTGCTGGGCGACCATGCGGCCCACCGCCGACTTTCCAGCCCCCATCAGCCCGACGAAGACGATGTTGCGCCGTCCGAGCTTTGCCCGCGCTTGCTCCCCGAGTGTGGCCGGGACGGATAAATTCGTTTCATTCATAAATTTGAAAGCCCGTTTGGCATGGATATCTGCAAATGTTTACGAAGCGTCAAGCCAAATTGCTGACTGAATTGCGGTGAATCACAATCATCGCCGCATGCGGCACGGGGCGGAGCGGCCATTTTGATCTTGTCGCCGCTTTCGCCGCACCGCATATAGATTTCGACCGCCACCCTTACGGAGCCGCCATGCCCACCCTCTTCCGCTTCACGATGATACTGGCGACCATCGGGGGGCTGATCTATGGCGGCATGGTGCTGCTCGTCATGGTCGTCAAGCCGCGCGACCGCGAGGTGACTGTGCGCATCCCCTCCGAGCGGCTGAACCCGCCGGCGACAGAACCGGCAAGGCGCACCCCATGAACGGGCAACCGACGACAGGGCGCGACGGCGCGCGGCTCGAAAGTTTTCTGGAAATGATGAGCGCCGAGCGCGGCGCCGCCGCCAACACGCTCTCTTCCTATGAGCGCGACCTTGTCGATCTCAGTGAATTTCTCAGCCACCGCGGCCAGTCATTGACCGATGCCGCAACACCAGACCTTTCCGCCTATCTGACCCACCTTTCCACTCAGGGCTTTGCCGCAACCTCGCAGGCAAGACGCCTTTCCTCCATGCGGCAGTTTTATCGCTTTCTTTATTCGGAAGGGCTGCGCGGTGACGACCCGACCGGCATCATCGATGCGCCCAAGAAAGGCCTCGCCCTGCCGAAAACGATGAGCGTCGCCGATGTGAACAGGCTACTTGGGCTCGCGGCGCAAGAGGCTGCAACCGCAGGTCCCGGCCAGCTTGCCCGCATCCGCATGCATCTGCTGCTTGAGTTGCTTTATGCCACCGGCATGCGTGTCAGCGAACTCGTCTCCTTGCCCGTCAAGGTGCTACGCCAGGAAGGCCGCTTCCTGATGATCCGCGGCAAGGGCAACAAGGACCGCATGGTTCTTCTTTCCCGTGCCGCCATCGAGGCGATGGAAAAATACGAGGCAGCCCGAAAGGCGCTCGTACAGGAAAAAGACAAGGCGCCGAAAAAGGCCGCAGCCACGGAGAGCCCATGGCTCTTTCCTTCCAGCAGCAGGCAAGGGCACCTGCCCCGCCAGGTCTTCGCCCGCGACCTCAAGGACATCGCCATTCGCGCGGGTCTGACCCCGTCCGTGATATCGCCGCATGTCCTGCGTCACGCCTTTGCCAGCCACCTCCTGCAGAATGGTGCGGATCTGCGCGCGGTGCAGGAACTGCTCGGCCATTCCGACATTTCAACGACACAAATCTATACACATGTGCTGGAAGAACGCTTGCAAGAGCTGGTACAAACACATCACCCCCTTGCCAAACAGGGCAAAAACCTTGATTAGAGCGACCGGAACCGCCGGATAATCCGGTCAAACCTTGCGCAAAACGATCGGAAACGGATCTCATGCACAATTATCTCGACTTCGAAAAACCTATCTCGGACCTTGAGGGCAAAATCATCGAGCTGAAGAAGCTTGCCGATGAAGACGAGAGCATAGACACCTCGGAGGAGATCAACCGTCTGGAATCGCGCGTCAACGACGCGATGCAGGACATCTATTCCAAGCTGAACGCCTGGCAGAAAACGCAGGTCGCGCGTCATCCGCAGCGCCCCCATTTCGTCGACTACGCCAAAGCGCTGTTCACGGATTTCACGCCGCTCGCCGGTGACCGCAAATTTTCCGAAGACGCCGCCATTCAGGCGGGCCTTGCCCGTTTCAACGGTCAGCCCGTCGCCATCATCGGCCAGGAAAAGGGCAACGACACCAAGAGCCGCCTGAAGCATAATTTCGGCAGCCCGCGCCCGGAAGGTTACCGCAAGGCGATCCGTGTGCTGGAACTGGCCGACCGTTTCTCGCTGCCGGTCATCACCCTCATCGATACGGCTGGCGCTTATCCCGGTGTTGGCGCGGAAGAGCGCGGCCAGGCCGAAGCCATCGCCCGCTCGACGGAAATGTGCCTCAACGTGAAGGTGCCGATCGTCTCCGTCGTCATCGGCGAAGGCGGCTCGGGCGGCGCAATCGCGATCGCCACCGGCAACCGCGTCTACATGCTCGAACATGCGATCTATTCGGTGATCTCGCCGGAAGGTGCCGCCTCCATTCTCTGGCGCGATTCGACCCGCGCCAAGGAAGCCGCGACCAATATGAAGATCACTTCGGAAGATCTGAAGTCGCTCGGCGTCATCGACGGCATCATTCCGGAGCCGATCGGCGGCGCGCATCGCGCCCCGGAAACCGTCATCAATGCAACCGGTGACGTCATCGCCAAGGCTTTGGCCGATCTTTCCCAGCGTTCCGGCACACAGCTGCGCGCCGAACGCCGCCAGAAATTCCTGGATATCGGCCGGAACCTTTAAGCCCGGCCTTATTTTCCTTGAATATCGCCCCAACTCGGCCATAGTCCGGTCACATCAAAAGATGTATCGGTGGCCGCGGGGGCGGATCCGATTTGAGTTAAGAAGATGTAAACGGTTAATACCGTATTTAAAATACACACGGGACGGTGTAGAACTGCCGCCGCTTCGTGCCATCGTCTTTCGGATCAGATCATGCGTTTGACACATTTTGCACTTCTTGCCTGCACCGCGCTCGTTCTTGCCGGCTGCAACGATACGCTCGAAACCGTTGAGCGCGACGTCTCACACGTCAAGAACAAGGTCGATTACCCGCTGTCTCCGTCCATTCTGGCCGAGATCGACAAAAGGGGCATGGACCGTACCTCACCGATTATGATCCGCATCTTCAAGGAAGAAGGTGCCTTGGAAATCTGGAAAGCGAGGCGCGACAACCGTTTCGAGAAGATCGCCGGCTACGAGATTTGCGCATGGTCCGGCAAACTCGGCCCCAAGGTGAAAGAGGGTGACCGGCAGGCGCCGGAAGGTTTCTACAACCTGACGCCCGCGCATCTCAATCCGAACTCCAAATATTATCTCGCCATCAATACCGGCTTTCCGAACCGTTACGATGCCGCTAATGGCCGCAACGGCACCAATCTGATGATCCATGGCGCCTGCTCGTCCTCTGGCTGCTATTCGATGACGGATGCACAGATTCTTGAAATCTACGGTTTCGCGCGCGACGCCTTCAAGGGCGGCCAGAAAACCGTGCAGCTGCAGGCCTTCCCCTTCCGCATGACGGCGGAAAACATGGCTCGCCATCGCCAGAGCGAGCATCTCCAATTCTGGAAGATGCTGAAGGTCGGTTACGACAATTTCGAAGTCACCAAGCGCCCGCCGGAAGTGAATGTCTGCGAGAAGAAATATGTCTTCAACCAGCAGACCGAAGGCGGCAGTTTCAATGCCGCCGCCCAGTGCCCGCCGATGAGCACGCCGCCGGCACTCGCAAGCGCGCTGTCGAGCTACGAAAAGACCTACGATCTCGCCTATGCAACGGCGATGAAGAAATATGACGGCATGGCCTGGTACGACCCGAGCGAGGCGGAGCGCAAGGCGCTGGTGGCCGAAAAGCGCAAGGGCCGCGAACCCGCCTATGCGCCGACCGGCTCGGCGCTGAAAGCTGGCAAGCTGATGAAGGAAACGGAATATGCCGCGCTGATGGAGAAGAAGGCGCAGCAGGTGACGTCGTCCTCACCGGCCACAACCGCAACCGCCTCGGCCCTGCGCGGTCCGCGTCCTTCGGCTGTCCAGCCCGCCACGGCACCGCAATCGAACCCGGCGCCCGCGGCACCGACGATGGTTGCCTCGGCCACCCCGGCCGCAGCCGGTCAGACCGGAGCTGCCGCCCAGAGCGTCCCCGTTCCGGCCATGAACCCGCTTGCCTATTCCGCCGCACCGGCACCGGAAGCGCCGGAAAAGAAGCCGTTCTGGAAGTTTTGGGCCAAGGAATGAGCGAAACGGCCGAGATCGCTTATGATTTGAGGGGGCTTAAATGCCCCCTTCCGGTTTTGAGAAGCCGCAAGAAACTCGCAACCCTGAAGAGGGGCGATGTTCTGACCGTCGAGACGACCGATCCGCTGGCGGTGATCGATATTACCCATATGTGTAATGAAGATGGGCATAGTCTGGTTGAGACCACTGCGCTGGATAAGGGGCATCGGTTTCGAATTGTGAAGGGCGGGGAAACCGACATTTGACGGTGTCGCCGGTGGTTCACCCCCCTCTGCCCTGCCGGGCATCTCCCCCTCAAGGGGGGAGATCAGCAAGATGCGCCGTCGCCACTACATTCGCAACGGTTAAGATGGGCGAGACCTAGCCGCAAGTCGATCTCCCCCTTAAGGGGGAGATGTCCGGCAGGACAGAGGGGGTGAACTACACCCATCGACCTAGGCCATCACGGCGCGACCTAAAACCGCAACCCGGAAACCGCCAACGGATTATCCGTCATCGCCTGCCTGTCCGGCCGGTCAATGCCCGGTGCACTTGTGAAGGCGGCGAACAGGTCTTTTACAAACGCCTCCGGCAAATCCTTCGTAATCAGCACCATGCGCGTACGCTGATCGGCCGGGTCCGGCCATGCCGAAAGGCGCTCGGGCGTGTGGAAAATATTCTGCACCCCATGGAGCACCAGTGGCCGGCCCGGATTATCCGACAGCTTGACGATCGCCTTCATGCGCAGGAGCTTTTCACCATGCGCCGAGCGCAGCAAATCCACGAACATGTCGATCGCCATCGGACTTACCGGCTGGTCGTGGATGATTGAGAAGGACCGGATGGATGCATCGTGCCGGTTCACATCGTGATGATGGTGATGGTCGTCGTGGTCGCCATGATGGTGGTGATGGTCATGGTGGTCGTGATCGTGCGCCGCCTCTTCGCCCAGCCAGCGGCCGACATCGGCATTCTTGCTGCCGGCATCGTAAAGTCCGTTGTCGAGAAGCCCCGCAGCGCTCCAGTCGGTTTTGTCACCATCCTCAATTGTCGCACGCGGATTAATGGCCTGAAGGCGAGCTGTCAGCGCGGAAATCGTGGCGGCATTGGCAAGCGCGCGCTTGGTCATCACCAGACGGTCGGCCACGGCCGCCTGTTTCACCGCCTCCTGATGGTTATCCAGAGTGGAAAGGCCATTCACGGCATCCACCACCGTAATCATGCCGTTCAGCACGAAATTCTGTGCGATAACGGGGTTGCCCATGACCGACTGCATGACGGGGGCGGGATCGGCAAGACCCGTGGTCTCGATGACCACCCGTTTTACCGGCTTCAGCTTGCCTGTCTGGATACCATCCATCAGTTCCGCCAGCGTATCCACCAGCTCGCCACGTACCGTGCAGCAGAGGCAACCCTCCGCCAGTTCGATGATGCCCTCGCCGGCGCTTTCGACCAGCATGTGATCGATGCTGACATCGCCGAATTCATTGATGATTATCGCCGCATCGCTCATCGCGGGATCCTTGAGAAGCCGGTTGAGCAGCGTCGATTTTCCGGCGCCGAGAAATCCGGTGATGATGGAAACCGGGATGCGATCGCGAGACATGACTTGCCTGTATGTTGATGGCCGCTCCGGCAGGTCACTGGACGACGCGAAACCCGGAGCCGCATGGAGCTAAAAGAAATCGCCCGAGGCTGGAAGCCACGAGCGACATTGTAATATCATAACATCATTGGCCTGCGAATACACAAAGTGCATCGCCACCCCGGCACTGGCCCCTCAAGGCCACCACCGACGATCAGAATGTCGGGCGCGGGATCGGGATCGGCACGTTCGCGAGTTCACCCTTGCCAGCTCCCTTGGCGGCATTCACCGCCACCGTCTCGCTGCCCGGAATGAGACCGGCGAAGGAATATTCCGGCGGGCGGGTCATTTCCTGCACGTAGGGCGAATGGATGACCATGCGGCCAGCCTCGTCGCGGCTTTCGCTGCGCACCTTGGCGGCCTTCGGATTGCAGATCTCGGCGCTGACATCATTCACGTCGCCGGTATCGCCATAGGGCGCCAGCGAGGCAAGCGAAACACCCTGGCCGGAAGGCGCAGTCAGCCCCATCTGCAGCAGATCGGCCGACTGGTCGGTGCGCCCGGCAAGGCTGTCCGCACCCAGCACGACCGTGATGACCGAGCGGCCATTGCGCACGGCTGACGATACCTGGTTGAAGCCGGAGGCACAGATGAAACCGGTCTTCATGCCGTCAGCGCCATCAAAGCGGCCAACCAGCATGTTGAAGTTGGCGTAGTTCTTCTTGCCGGTGCTGACGCCCTCCAGCGAGAAATAATGGGCATATTCCGGGAATTCCCGCTTGATGATCAGCGCCAGCAGCGCCAGATCCCGGGCGGTCGTATATTGCCCCTTGCCGGGCAGGCCATTGGCATTGATGTAACGGGTGGAACTCATGCCCAGCCGCTGCGCCTGCGCATTCATCTGCGCCACGAAATTGTCGCTGGTGCCGCCGATGGTCTCGGCGATCGCCACGGCGATGTCATTGGCGGATTTGATGAGCAGCAGCTTCAAGGCGCTGTCCATCGTCAGCTTCTGGCCCGGCTTGAAGTACATTTTCGAGGCCGGCTGGTCGGCGGCCTTCTTGCTCATCACCACTTCCGTCTGCGGGCTGATCTTGCCGGCCTTCATCTGTGAAAAGGCGATATAGGCGGTCATCAGCTTGGTCAGCGAAGCGGGATACCACTTGCGGAAGGCTTCCTGGTGGGAAATCACCTTGCCGGTTTTGACATCGACCACCATTTTCGGATTGGCATTTGCCACGGGCACCACGGCCACGAGGCCCGCGGTCATGATGGCAATAGCTGCGGAGAGCCGCCGGGCGGCGTTTGGCGATTTAAAAGTCTGTGGCAAGGCTAGTCCTCGAATTCCCGTCTTCGGTCGGGGAATGGCAATATTCACCATATATGTCCTAGCAATGGCAAAGTACATTGATTACGTCAATTATGCGGCGCACTATCCACCACGGAGGATAGGATTTTACGACACGCCGTACCGATGAACCCAGGAATGAACGAATGCCGATTTTGAACAGAGCCGCCGAACTCCAGCAGGAAGTCAGCGAATGGCGGCATCACCTGCATGAAAATCCCGAGATTTTATATGATGTCGACAACACCGCAGCCTTCGTTGCGGAGAAGCTGAAATCTTTCGGCGTTGACGAAATCGTGACCGGTCTCGGTCGCACAGGTGTTGTCGGCGTCATCAGGGGCAATCTTCCGGGCAATCGCACCATCGGCTTTCGCGCGGATATGGACGCTCTCCCAATTCTGGAGGAAACCGGCAAGCCCTGGGCCTCCAAAACCGCAGGCGCCATGCATGCCTGCGGCCATGATGGCCACACGGCCATGCTGCTTGGCGCGGCCAAATATCTCACCGAGACCCGCAACTTCGCCGGCTCCATCGCCGTCATCTTCCAGCCGGCGGAAGAAGGAGGTGCCGGCGCGCTTGCCATGGTCGAGGACGGCCTGATGGAGCGTTTCGGCATCAACGAGGTCTATGGCATGCACAACATGCCGGGCATTCCGCTCGGCGCCTTCGCCATCCGCAAGGGCGGCATCATGGCCGCACCCGACAAGTTCTCGATCACGGTCAAGGGCCGCGGTGGCCATGCGGCCCAGCCGCACCGCACCATCGATCCGATTACCATCGGCGCGCAGATCGTCGGCAACCTGCAGATGATCGCCTCCCGCAACGCCGATCCGATCCGTTCCGTCGTCGTCTCCGTCACCCGTTTTCACGCCGGCTCCAGCCACAACATCATCCCCAACGAAGCCTTGATCGCCGGCACGGTGCGGAGCCTGGATGAAACGGTGCGCGATCTGGCGCAGGATCGCATCAAGCAGATGGCGGAAGGCATTGCCCTTGCCAACGGAGCGGAAGCGGAAGTCGTCTACGAGCGTTATTGCCCGGTGACCTTCAATCACGCCACCGAGACCGACCACGCCATCCTTGTTGCCCGCGATGTGGCGGGCGAACCGAATGTCGACGCCGATGTCGATCCTTCCATGGCGGGTGAAGATTTCTCCTTCATGCTGAAAGAAAGACCGGGCTGCTTCATCTTCATCGGCAACGGCGATTCGGCAGGCCTTCACAATCCCGGCTATGATTTCAACGATGAGGCCATCGCCTACGGCATTTCCTATTGGGTGAAACTGGCTGAACAGCGCCTGACGAGCTGATTGCCGGCGAAAGTGAAGAAAGCCGAGGAGGAGATCAGCCGCGATAAAGATCGCGGTTGATCCGCAGGCATCGTCAGGTTAAAGAGCAATTCAGTGTCCACGTAGCTCAGCAGGATAGAGCACAGGATTCCTAAGACAAATTGGGGGTTGCGCCCGGAAACGACGCAATCGATCTGCTCAAAGTCGGGGAAAGCTTCGCTGGTCTTCCAGCATGCCAATCCCGAGCCAAGCTCCGGAGAAATCCGGTGAAGGTGTAGAGACTGGATGGGCAGCACCTAAAGGCCTGACGGCCCATGGTGAAGGGACAGTCCAGACCACGAACGTTTTGCCCGGCAACGGCGGGACGGCGGCGAAAGCCGAAGCGGTATGAATCCTGGGGTCGGAGGTTCGAATCCTCTCGTGGACGCCATTTTTCCTGTAAAATCTTGTAAAAACAACGATGTAGATTGAGCGCAGCCTCACCCGGCGCAGCCGCCGGCCATTTGACACGTCTCTGCCTCGACCGAAGTATCGGCGACATCCTTCACGAACACGGAAAATTCAAAGCTTCAAAAGGGAACGTTGAAAGCCGGCAATTGCTTCCTATTTCCTATCAGTGATGATGAGGCGCCTGTCAGAATTGTTTGCGCTAGAGGAAGGAGATTTGATGATCGACGAATATGGTCCATATGCACAGGTATCTACGCTTGGGGAACAGATGGCTGCCTGCTACCAGACGGATGCAAATCTCGTATTGGAGCCGCATCTGGCGCATTACATGGACGAGGTAGAGGTCAATATCGCCGCCGATAGTTTCAATCACGTTGGATTTCTGAACAGGATCAGAAGCCGGTTACAGATAACGCTGACGGCGACGACCAACCCGAGGCGCCGGGAGTTTCTGCAAGCCGTCGTGGCTGCGCTTCAGGAGCGGATCGACCGCCATTCATTCGATGTGGCGCAATAGGCAAGACGGCGGAAAAGAACTGATGAGACGCTCGCGGCGCTGTACGACGCAAGCACGGGGGGCGACCCTTTGTTGAGTTGGACGTCCCTGCTATTCGACGAAAATCCGTACACTCGAAGCACGGCCATCGGCGTCGATTACCGTGAGTGTGGAAAATCCCTGACCTTCCGGTCGCCATTCGCTGTTGCGGCGGTGGGACGCATCCGGCAAAGGCAAGCCATTGGCAAGCCAGCGGAAGGGTGCGCGCCCGCCCTGCAGCTTGAGCACCAGCGGCGAAATGCCTGACTGGCCGGAGAGCTCCACCCGCGCGCCTTCCGGCGGGTAAACGATACGCGGGGCGCTTTCCCGCCTCGATGCCGCAAGCAGGCCGCTGGTCGTCGTGGTGAAACGCCGCTGGTTGGCGGGTAGGTCGCTCACGGCAACGCGGGCGACACCGGAGGGTGCGGCCGGCATCGGCGTCACCGCCACACCGGATTTTGCGAAAGCCTCGAACAGGATCGGGGCCGCCGTTGCGTATCCGGCAACGCCCGGCACCGCGCCATTGTCAGCACGGCCAACCCAGACGCCGATGACGTGCCGCCCGTCATAGCCCACCGACCATGCGTCGCGATACCCATAACTGGTGCCGGTCTTGTAGGCGATGCCGCGCTGTTTCATGCCGAGCGGGGGCAACACGCCGGAGAGAATATCCGAGACATTCCAGATCGCGGCATCGGAGAATAACCGGTCGCCCTCCAGCCGTTCCGGGGCAGAGCGGACACCATCTCCAAGCCGCACAGGATCACCACCGCCGGCAAGCCCGGCATAGAGCTGCACCAGATCGACCAGCGAAATGCCGGCGCCACCAAGGGCGATGGCAAGCCCCGGCGCTTCGCTGGTGGGCAGCACGAGCCGGACACCCACCCGCCGGAACCGCACCATCAGCGCCGAGGGACTGACCGCATCGAGCAGCTTGACAGCAGGCACGTTGAGCGACAATTGCAGCGCTTGGCGAATGCTGACATCACCCTGGTAATGCATGTCGAAATTGCGTGGCCGGTAGCCGGAAAAATCAGCCGGGCGATCCTCGATGATGGTTTCCTGCCCGATAAGGCCATTTTCGAAGGCGAGGCCATAGATGAACGGCTTGAGGGTGGAGCCCGGCGAACGCACGGCCCGGCTCATCTCCACGAAACCGCGTCTTGCCGTATCGAGATAGTCCGCCGAACCGACCTCCGCCAGAATATCGCCGGTCTGCGCGTCGGCCATGACGATGGCGACGGAGACTTTGTCCTCAAGCTTTTCCGCCGCATGGCGGGCAACATCTTCCAGTTCCCGCTGAATCGGCAGCGTCAGCGTAGAGCGCACTTTGGCGGTATTCGGGAATTTCGCCCGTGCGGCAACGGCCATATGCGGCGCATAGGAGGGAAGATCGCGCCTGCTGGAAGGCACATCTGCAAGAGCCGCCCGCGCCGCCTCCCCGTCGCCCACCACGCGCTCGACGGCAAGCCGTTGCAATACGCGCTCCCGCGCCTGCTTCGCCGCCTCTGGAAAGCGATCCGGGCGGCGTTTTTCCGGCAATTGCGGCAGCGCCACCAGAAGAGCCGCCTCCGCCGTATCCAGCCGGCCCGGCTCCTTGCCGAACCAGGCAAGGCTTGCGGCCCTGACGCCTTCGAGATTGCCGCCATAGGGTGCGATATTCAGATAGAGATCGAGGATATCAGCTTTGCTGAGCCTTCTTTCGATCTGGAGAGCACGCACGGCCTGCAGCAATTTCGCCGAGAATGACCGGTCGGCGCGCGGCTCGATCAGCCGCGCCACCTGCATGGACAACGTCGATGCGCCGGAAACGATCCGGCCGTTGCTGGCCAATTGCCACGCGGAGCGCAGAAGCGCCCAGGGATCGACCCCGTGGTGATCGTAGAAACGCTGATCCTCGTAAGCGACCAGCATGCGCAGTAACTGCGGATCGACCTCGGCCGCCGTGGTTTTGAGCCGCCAGCGGCCATCTGCTGTCGCAAAGGCCCGCAGCAGTTTGCCATCGCGATCCAGCACCTCGAAAGATCGCTGCCGTGCGGCCTCCAGCGGCGGCGGATAGGCCTTGTCCAGCGCATCGAGACCGAAGGCCGCGCCGCCCAGAAGCAACGCGGCCGTCACGATGCCAACGATGATTGCCTTTTTCCGGCTCATGGGGTTGCCGAGCGCACCTCCATGCGGCCGGTTGCCGTGCGGGCGGCAAATTGCGGCCGGTACATATCCTCAACCGAAGCTGCCGGATGATCATAGGTGCCGGGGGTAACAGCACGGACCACATAGGCGAGCGCAATTTCCGAACTGTCACCGGCAGAGCGGTCGAAGGCCGCCACGAAACGGTCGTAACGGAACTCGGTATGGGCCGCTTCCGTTTCCGGCAACCAGTCGAAATTCGACAGTTCCGCCGAATTGACGAGGCTGGGATTGTCGATTTCGAAGCCGGAGGGCAGCAGATCCGTCACCAGAATGCGCGACTGCCAGTTATTCTTCGGTACGATATTCAGCACCACAACATAACGCTCGTTCTGCGTGACCTCGCTCGGGTTCACCTCCTCGCCATCCATGGAATAATAGGTGCGGGTGATGGTGAAGCCTTCGCCGCCGGCAGCGAGCGGCTGGGCCGGGGGCGCCACGGTGGTGACAACAGCCGTGACCGGATCGGCCGAGGCATTGGCGATCTTCAAGGGAGCTGCCAGCAATTCATCGCCGCTCATCCGCTTGCCGAAACCGCCAGTCTGCAAATCACCATTCACATCGAGACGGATATCCTTGTCCTCGCCTTTGACAGCGCGGGCGGCAAGCAGCATCCATGCCTGTTCCTGGGTGCTGGTATAGGGCTTCTTTTCCCATTCCTTGGCCACGGCACCGGCAAGCTGCGGCACGACGGCCGGAACCGGACGGCTTTCGGCCGCAAGCGCCAGTGTCGCCGCACCATCACGCAGGGCCGAGCCATAATCGGCGCGTGCGAAGCTGACATTGGTGGCGCGGCTTGCCATATCGAGCGAAGCGCCGAACACGGTCTTCGAACGGGCCTGATCGCCGTAAAGCGAAAGGGCGGCGGCAACCTGTGCCTTGGCAAGCGGCGTCGGGAAATCGGCGAGCGCCGTATCCGCGTAATATCTGAGATCGTTGATCGCCGCCTTGCGGTTTCGCGCCAGCACATAAAGCGAATAGGCGATCTCGTTGCCGCGATCCTTGACATTGCTGTCATAGGAAAGACCGTTCTGCAGGTTGTTCAGCGCCTGCACCATGGCCGCTTCGGGAACGTCGTAATTCTGCTCGCGCGCCCTTGTCAGAAAGTCGCTGATATAGGCATCCAGCCACAGATCGCCATAACCAGGCGACCAGAGGCCGAAACTGCCCGAACTCGACTGGAAGGACAGCACACGGTAGATCGCTTCCTGCACCCGCTTGCGGGTATCAGGGTCCTCAGCCATGCCGCTGTCCTTCGTCAGTTCCGAGACATAAAGCAGCGGCAAAGCGCGGCTCGTCGTCTGCTCAGCGCAGCCGTAAGGATATTTGTCCAGCATCATCACAAGCGCCGGAATATCGAAGGCGGGCGAGCGCGTGACGTTGACGGCGACCGAGGAGCCGAGCAGCATGCTGTCGGCCAGAAGATCACCATTGATCGTCAGGCTGCTGTTCGGCGCAATCTTGATTTCGCGCCGCGTCGTCACCGGCAGGACAGCCGGACGCACAGGAACGTTCAGAACCTGCTCCAGCGAAACACCCGCGGCATTGGAAACCTTGATGGTGATCGCACCATTGCCGGGCTGTTCACCTGTTAACGGAACCGTCAGCGAAGACTTGCCGCCTTTCTGCAGCGCCAATGTCTGCGACATCTCTCCCTGATCGACGGTCAAGGCCGTGTTGCTGGTCACATCCAGCCGGTAATCGCCGGCCTCGCCATCCGTATTGGCGATATCGAGTCGCAATTGCGAGACATCGCCGGGGGCGAGGAATTTCGGCGCGCTGGCCGTGACTACCACGGGATCGCGGATGATGGCATCGGAGACGGCATGTCCTACGCCTGTCTTCGTCCAGGCCACCGCCATGATGCGGGCCGTACCGTTGAACTGCGGAATATCGAAGCTCACCGTCGCCTTGCCGTTAGCGTCGAGTTCGACCGGACCGGCAAAGAAGGCTACGAGCTTTTCGGTGGGCGGGCTGCCCTGAAGGGCCGCCCCTCCGCCGTCACCGCCGGTGCGCAGCCGGCCGGTGGCGCCAAGCGAACCATCGATCAGCCGGCCATAGAGATCGCGGATTTCCAGCCCCAGCCGGCGCTGGCCAAAATACCATTCATCGGGCTTTGGCGGTTCATAGCGGGTGAGGTTCAATATGCCGACATCGACGGCCGCAACGATGGCATAGGCCTTTTCGCCGACGCCAGTGCCCGCAACCGTGATCGGAATTTCAAGCGGCTGGCGCGGCAGTGTTTTCTGCGGTGCGCCCAGCGTGACGGCAAGCTTGCGCTCAGCCGGATCGACGGCGAGCCATTTGATACCGATGGCGCGCATCGGCATGCGGCTTTCCTGCGCATCGCCGGGGCGGAACAGCGTGGCGGTGACGTAAGCGCCCGCACCCCATTCCTCGGTGACCGGAATGTCGATCTCGCCGCCATCCTCACCGACCTCGGCATTCTGCACGGCAATCAGCTTTTCCGAACCTGATGTCACCATCAACTCACCGGCAAAACGCGAGGATACCTTGAGTTTGGCCGTATCGCCGATCTTGTAGCTCTGTTTGTCGAGGGCAATTTCCAGTGCATCCGGCGTTTCCGTCGAGCTTGCCTCGACGTAGAAGCCGGCATCGAATTCGACGCTGGAAACCGGTGCGCCGTTACCCGCGCCCTCCACTTCCAGCCGGTAGCGGCCCCAGGTGACGGGCACGGAAATCTCGCCGCCATTGGCATCGACGGACAAGGTGCCCGCTTCCTGCTGCTTGGTATATTCCACCGGCTCGTAACGCCAGGAATTGCCCTGACGATACCATTGATAGTTCCGCTCGACCTTGATGAGCTTCCAGTTGAGGCCGTTCATCGCCTGCCTGGCGCCATCGGCGCTGACGCCGATGATATGGAAACGGCCGACGGAATTCTGGGCGAGATCGCCCGAAAACTGCGGCTTGATCCCGATAACAGAGGCTTCCGCCTTGATAGGCAGCGTCAGCGAGCGCTCCACGGCGCGGCCACCGGCTTCGCGCATGCGCACAGTGATGTTGGCGGAAAGAAGTTGAGTGGTGGAGGGCAGATCGGTGAGGTCAACATTGAAACTCGCCTTGCCCTCTTCGTCCAGCACCGGCAGGTCGGCGAGCGCGGTGCGGTTTTCCTCTTCGCTTTCCTCATCCGCCAGACCGAAGAAATAACCTTCGAAATCCGCGCTGGTGCGCGTCGGCTTGATCGCGACCTCGCCTTCCAGCGTCAGACCGGCGGCCGGCGCGCCATAGAGATAACGGCCATCGACGTCGATTGCGGTCTCCGCTCCCGGATCGATCTGTTTCGCCTTGCTCGAGAGGTCGAACTCGGTGCGATCAGGCACGAAATCGTCGACGAGAAAGCTCTTTTCGCTGATCGCAGGCGTTTTCGGGTCGGTATGGATGCGCAATGTCCAGGTGCCGCGCATGGCATTCGCCTGCAGCGACAGATCGACCGCATGGCCACCCAGCGCCTTGCCATCACTGACGAAGCGCCGGTCCTCGACGCCATCCGGGCGCGAGAAGATGAAGGTGAGCGGCAGATCCTCGATTGCCTTGCCGTCGACATCACGGGCAAGCGCTGCGGCATGCACGGTCTCGCCGGCGCGGTAAATGCCGCGCTCGGTCCAGCTGAACACGTCGATCGCGCCCGGCGCTGCACGTCCCGTCACGCCGCGATCCGAGAGATCGAAGCCTGCGCGGGTCATATCGAGGAAAACGTAGTCCTTGTCGCCGTTACGCGCGGTCAGGATGGCAGGCGCCTGCGCCGCAGTGCCGCGCATCAGGCCGGCCGAGAACACCGCGCGGCCGTCCGCATCGGTCTTTGCCGTGCCCAGCACCTCGTTGTTCTTGGCGAGCAGCTGCAAATCCACGTCCGCAAGCGGCTTGGCGCTGCCAAGGGCTCGGACGAACACATTCAGACCGTCGGTTCCGGCATAGGTGGTGATGCCGGTATCGGAGACCAGGAACCATTGCGTGGCCCGGGAATCCCAAGTCTCCGGCGCTGTACCCGGCGGAACGGCAGTCAGCACATAGATGCCGGGCTTGCGCTCGGGCAATGCCTCATCCACCGGGAAGCTCGTCACCACATCCTTATTGAGATTGGGCTGGATATCGATCGAGCCCTGCCAGACGAGTTCGCCGATCTCGTTTTCGATGCGGTCGGCATTGTAGCCGTCCATCTGCGTCAGAAACTGCGAGTTTGCGAGCAGCGAGGTGATGTTGCGGTCGCCGACGCGATAGAGCTTCAGGTCGGCCTTGTCGGCATTAACAGAGACAATGGGGATGCCGCGACGGGCAGTACCCGGCAGCACGAAATTCTCACCCGTGAAGCGCACGCTGGCGGCACGGTCACGCACGTAAATATCGAGATCGACCTGCTTTTCCAGCGGCTCTTCCACCGAGGAAGGCAGACCGGCGCGCAGCGCGATCTTGTAACGTTGGCCATGGGTGAGGCCTTCGACGCAAATCTCGCTGCCCTTCGCTTCGATGGCCTTGGGGGCTGCCCCATCCAGCGTGATGAAGGAGGAATAATCGACACCGTTCTTCACCAGCGGCTCGGAAAACTGCACGCAGGCGCGCGGGCTGACACTATCCGTATCCACGGTATTATTGATGACGCGGAAACCCTGCCGCGTGCGCAGATCGGCATAGGCCGCCTTGGTCTGCGCATTGTCGGTAAGCGCAAGGCTCTCCTTATAGGCATTGAGTGCTGCGCGATAATTCTGGGTTCTTTCGAAAGCCTTCGCCAGCCGGTTCAGGGCCTCGGTGCGGGCGCTGACGGTGCGGCTCAGCTGGTAGGCATTGATGGCGGCGGAAGCGGCCTGCCCGGCAATCGAATAATTATCGGTGACCTGCGCCGCCTTTTCGGAAAGCTCCGCCCAGAGCGCGCCGTCGTCAGGCGTGATAGCAAGCGCCTGTTTATAGGTCGTGACCGCATCGGGAATATTGCCCGCGGTTGCCTGCTGCCGCGCCGTCTGCACGAGGGCTTCCACGCTCTGTCCGCCTTCACCGTCATTCGCCGCAAGGCCGGATTTCAGCCGGCGCGCTTCCTGCTGCAGACTGTCAGTGACGAAGGACAGGCGTTGCGGCGCGCCGATATCGGTTTCCGCTACCACTTCCACGATCTTGCCGGCAACCGCGCCGGGGAAAGCGTTCAGCTGATTGAAATCCGATTTGAGGAAGCACCATTTCACCTTGGGATTGTAGGTGAAGGCCTTGCAGACGGTATCGCCTACGCAAATCTCGCCGCATTGCTCCAGCGAGACATTCTGCTCAGTGCGAAGATCGAAGCCGAAATAATCGCCGTTTTGGGTGGTAACAACCTTGCGGGAGGGCTCCGCCGCCATGGCTGGCGGAAAAATGAGGGCGGCCGAGGCCACAACCAACGAAATCCGGACGAGCGCGCGCAACGACATCAGTATTCTCCCCGCATCAGATATGTCGGGCGGGACTCTGGTCAAATCCACGCATGGTTGTCAACGCATCTTCGTCAATTCGCGACACGCAATGTGTGGAGGTGATAACCGGGGAGGTTAGTCTTCTATCTTGCGCGCTTCCGAAATCAGCATGATCGGCACGCCGTCGCGGATTGGATAAGCAAGTCTGGCGCTTTCGGAAATGAGCTCGTTACGGGCGCGATCATAGGAAAGACGCCCCTTCGTCAAAGGACAGACCAAAAGCTCCAGCAGCTTGGGGTCGACACTGCTCATCCTGTCGTCCATGGCGGCGATCCTATTGCAGCACGTTGCCGCCCTCACCCGATCCTTGCGCAAGAACGATCTCGGTGATGGCGATCAATGTTTCGGCTCGCGTCTTCAGATCAGGCGCTTCCAGCAGCGCCTGTTTTTCGGCGGGTCCAAATGGAGACATCATGGAAAGCGAATTGACGAGAACACGGTTGCCGGCCCTTTCAACGCTTTCCCAGTCGGCTTCCAGCTGGTTGGCATCCAGAAACGAGCGGAATACCCGCAGCAGGTTTTCACGATCCACGGCCTCCTCGTCGTATTCGCCCGAGAGATCGGCGATGAAAGGCGCATGCCGGAAGCTGCGATAGGGCTCGCCCACCCCAACCTCTTCCAGCAGGCGGAAACGGCACACACCGGTGAGCGAGATGATGTAACGGCCATCACCTGTTTCGGAAAAGGAGGTGATGCGGCCGAGGCATCCGACTGCGCTCAGAGGTCCGCCCTCAAGGCCGGACTCAATGACATGAAGGGCCGGCTGCACCATGCCGATGAGCCGGTGGCCCGCCAGTGCCGTGTCGATCATGGCAAGATATCGCGGCTCGAAAATATTGAGCGGGAGATGACCTTCCGGCAGCAGCAGGGCACCGGGAAGTGGAAATACCGGCACGGTTTCCGGCAGGTCGTCGTTCTTTACATATCTCGCATTTCCGACGTGCATGGGATCAAGCCCCCTGTTCACTGCTGCCCGGCCGGCGGAGCAACCGCCCTGGCCGGGATATGCCCGCATTACGAAAACAGTATCGCCGAAAGCTTCCGGCGGCCGGCAACGGTTGCCGGATCCTTGAAACCCCAGGCCTCGAAAAACTCCAGAAGCTGGCGGCGCGCGCCGTCATCGTCAAAGGTGCGGTCCTTGCGCATGATATAAAGCAGATGATCCGCCGCCTCGTCGCGTCGGCCCTGCGCGTTCAGCACCTTGGCAAGCTTCACCCGCACCTCGTGTTGATCGGGATCAAGTGCCAGCTCGCGCTCCAGCGCCACGGGGTCGCCGATCTTGCGGGCTTCCTCATATTGCGCGATCTTTTTCGAAACGAGTTGAATGCCCGCATCGTCATTGAGTTCCTGAGGCAGGGACGAGAGCAGCTCGCTGGCCCGCTCATATTGACCGACCGCGATCATGCATTCGGCGATACCGGCAATCGCTGCGGGATTTTCCGGATCGGCCTGCATGACGGCGCCGAAAAGCTGCGCTGCGCCGTTAAAATCGCCATCTGCCAGAAGCTGCTTCGCGTCGGTCAGAACGGCCTCGATCTCAGCCTTGGGATCGCCCGCGTCAGGTCCGGCAATCTTTTCGATGAACTGCTTGATCTGGCTTTCCGGAACGGCACCCATGAAGCCATCCACGGGCCGGCCGTCGGCAAAGGCGACGATTGCCGGAATCGACTGGATGCCGAGCTGGCCGGGAATGGACGGATGATCGTCAATGTTCAGCTTCACGAGCTTCACACGGCCATTCGCCTCGTTGATGACCTTCTCAAGCACCGGCGTCAGCTGCTTGCACGGGCCGCACCAGGGCGCCCAGAAGTCCACCAGAACCGGCTGGCGACGGGATTCTTCAAGAACGTCCTTGGAGAAGGCAGCCGTCGTCGTGTCCTTGATGTGGCCGGAGGCCGCACCGTTAAGCTCGCCATTGTGATGCGCGCTTGCGGTCATCTGCCCGCTATAGGAACCGCCGTAAGGATTATTGTCGCCGCTCATGCCGGTCTCCCGTAAACTTCTGTCATTTGTCTTATTTGAAGCAAAGATCGTATCTCACTCGCTGACTTTCAAGACAAGCGGCGCATGTCCGGTTGCCTCGAGAAAGCGAATGAGATCTTTGGACGCGATCGTTGTCGTCTGGTCATTGGAAAGCGGATGGCCGTTTACCAGCTCGTTTTCCAGAAGATCGCTGTCGAGCACGAAGGTGACCTGCCTGTCCGTGTCGTTGATGGCTCCGAACACCGTGACCGAACCCGGCACGACGCCCAGATATTCCAACATTTTTTCCGGCCTGCCGAAGGACACGCGGCTTGCCGCCCCGATGGTCTTGTGAACGCTTTTCAGGTCCACGGCCGCATTTTCCTCAACCGTCAGCACGAAATACTGATCCTTCTTGTCCTTTACAAAGAGGTTCTTTGTATGACCGCCCTGAATGAGGTCGCGCAGCGACTGGGATTCGGCGACGGTGAACACCGGCTCATGCTGTTTCGTGGTGTGGGAAATGCCAAGCCCGTCGAGAAACTCGAACAGTTCCGTTGCCGTCTTCTGGGAATTTTCCGCCATATCCTGCCGCCTGCCTCTGTCGATTCCGTTTTCCTTGTTTCCTGATTAAGGGGGCAACTGACGCTTGGCAACGCAGGAAAAAACAGCGAAATGAAAAATTCTCAATCATTTCCGCCGCTTGTCGCATTTCTCAAAGAAATTTTCGCGTTTTTGTCATTTCCCTGTTGCATTCCAGAATCGATTGAGCGATATAGCGCCCGTCGCCGCTTGGCGGCCCACGGTTCAGCGTACTACCCCGGACCGGTGGATTTGAGCGGGTGTAGCTCAGGGGTAGAGCACAACCTTGCCAAGGTTGGGGTCGAGGGTTCAAATCCCTTCGCCCGCTCCAAATTTCCCTAAAGATTGAATCCTCAGGAAGCACCATTGTTTCCGCACGCCGAATCTTTCCGGGCGATGCGGCCTCGAATACCTTGCCTTCACAGCTGTCCTGTCGGCACGACGCTGCGGAAATTATCCTGCAAGCGGAACTTATGCTGAAGATGTCCGTTTCAGACGCGAGGCTCCTAACCTCAGTTCCCCTCTGATTGCCCGCCTTGAGCGGGCATCTTTTTTTGCCGCCGCCGCCACCCGCGAAAATATCAGCATCAACCCTGGAACGGCTCATATGCGCCGGACGTTCTCCTGCGTTGATAAACCGGGGAAGAGCCATGTCCGCATATTTGAGAAGAATTCTTTTGACTGCCGCATTCGCCGTCCTGTCGATACCAACCACCTCGCTTGCCGCAGACATGATCGTTTATGGCCGCGAACAGGTTTCACCGCACAAGACACATTACCAACCGCGGGCCGTTGAAAAAATGGGCTGCACCGAAAACCTGGTGTCCTACCGCTCCCCTTACCAACGGCGCACGGAACTGGTTACGCTTTGCCATCCACCAATAAACTGGAGAACAGGGCCCTCCACCGCAACAATATGGTCGCCTTGATCTTGCCATAATTCATTCAATGTGCTTTTGTGCAGCCGCCCTTGTGGGAGGGGGTAGAGGTTGAGACCCGCTGGCTGCATTTTTGCAGTAAGCGGGTTTCCCTTTTTTGGGCGAAACTTGCCGGCAAACACCAAATGATCCATCGTTTTTCCCGCTCGGAAAAGCAACGAAACACGGGCGCAGAACGACGCGGTTTGAATTTTTCATATGAAGGAAAGTGGTAGCGGGAGAGGGACTTGAACCCCCGACACGCGGATTATGATTCCGCTGCTCTAACCACCTGAGCTACCCCGCCACAGTGGAAACGTGACAGTCATGTGACCGGCCGTTCCATCAGGATGAGCGGCTTATAAGGTGCGGCTCCCCAAAGTGTCAAGCGCAAGATGCGCAAAAAATTCGCTTTCCGCATCGCTGCAAAAAGCGAATGGTTTCAGGCGGCAACCGGCTTTTCCAGAAGCGCCTTGAGCGATGCCTCGGCTTCAACCGAGCGTTCCGACCGTTCGATGAAACCGCCGCCGTAAACGCGGGCATCGGCACCCGGCGCGGAATAAAGCACGCAGGCCTGCCCGGGCGCGACACCGGCCTCACCGGTCATCAGATCCACATAGATACCGTTTTCGTCCGCATGCAGCATCGCTTCGGTTGGTGGGCGGGTGGAGCGCACCTTGGCGAAACAGGCAAAGCCCTGCCCTGCGTCACTCGCCAGCTCGCCGTCGCCCAGCCAATTCATGTCGCGTAGATAGACACGACGGGTTTCCAGCGCCTCGCGCGGGCCGACGATGACCCGGCGGCCCCGCGCATCGAGATGCACGACATAGAGCGGCTCCCCGGTCGCCACACCGATACCACGGCGCTGGCCGATCGTATAATGCACGATGCCATCGTGGCGGCCGAGCACGCGGCCGTCGAGATGGACGATGTCGCCCGCCAATGCCGCATTCGGCTTCAGCTTGTTGATGATATCGGTATATTTGCCCTGCGGCACGAAACAGATGTCCTGGCTGTCGGCCTTCTTGGCGACGACAAGCCCCATCTCTTCCGCCAGCGCCCGCGTTTCGGCCTTGGAGAGGCCGCCGAGCGGAAAGCGCAGATAATCGATCTGCTCCTGCGTTGTTGCGAACAGGAACCAACTCTGGTCACGGTCGCTGTCGATCGGCCGATAGAGCGCACGCCGCCCCGGCTGGCCGGCAACGGGATTGGGGCGCGACCGGATATAATGGCCGGTCGCCAGGGCATCCGCGCCCAGTTCCTGCGCGGTGGCAAGCAGATCGGCGAATTTCACCGTCTGGTTGCAGGCCACGCAGGGGATCGGCGTTTCGCCCATCGCATAAGCTTCGGCAAAGGGGTTGATCACGGTTTCACGGAATCGCGCTTCGTAATCCAGCACGTAGTGGGGGATACCGAGCGTTTCGCAGACCCTGCGTGCATCGTCGATATCCTGCCCGGCGCAACAGGAGCCGGCGCGGTGCACGGCGGCGCCGTGGTCGTAAAGCTGGAGGGTAATGCCGAGGACATCATAGCCCTCGCGCTTGAGGATACCGGCCACCACGGAAGAATCGACGCCACCGGACATGGCGACAACGATCCGGGTATCTTCCGGCCTCTTGTCAAAATCGAGCGTATTCACGTTTTTTCCCATCGTCAGTCATAACGGGGGTAAAGGCCCCGCCGCCTGTCGGTCATCCGCTGCGAGAAGCCATGGCCATCAACCGGGCCGTCCTGTCTCGCCGATCTGCGGATTTAAGGGCTGCATATAGAAAGGAATGGCCGCGCACGCAAGTACGGGGCGGAAAACCGCCCCGCAAAGCAATCAGATTCGGTCCGCGACGGGCTGTTAAGCGCCGGCAGTCTTCTGGCCGCTGCTGCCGAACCACTTGTCGCGCTCCCGCCACAGGGCCGGCAAGGCCAGCAATCCGATGGCCGTAAAAGCGATCAGCGTCTTGTTGAGCTGCGACAGTTCCGCCGTGCGGCCGTCGAGATAATAGACGCCGTAGACGATCGCCACATGCCAGACATAGACCTGCAGCGAATGGCGGCCGAGGAGTTGCAGGAACTTCAACGACAGCACCCAGATGACGCCTTCGGCGATGGAACGCACGAGCGGACGGTGGTGGTGCGGACCGGCAATCACCAGCCAGGTCAGGCCGACGCCAACCGCCAGGAAGTTGATGAGGTAAACCGGGCCGAAATCGGCGCGGATTTCCATGGTGGAGAACTTGCCCATCATGAATTCCGGCATCAGGCCCCAGGCGGTGGCGATGCGCAGCGGCATGAAGAACAGGCAGATGACAAGCGCTGCCTTTGGAAGCCATGTGTGCTGCGGCGAGAAGATCGCCTTCCACGGAATGCGGTTCTGCGCCGTCATCGCGCCCATCACCAGCGCCGAATAGAAAACGAGCTGCCAGCCAAGCAGGTTGAAGCTGACGCGGATACCCTGCTCGTCCGCACCCTTGACGAGTTCGTTGAGCGGCGTCGTCACGATCTGCTGAAGACCAAGCTGGCCCGCCATCCAGACCAGCAGGGAACCGGCCATGACATAGGCCCACTTGCCGTCAAGGCAGAGCTTAACGAGTACCGGCGCAAACAGCATGTAGACGATATACTGCGGCAGAATATCCATGAAGGTCGGCTGGAAAAGGAATGTCGCAATCGCCGCCAGACGCAGCGGATCGTCGAACGTCGTCATGCCCAGCCAGTTGTACCAGATATAGGGCGCATGCGGGATGACCATGCGGAAGAACAGCACGGCGATGACGAGACCCATCGCATAACGATAGAGCTCCATCGCTCGGTTCCAGATCATCTGTTTGCCGGCATCATAGCCATATTTCATCATCTTGCGCGCATAGACCATGCCGATCAGCAGGCCGGACAGGAAGACGAAGCCCTGCGCGTCCTCGACAAAGGCAAACTGCCGGTGATTGATTTCCACCAGCCAGAAGCCGCCGGCAAACACCAGATGGTTGATCAGCATGAAGACGAGGAAGTAACCACGCATCCCGTCGATCAGGTCGAAGCGTTTCATCTCGATAGCTCTCCGTTCTCGCAGGGCCTGCATTGCCCGGCCACCCAGCCCGGCTTGCGGGAGGCGGGCCGGGAATTGGATTGTCAACGCTGTTTTGCGCCTGTGGTTCCCTTCCCAAAGCGGTTTAGAACCGGCGCGAAAAGTCACATTGACGTGTATGCTTTCTGGTTAGGATGCAGGGACTGAATGCCGGATGAATGAAAAAAGGCAATTCCGTGAAGCGGTCGAGCCATGCACCGGCGACATGCCACGACAAACAGGGATCAAAGCCCTGCATAGCAGGGTGAAGCGGAAATTGCAGCCAATGATCGGCGGAGATATCACCCGTTAGATTTATCAATCGTTTTTTTGCCCTGCCGCGTCTGCCCAGGGCAAGGAGTATCCGGGACGAATTTCAGGACGGTCGACGTCTTTGCGTCCTGATAAACAAAAGCCCGGAGGTTCGTGAGCCTCCGGGCCATTTCGTTCGATAAAACTCGGGCTGTTGCCTCAGGCGGCGGCCTGAATGGCGGCGACCTGCCAGTTATCGTTGCCGGGGCGACGGACGAAGGTCCACATCTCGACCGCTTCGGACGGATGCTGTTCATCGCCTTCGACTACCTTGCCGGACGTGCGGTCACGCATCACGTCGATGGCGGAGTAACGCATCGCAACCGTTGCGTAATCCTGCCCTTCTTCGTGCCAGGCTTCGGCGACATCGCCCTGCAGCAGCGTCACGTCGCGCACGTCGTTTTTCACACCGCTGGTCGCGTTGTCGCTCAGTTCTTCCGCGAGATAGGACATGGCTTCCGGCGTCGTCAGCTTGCGCAGCGTGCCGTAATCCTCGGCCGCATAGGCAGCCTGCACATCTTCCAGCATTTTCTGGAAGGTTTCGAGGTCACCCTGCGTGATACCGATTTCATCGCCTTCCGAGATGGCATTGGCGTGGGGCACGGGCTTTGCCGTTGCCGCAGTAGCAGCCGCAGCACCACCCGCAGCACCGGCCAGAGCACCAATCTTCGGAATCTTGAACGAGGATGCGGAAGGACCCGCCTGCGAACCGCCATTATAGGAGGAACTTGAATGATCCGTGCGCTGCGAACCGCCGGCCGAGCCATAAGCGGGCTGACCCTGACGGCGCGATGCGAAGAAACGCATGGCGAGCATAACGAGGAGGCCGATCAGCGCCACCTGCAGCAGCATGCCGAAGAAACCGGCCATGCCACCAAAGCCACCGCCGAGAAGCATGCCGAACAGGCCGCCCATCAACAGGCCGCCCATCAAACCACCCATCATGCCGCCGAACAGGCCGCGATTTTGCTGCGGCGCCTGCGCACCGGGACGGGCCGGCTGAGCAGCGCTCGGTGCTGCCTGATTAGTATTGGGCGTCATGCTGCGGTTGATCGGCGCGGTCTGGCCGGGTGCCGTGCTGGTCGAAGGCGGAGCCGAATAGGTGCGCGTGCCGCGGCTGCCGAAACCACCGCTGGCGCGGCGTGCTTCTGCCATATCAACAGCTACGAAAGACACCGCGATACCAAGCGCGGCGACTGCGAACAAACCCTTGAAGCGCCGAAAGGCAGCAAACATCGTTATCTCCTGTTGGCCGCCCTCCCATGAGCGGCATCTCAGCAGGCGATATAGCAACTCATGATCATCATTTTTAGACCACTCGGCTTAAATTTTTTGTGATATGCAACCGAGGCGCGAGACCGGCGCGGATTGCCATAAAATGGGCAACTGGAGAAACAAAAACCGGCGCAGGGTTGCCCCTGCACCGGTCCTTATTGTCCCCTTGGGAGGAACGATAGATCAGTCGACGTTAAACGTCAGCGGCTTGACCTGGCGGATGGCCGGGTTGGCGCGCAGCTTGTCCAGCACCTCTTCGGAAACCGGGCCGTCAACATAGAGCAGCGCGATGGCGTCGCCGCCTTCCTTTTCACGGCCGAGCTGGAAGTTGGCGATGTTAACGCCAGCTTCGCCGAGCGTGGTGCCCATGAAGCCGATCATGCCGGGAACGTCGGTGTTGGTGATGTAGATCATGTGCGATCCGACATCCGCATCCATGTTGATGTTCTTGATCTGGATGAAGCGCGGCTTGCCATCCGAGAACACCGTGCCGGCAACCGAGCGTATCTGGTTTTCGGTCTTGACCGTCAGCTTGATGTAACCGTCGTAAACACCGGTCTTGTCGCGCTTGACTTCAGAAAGGATGATGCCCTTTTCCTTGATCATGACCGGGGCCGAAACCATGTTCACATCCGCAACCTGGCTGCGGATCAGGCCGGCCAGAAGGGCGCTGGTCAGCGCCTTGGTGTTCATGTTGGCGGTTGCGCCATCATAAAGGATTTCGATTTCCTTGGTGGCGCTTTCCTGCACCTGACCGACGAAGGAGCCGAGAACATCCGCCAGACGGATGAAAGGCTTCAGGCGCGGTGCTTCCTCAGCCGTGATCGACGGCATGTTGATGGCGTTGGAGACGGCACCCTTGACCAGATAATCCGACATCTGCTCGGCAACCTGAAGAGCGACGTTTTCCTGTGCTTCCGTGGTCGAAGCGCCGAGATGCGGCGTGCAGACGACGTTTGGCAGGCCGAAAAGCGGGCTTTCGGTGGCGGGTTCGACTTCGAACACGTCAAAACCGGCGCCGGCGACATGGCCGGACTTGATGGCTTCGGCAAGAGCCGCTTCATCCACCAGACCGCCACGGGCGCAGTTGACGATACGCACGCCCTTCTTGGTCTTGGCAAGGTTTTCGGCATTGAGGATGCCGCGCGTCTTGTCAGTCATCGGCACATGCAGGGTGATGAAATCGGCCTGCGCCAGCAGTTCGTCGAGCTCAACCTTGGTGACGCCCATTTCCTGCGCGCGCTCCGGCGACAGGAAGGGGTCGTAGGCCAGAACATGCATCTTGAGACCAAGCGCACGCGAGCAGACGATGGAGCCGATATTGCCGGCGCCGATGACGCCGAGCGTCTTGCCGGTGATTTCGACACCCATGAATTTCGACTTTTCCCACTTGCCGGCCTGCGTAGAGCTGTCGGCGGCCGGAAGCTGGCGCGCAACGGCAAACATCAGCGCGATGGCATGTTCCGCAGTCGTGATGGAGTTGCCGAACGGCGTGTTCATGACGATGATACCGCGGCGCGAGGCGGCCGGAATATCGACATTGTCGACGCCGATGCCGGCGCGGCCGATGACCTTGAGGTTGGTTGCCGCCTCGATCAGCTTTTCGGTCGCCTTGGTGGCGGAACGAATGGCCAGACCATCGTAATTGCCGATGATTTCGGCAAGTTTGTCCTTGTCCTTGCCGAGCTTCGGCTGGAAATCGACTTCGACGCCACGATCACGGAAAATCTGGACGGCGGTTTCCGACAGTTCGTCGGATACGAGTACGCGAGGTGCCATGGTTCACGGGCTCCTTGAAAAGCGGTGCAGTTTTGAAAACGGGGAATGTGCGGCCCTGCATCAGCGCAGGGCCGGTATCAAAATCAGGCGGCAGCCTTGGAAAGTGCTGCCTTCTGCGTCTGGTAAGCCCAGGCGAGCCAGGGCATGACGGCTTCCATATCGGCCGTCTCGATGGTCGCGCCGGCCCAGATGCGCAGACCGGACGGTGCGTCGCGGTAAGCGCCGATATCGAGGGCGACATTTTCCTTTTCGAGCAGGGCGACGACGCCCTTGGCGAAATCGGCCTGTGCGGCGGCATCCAGCGCCTGCACCTCGGGATCAACGATCTTCAGGCAGACGGAGGTGTTGGAGCGGGTTTCCGGCTTGACGGCCAGGTTGGCGATCCAGTTGTTCTTCTCAATGAAGTCGTAGATGACCTTGGCATTGGCGTCGGCACGGCCGATCAGCGCCTTCAGGCCACCGAGGTTCTTCGCCCACAGCAGAGCGTCGATATAGTCCTCAACGCAGAGCATGGACGGCGTGTTGATGGTTTCGCCGGTGAATATGCCTTCGATGAGCTTGCCGCCGGAGACCATGCGGAAGATTTTCGGAAGCGGCCATGCCGGCGCGTAGCTCAGCAGGCGCTCGACGGCGCGGGGCGAAAGAATGATGACGCCATGGCCGCCCTCGCCGCCCAGAACCTTCTGCCAGGAGAAGGTGACGACGTCGAGTTTAGTAAAGTCCATGTCCTGCGCGAAGGCCGCCGAGGTGGCGTCGCAGATGGTCAGGCCCTTACGGTCGGCAGGGATGAAGTCGGCATTGGGAACGCGAACGCCAGAGGTGGTGCCGTTCCAGGTGAAGACGACGTCACGGTCGAAATCGACTTCGGCGAGATTCGGCAGCAGACCGTAATCGGCCTCGAACTTGCGCACGTCCTTCAGCTTAAGCTGCTTGATGACGTCGGTAACCCAGCCAGCGCCGAAGCTTTCCCAGGCGAGCATGTCAACGCCGCGTTCGCCCAGCAGCGACCAGAGCGCCATTTCAACAGCGCCGGTGTCGGATGCGGGAACAATGCCGATACGATAATCGGCAGGAACATCAAGAATTTCACGGGTGAGATCAATGGCCTGCTTCAGCTTGGCTTTGCCAACCTTGGCGCGATGCGAGCGACCGAGCGGCGCATCGGAGAGAGCATCTAGCGACCAACCGGGACGCTTCGAGCAGGGACCAGAGGAAAAATGCGTATTGCCCGGACGCACGTCCGGCTTCACTATATCTGTCATTTAACTACCCTTTCAGATAGGCGCCTCTCGTTAGGGAGAGGTGTCCTGACGCCGTTGCTATTCCTGTCGCCGATCCCAGTCAAGCGGAATATGTCGCTGCGCAGAAGAATTTTGGTCCATATGCGTCATGCGCGGTGTCCGATGCCGGTAAAACAAAACCGCCCGCACCCGGAGGATGCGGACGGTCTGAAAGTACCAGCGGTGCGTGACGTTTATTTATAAACGGCAGGCTGCAGCGGAATATCAGCGGGCGGCATGTATTGCGCAGTGTCGCAGCCATTGAAGACATAACGGCCGCCGACGCGCACTTCATGCGAATAGAGGCCCTTGTCACGGCCCGGACCGCCGCCATTCTCATAAGCGAACATATCGCCCTTGTTGATGTGGCGGAAACGGTAGCCGATATCGGCCTTCAGGTTACAGGTGACGTCAATGGACGCACCGGCCATCAGAGCGTAGGCAAAGCGCCACTTGCCCTTGCCGCCATGTTCGGTGGTCGGGTCGCAGTAGCCGGATCCGTCCGTTGCACAGGACGTGTTACGCAGCTTATCCCATTTCACATAGGATGCGCCGATACCGCCACCCACGTAAGGCGTGACGCGGCCATAAGTGCCAAGATCGACATAGGCATTTGCCATCAGCGTGTAGGCCCTCAGCGCACTCAGGTCCGTCGAGACGCAGTCAGCACCGTTGCCGCAATAGCCACGAGTAGAGCCACGGAAATCCGACTTGCCCATGTAGTCGAAGGTTAAGTCGCTACGGAAATAGTTGTTGAACTGATAACCGACGCCGGCGCCGATGATGTAGCTGTCCTTGATCTTCGCGGTTTCGAAATCCGCGAGATAGCCACCCGGGCCACCCTGATAATAATGGGCGCCGCGCAGCTTGTTGAAGGAATAACCGACATCGCCGCGCAGATACCAGCCACTCGCCTGGGTGATCGCGACCTCGGGGGCCTCGACATAGGCCGGCGCGGGCTCGGCTTGATAAAGATCGGCAGCGATAGCGCTGGTACCGGTCAGCAGGACGGCCAGAAATCCGGCCAGGGCGTTTTTCATGACTTCCACTCCAGAAGAGGCACGTGCGGTTTCGGCAGCAGATGCCAGTGAACTGTTCAGTCATGGAGATTGACATAAAATGGTTAAGTCCCGATTAACCACGATCATTCACTATATTTATTAGCATACAGTCAAAGAAAAAGCCGGCTGGGCAGCCGGCTTTGTTAGGACATTACTGACGCCTCGGCTCACGCGGCCGAGCGAGCATTGGCAATGACGCCGACGAGATCGTTGACGATCTGCTCCACCTGCGCGCTGTCATCGCCTTCCGCCATGACGCGGATCAGCGGCTCGGTGCCGGAGGGGCGGATGACGAGGCGGCCATTATTGGCCAATGCGCTTTCCGCATCCGCAATCGCCTGCTGCACAACAGGATTTTCCAGCGGCTTGCCGCCGGAGATACGCACGTTCTTCAAAAGCTGCGGCACCGGCTCAAACTTGCGGCAGACTTCGCTGACCGTGAGGCCGGAGCGCTTGACCTTGGCGAGAACCTGCAATGCCGCGACGAGGCCATCGCCCGTCGTGCCATAGTCCGACAGCACGATATGGCCGGACTGTTCACCGCCGACGTTGAAATTGTGGTTGCGCATGTGCTCGACGACATAACGGTCGCCCACCTTGGTGCGGGCAAGAGTGAGGCCCTTGTCGCCGAGGAAGCGTTCCAGCCCGAGATTGGACATGACAGTCGCGACGATGCCGCCGCCGCGCAGCGTGTTGTCGGCAGCCCAGCTATCAGCGATGACAGCCATCAGCTGGTCACCATCGACGATCTCGCCGCGCTCATCGACGATGATGACACGGTCCGCATCGCCGTCGAGAGCAATGCCGATATCAGCCCGTACTTCATGCACCTTCTTCTGCAGAGCTTCCGGATGGGTGGAGCCACATTCGAGATTGATGTTGATGCCGTTCGGCTCATTGCCGATCGTGACGACTTCCGCACCGAGTTCCCAGAGCGCAGCGGGTGCGACCTTGTAGGCAGCACCATTGGCGCAGTCGATCGCGATCCGAAGCCCGCTCAGCGTCACATCGCGCGGCAGGGTGCGTTTGACGAATTCGATATAACGATAGATGTCACCATCCACGCGCTTGGCGCGGCCGATCTCGCTCGGCTTGGCGAGCTGGGCGTAGATATCCTTGTCGAGAAGGTCCTCGATCTCCAGCTCCAGCTCGTCGGAGAGCTTGTATCCGTCAGGTCCGAAAAGCTTGATGCCGTTATCGGAGAAGGGATTGTGCGAAGCCGAGATCATCACGCCGATATCGGCGCGCAGCGACCGGGTCAGCATGGCAACGGCGGGCGTCGGGATGGGGCCGAGCAGGAAGACATCAAGGCCGGCGGCGGTGAAACCGGCAACCAGTGCGTTCTCCAGCATATAGCCGGAAAGCCGCGTATCCTTGCCGATGACCACGCGATGACGATGATGGCCCCGGCGGAAGATCGTTCCAACGGCAATGCCCACACGCATCGCCAGATCAGGCGTCATGGGGAATACGTTCGATTGTCCGCGGATACCATCGGTTCCGAAATAACGGCGTGCCATTTGAACTCCAAATCTTTCGGGCATTCCGGCAAAAGCTGAAAACAGCCGGAAGCGTTTTTGGCTAGATGCCACAAACCACGATAAACAGCACGTAAATTACCGCAAAAATGGCTTATATCTTGTTACCAAAATGAAAAGGCCACCCGGAAACCCGGATGGCCTTTTACAATTTCTAACATGCGCGGACGATCAATGCGGCTGCGGCTCCATGCCGCCTTCGGCCTCACCGTCACCCTTTGCTTCGCTCGGGCCGTCCTTCTTGGCGCCGGCTTTCGGCACCGCCGAACCACGGCTGCCCGGAGAATCGTCACCCAGATCGCGCGCCGGCTTCTCACCCCTCAGCAGCGCCTTGATCTCGTCGCCCGTCAGGGTTTCGTATTCGAGAAGACCCTCGGCAATTGCGACAAAGCCATCGTGGTTATCCGTGAGGATACGCCGTGCCTCGGTATAGGCCTCGTCGATCAGACGTCGGACTTCGGTGTCGATCGTCTGCGCTGTCGCCTCGGAGACGTTCTTCGACTGAGAGACGGAATGGCCAAGGAACACTTCCTGCTGGTTTTCACCATAGGCCACCTGGCCGAGAGCGTCGGAGAAGCCCCATTGCGTGACCATGGCGCGGGCAAGCTTGGTGGCCTGCTCGATATCCGAAGACGCGCCTGACGTGATGTTCTCCTTGCCGAAGGTCAATTCCTCGGCAACGCGGCCACCCATCATGATGACCAGGCGCGACACCATCCACTTGTAGCTCATGGAATAGCGGTCGCCTTCCGGCAGCTGCATAACCATACCCAGTGCACGGCCGCGCGGAATGATCGTCGCCTTGTGCAACGGATCGGCCACGGCAACCTTCAGCGCGGTGATGGCATGGCCGGCTTCGTGATAGGCCGTCAGCTTCTTTTCGGCCTCGGTCATGGCGGAGGAGCGGCGCTCCGCGCCCATCATGATCTTGTCCTTGGCGTCCTCGAATTCCTGCATGGTGACCACTCGCTTGTTGCGGCGGGCAGCCATCAGGGCGGCTTCGTTGACGAGGTTCATGAGGTCCGCACCGGAAAAACCGGGAGTGCCGCGGGCCAGAATCTTGAGATCGACATTCGGCGCCAGCGGCACGTTGCGGATATGCACCTTGAGGATGCGCTCGCGGCCGACGATATCAGGGTTCGGCACGACGACCTGACGGTCGAAACGGCCTGGACGCAGAAGTGCGGGGTCAAGAACATCGGGACGGTTGGTGGCAGCGATGAGGATGATGCCTTCATTCGCCTCGAAACCGTCCATCTCGACCAGCAGCTGGTTCAGTGTCTGCTCGCGCTCGTCGTTACCGCCGCCAAGACCGGCGCCGCGATGGCGGCCGACAGCGTCGATTTCGTCGATGAAGATGATGCAGGGTGCATTCTTCTTAGCCTGCTCGAACATGTCACGCACGCGGCTTGCGCCGACGCCGACGAACATTTCCACGAAGTCCGAACCGGAAATGGTGAAGAACGGCACATTGGCTTCGCCGGCGACGGAACGCGCCAGAAGCGTCTTACCGGTACCCGGAGGGCCAACAAGCAGCACGCCGCGCGGAATCTTGCCGCCGAGGCGCTGGAACTTCTGCGGATCGCGCAGGAATTCCACGATTTCCTCGAGGTCCTGCTTGGCTTCGTCCACACCTGCGACGTCATCAAACGTCACGCGGCCATGCGCTTCCGTCAGAAGCTTGGCCTTGGACTTGCCAAAGCCCATCGCGCCACGGGAACCGCCCTGCATCTGCCGCATGAAGAACAGCCAGACGCCGAGAATGAGGAACATCGGCAGAAGCGTGCCGAGATAGCTCAGAAAACCGGAGGAACCATCGCTTTCGGGACGCGCGACGATGGTGACGTTCTTGCTCTGCAAGCGCTCCATCAGGCTGTCGTCGATGACGGGGGAGTAGGTCTGAAAGGCCGTGCCGTTTTCGGTATAGGTTCCGAGAACCCGGTTACCGGTGACGGTCACGTCGCGAACTCGCCCGGAATCCACATCGCGAAGAAACTGGGAGTACGGGATTTCCCGCGAGCCCGTTTGCGTCGGCGAGGTCTGGAACATGCTGAACAGCGCGATCAGCAAGAGGGCGATCACGGCCCACAAGGCGAAATTTCTGAAATTTGGGTTCATCGAACTCCCCGAACTCACACGGGCATATCTGCTGCCCGCTATTATGTGCCCCTAACATAAGGACGACATCCGCCGTTGCCAAGGCAAAGCGCGTTATCTGATGCGTTTTGGTGTAAAAACTCTTCCATGGCAATTCACGAAAAAGAGGCCGGATTTAAACCGGTGGCTGTGGATAGGCCGTCCGTCCGAATAAATTGGCGATTGCATTTGCCAACTCAAGGTCGAAGCGCGGCAGGAAAAGATCGAAAGGTGCAAGCCTCGGCGTGATGGTGACGGCCTGCGGCATGGAAACCTCCCCTTCGGACGCTGCGGCAATTTGCGGCAGACCCACCATCGCCGGTTTTGTCACCCCTGATGGCACCGACGGAAAATGCGCGGCCATTTCCACGGCATCACCAACCCTGCCCGCTTTGACAAGGATTGGAAAAGCCGATCCATTCTTCACAAGGAAACGATCGTCCCACAGCCCTTGCTGATGCGCGCCGACATGAAGCTCCGGCAGGTTTCGCTGCTCGCGCAACAAATAAAGGCCATCCCGCCGCCGATCGAGAAGAACACGGCCGACTGTCATTCGCCCGTTTTCACCCGTTTTGAGAAACCGCAAAACGCGCTCCATGCTGCTTGCGGCCGGAAAATATGCCCTTCCGCCAAGGGTGGCGATCAGCGCCGCCAACCCGTGCCGGAACTCGGGAAGATCGGGATTGACGGCATCGTCGGCCAGTCTGGCGAGAGCAGCATGGAAAATCTGCGTGTGATCGCGCAGGAAAACGGCTGTTTTGTCGGAAAGCGCCCGTCTTTTGAAAGAGACCTCCGCATCGATCAACGCGGGGGAGACGGGAAGCACCTGCCGAACACGCACCCGCTCATATCTGATATTTTCATTGCTCGGATCGTCAAGCCACCCGCGCTCGCGGGACGATACATAGTCACGGATCGCCTGCCTCTCACACATCAGGAACGGCCGCATGACCCAGTAGCGGCTATCGTATAAAACCGCGTCCGCCATGCCGGATAGACCGAGATTATTACTGCCGCCGTTGCGGGCGGCGCGCATCGCCACGGTTTCACGCTGGTCGCCGATTGTATGCCCCGTCACGACAAGATCGGCGCCAGTCTCAAGGGCGACCTCGGCAATCAGGCGGTAGCGGGCAAGTCGGGAGGCTTCGGAAAGGCCGGAGGCCGGTTTGGCACCATCCCACCGGCGGGTAACGTGGGGGATGCCAAGTTCGGCGCAGAGCATGGCGACCTTGCACGCCTCATCGGCGGATTCCGCTCTCAGCGCATGGTCGACCGTGACGGCGGAAAGCCGCAAGCGGTCCTTACCCACTCCCGCCGTTGCCTCATGCAATGCCAGCAACAGGCCGGTGGAATCACTGCCGCCGGAGATTGCGACGAGGATATGGGCGGGGTTTTGTAGATTTCCGACAAAAAACTGTGCCGCCGCGAGCGGCGCAACTGTCTTTTCATTCGGAGTGCGGGCATCAACCGGCATGGAAATACCCGCAATGGCAGGGGAAAATCAGCAGCTCAGCCGTTTCTGTTCGCTGGCGACCTTGGTCAGCACGGTCTTCGAAGCATTGGGATAGCGCTTCGGCACCTCGCGCAGCGTGGCGCAGGCTGTTTCGGTATTGTCGAGAGCGGCGAGTGACATGCCGAGCTTCATCAGCATTTCCGGCGCTTTCGGAGACTTGCCATAGGCCTGATGGCCGTTCAGGAAGGTCTTGGCGGCCTCGTTGAACTTGCCCTGGGAATATTGCGCCTCGCCCAGCCAGAAGCTCGCATCGGCGGCCTTGGTGCCTTTGGGATAACCCTGCAGATATTGCTGGAAACCCTGTTCCGCCAGCTTGTAGTCACCGGAAAGGACATGGCCGTAGGCGGCCTGATAGATGTCGCCTTCGCTGGTCAGCGCCGCCGTGTTGACAGGATCGGTCTTGCGGGCGCTGTTGCCGGTGGTCACACCGGGAAGGTTGCCGGAGGAATTACTGGCGCCGGAATTGAGCGTGCCGCCAATCGGCATTCCCTTGGAATCAAGCTCGATCGAGCCGAGCGTCGTCTCTCCCGGTGCGCCTGTCGGAGCACTGGAGGGAGCAGAGGGAGAAACGGAAGCGCCACCCTCGGGTGGCGTTTCGATGATCGTTGCAACGTCGTCGGTCGGCGGCGAGGCCGGATTGACCGGACTGGCTTCCGCCTTCTTTTTCGGTGCAGCGGTCGGGCTTGCACCCTTGCCGCCGGCATTGCCGCCTTCCAGTTCCTGGAAGCGGAACTCGTTGTCTTCCTGCGCCTTGCGGATCGTTTCCTGCATCTGCAGAAGCTGGAAGCTCATTTCTTCGATACGGCCATTGAGCTGCCGGATCTGTTCTTCAAGCTGCTGAACCCGATAGGCTTCATTGGCCTGAACCCGGACGACCGGGAGCTGCTGTTGAGAGTTGATCGTGCCGAAGCTACCCCCCGCACCGAACAGCGGACCCGAAACGGCTGCGCCGCTCAAGCCGGTGCAGGCTGCAAGCCCCAGCATTCCCGCCACGACAAGTTTCTTCATCTCATTCGTCCTGCCTTAACTGATTTGCACCGGAATGGCGCAAGCCGGATTTTTTCCATATCAACCGAAAAAGCAACTTAACTTCGGCCAAACTATGAAAAAAACAAAAGGCGGCCCGAAGACCGCCTCCCATTCAAGATCACAATAACGTCAGGCAATCACATGCCCGCGCCACCGAGAACCGTCACGGCGCGGCGGTTCTGCGACCAGCAGGAAATGTCGTCGCAAACCGCGACCGGCTTTTCCTTGCCGTAGGAGATCGTCTTCATGCGGTTTGCCGGAACGCCCTGGGAAGCCAGGAAGTCGCGGGTTGCAGCCGCACGACGGGCGCCGAGCGCAAGGTTGTATTCACGCGTACCGCGTTCGTCGGCATGGCCTTCAACGGTGATGGCGTAGTTCGGATAACGGGCGAGCCACTGGGCCTGGCGCTGCAGGGTCTGCTGGGCGTCGGCGCGGATCGAGGTGGAGTCGGTGTCGAAGAAGATGCGGTCGCCGACGTTGACCGTGAAGTCCTGCTGGGAGCCCGGCGTTGCGGAGCCCGCGCCACCAAGGCCGAGTTCACCGGCGCTGTTCGGCATGTTCTTCTTGTTCGCGCAGCCTGCGAGAGCAAGCGCGAGCGTCATGGCGATGACAGCCGGGTTACGGGCCAGTTTCTGCATGGGGCTGAGTGCCGAAGTGTGTGTACGGCTCATCGCCGGTCTCTCCTTAGGATTTCAATAACGTTTCCGGACACTAACTGATCGCGGTTAATAGCCGGCAAACGCTTATGGTTAACAGAAAGGAAATGTCCCAGTTTTTTGCTCCCTCACAACACTTTGCGGCAAGAAAGAGGCACACTTCCCCATGGTATCAAGTAAAACATGATGGCGCCGGTTCATGCCGGCGCCATCATGACAGTCATATCAGTCCAGAAGCGGCGACCATGCCGGATCCGAAGCGAAGGTCGGCGTCTTGATGAGCTGTTCGTTATAGCCCGTCAGGTCGATCGAATAGAGCTGCGGACCACCGGCACCGGCGTTCTGGCGGAAGAACATCAGCACGCGGCCGTTCGGCGCCCAGGTCGGGCCTTCATTGTGGAACCCGCTGGTCAGAATGCGCTCGCCCGAACCGTCGGTCTTCATCACGCCGATCGAGAACTTGCCGCCCGACTGCTTGGTGAAGGCGATCAGATCGCCGCGCGGGGACCAGACCGGCGTGGAATAGGAACCATCACCGAAGGAGACGCGCTGCTGGCCGGAACCATCGGCATTCATGACGTAGATCTGCTGGCGGCCGCCGCGGTCGCTTTCGAAGGCGACACGCTGACCATCAGGCGAATAGGACGGCGCCGTATCGATCGCCGACGTATTGGTCAGCCGCGTCGTGGTGCGCGAGCGCAGGTCCATGGTGTAGATATTGGCATTGCCATCCTGCTGCAGGCTCATGATGACCTTCTGGCCATCAGGAGAGAAGCGCGGCGAGAACGTCATGCCGGGGAAGTTGCCGACCACTTCGCGCTGTCCGGTTTCCAGCTGCAGCAGGTAAACGCGCGGCTGCTGGCCTTCGAAGGACATGTAGGTCACTTCCTGACGGTTCGGCGAAAAACGCGGCGTCAGAACGATGTCGTTCGAGTTGGTAAGATTACGGACGTTGAAGCCGTCCTGATCCATGATCGAGAGCTGGCGCTTGCGGGCGGTTTTCGGGCCGCTTTCGGAGACGAAAACGACGCGGGTGTCGAAGTAACCCTTTTCACCGGTGACACGCTCATAGATCGCGTCGGCGATGATGTGGGCGACACGGCGCCAGTTTTCTGGCTGCGTGAAGAACTGCTGGCCGGTCATCTGCTGGCCTGCGAAAGTATCCCACAGGCGGAACTCGGCGCGCAGGCGGCCATCGCTTTCACGCGTGACACGGCCGGTCACGAGCGCCTGGGCGTTGATGACCTTCCAGTCCTCGAAACGCGGCTGCTGATCCGGATTGCTGATCTTTTCGATGAAGGCGTTCTTGTTGACCGGCGCGAAGAGACCGGAACGCTGCAGGTCGGCAGCGATGACCGCGGAAACCTGCGCACCGATACCATCGCTCGACATGAAGTCGGTGATGGCGATAGGCAGCGGCTCGACATTGCCCTTGTTGATGTTGATTTCCACCCGCGCAAAAGCCGGTGCGGAGAAAACCGACATGAGGGCCGCGACAGCGAGCACCAGCCGGATCGGCGAAAATATCTTCATGTTGCCAGGCCTTTCAGCATTCATAGCAATTCACTGGGATCGAAGTTCACGACGACTTCGTTCCATGCGTCATATTTATCGGCAGGAAGGTTCGTGAACGGAGCAGAACGCATGATGGCGCGATAGGCTCCGCCTGAAAGAGCGCGGCGCGTTCCTTCCGAACCGCCGGTTGCCTCGATCTCGGGCCGACCGATGATGGTTCCATCACGGTCAAGCTTCATGGTGACCCGGACGCGAACGTCCGAGGCATCCGCCATGCCGGGAATGATCTGCCAGTTTTTCTGGATTGCGCCGCGCAGCGCATCCATTTCCGTCTGGCTGAGTGTAGAGCCGCCGGTCGATTTCTTGCCGCCAAGGGCTGCCTGCTGGGTGGAGCGCTTGGCGCCGCCGCCCGAAGGCGCCTGCTTGTTCAAAAGCGCTGCAACATCGTCAGCGTTGAAATCGCTTTCCTTCGAAGAGGCGGATTTTGCAGTCTCCTGCTTCTTCTCACCCGGCTTCTTGTCGGAAGGCTTGTCGGTGGATTTCGCCTGATCCGGCTTGGTCTCGGCCGGTTTTTCCGCGGGCTTCTGCTCGGCGGGCTTGGTCTCGGCCTGCTTCGGCTCCTCCGGCTTCGGCGGCTCCGGGCGGGAATTCGGACGCGGCACGTTCTGCGGCACGGGAATTTCGGCCGGCTCCTGCGTTGCCGGCGGCGGCTCTTCGGCCTTGGTTTCCTGCGGCGGCGGTTCCGTCTTCGGCTGCGGCGCGATTTCAGGCTTGGTCTGCGGCAAGGCGGCCATTTCCTGCGGCTTGGGAGCCGAGGTTTCTTCCTTGACGATTTCCTTCACCTCGTTCGCCTTGGTATCGACGACCGGCTGCGGCTTCTCCTGCTTGGGCGGAGCCGCCGCGCTAATATTGTCGTTAGGCTTGGTGGTAGGCGTCGGGGGCGCGTCAAGATCGGCCGTGTTGTTGCCGACATTCTGGGCGTTCTCGATGATGTCAGGACGTGTGGTCGGAACAGGAGCGGACTTTTCGGCCTTCGGTGCCTTCTTGTCACCCTGCTGGATCTGGGTCAATTCCTCGATCGGCACCAGCTCGACAGGCAGGGCCTCGGCCTGCGACACGTCAAGCGGTTCCGGCGAGCCCAGGGAAACGAGGGCGAAAGCCAGAAGCGACGCGTGCACGATCGCGGATGTGGTAAGGCTGCCCTTCATCGTTTTACGTCAATTGTCCTGTTTCTGCTGGGTCACGAGGCCGATATTCTTGAAGCCTGCCGCCTGGATACGCGCCATCACGTCGGCAACGACGCCATAGGCGGCAACGGAATCCGCACGCACGAAGATGCGTTCGTTATAACCAGTCGTGGCGATCGCCTGCAGCTTGTCGGCCACTTCGGCCGCCTGAATTTCCGTTTCCTGCAGATGGATCTGGCCATTGGCATTAACGGAAATGGTGATCGGCTGCGTGTCCGAGTTCAACGCATTGGCGGAGGTCTGCGGCAAGTCGATCGGCACGCCGACAGTCATCATCGGCGCCGCCACCATGAAGATGATGAGCAGCACGAGCATGACGTCGACCAGCGGCGTGACGTTGATCTCGCTGATCGCGCCGCCTTTGCGTCGTCCGCCGCGCCCACCCCGGCGTCCACCGGAACCGCCGCCGCTGCCACCTGCTGACATACCCATATCATCTACTCCATTTTGCCTTGCGGCAAATTACTGCACAGCATGCACATCGTGCGGCCGCTTACTGGGCGGCCTGCCGCGTCTGAAGTTTTTCATCGATCTGGCGCGACAGGATCGCGGAGAACTCGTCGGCAAAACCTTCCATGCGGGCGGAAAGCTTGTGCGCGTCGGCCGTGAACTTGTTGTAGGCGATAACTGCCGGAATAGCCGCAACAAGGCCGATGGCCGTTGCCAGAAGCGCTTCAGCGATACCCGGCGCCACGACCGCAAGGTTGGTGGACTTCGAACCGGCAATCGCCTGGAACGAGGTCATGATACCAACAACCGTACCGAAGAGACCGATGAAGGGACCAGCCGAACCGATGGTGGCGAGCGAACCAAGGCGCGCCTCGTATTGTTCGCCTTCACGCGCGATCGTCACATCCATCGCCCGGTCGATACGCATCTGCAGACCGATGGGCGAACGCGCGCCGCGCTCGAATGATTTTTTCCATTCCCGCATGGCGGAAACGAAAATTGCCGCGAGACCGCCATTCTGGCGTTCCGCCAGCGTGCGATAAAGCTCCTCGAGCGACTGGCCCGACCAGAAGACCTGTTCGAACTGGTCGAACTGGCGCTTTGCCTTGCCGAAGCTCACATATTTGTCGAAGACGATCGCCCACGTCCAGACCGAGGCGGCGATAAGTCCGATCATCACGAGCTTCACGATGAGGCCCGCCTGCATAAACAGCGCCCAGAGACTTACATCGTGCGTCGCCGCTGCCAAACCTGCCTGTTCCATAAATATCCAATCCCCGAATCCAAACGCCCGGTACGGGACCGGGCGATTCAAACGCGTGTTAACGCTCGAAGTCGTGCGGCCGCAGCCGTTAACCCCTTTGCCATACCCCGATACTTGCCAGTAAGCCTTACTTGCCAATAAATTTGGTGAAAGGAAGGCGTGTGCCGCACAAATGCCAGTTGCTAAAGTAAGACACCATTATGGTTAAAGGAGTGTTACAGCCGGGCCACGCCGGATGGATTTACTGGACGGAGCCGTCAATTACTTCAGGAATTTTTCGGCAACCGTCTCCGGAAGACGCCTCGGGCGGCCATTGGCGTTGATGACGGCGATGATGACCTTGGCGGCGACCAGCAGGGTTTCGCCCCGCCGGATTTCCTGATTGAGCACCATTTTCGCACCGCCGGCCTTTTCGGTGATGGTCGTGATCGTCAACACGTCATCCATCCGCGCCGGGCTTTTGAAATCGATCTCCATGCGATGCACGACAAAGACCAGCCCCTCCTCATCGGCGGTCAGAAGCGCGCTTTGTTCGCAGCCGAGGCACCGCAGGTAATCGGTGCGTCCGCGCTCGAGAAAATGCAGATAACGGGCGTGATAAACGAGGCCGGAGAAATCCGTATCCTCATAATAGACCCGTTGCGTCAGGCGGTGGCCATGTTCGATCAGTTCACCCGAAAGCGAAACCACAAGCTCGCTCATACTATCTCCTTGAGAATTTCGGCAGCATCGGAACGACCTTCGCGAATGATAAGATGCTCATGCCGTTGAGGCAGCGCCTCGATACGCTCCGCGATGAAACGGGGCCTCAGATCGCTCTTCAAAAGCGCTGATGGCTGCGCGGGCAGCCAGCGGAACTCCACCTCGACGCCATCCAGCACCCGATGCACGATATCGCTTTCATGGAACGGCAGAGGCTGGCGAAGCGAAATAAGATAATAAAATCCCAGTTCATGCGCCGCATAATCGTCATAGGCGAAAAAATTTTCGGCCGACCAGAGGAGACGCTCGACCGAACAATCCCGGCCAAGCTCCTCGCCGATCTCGCGGATGATGGTTTCCTGCGAGCTTTCGCCGATTTCGGCACGGCCGCCGGGCAAGGCCCAGTAACTGTCCTTCGTGCCGCGCTGGACCAGAAGATGCTCGTTCTGCAAGATCAGCGCCGCAACCCGCATGCTGAAAAGCTGCGGTTTCCGGTCCAGCCGGATCATGTGGCGTTCAGGCGCAGAGGTCATTTATCGTCCAGATCGCCGTCATGCCAGACGAGGTGTCGTGTGGTCTTCGGCAGGTGTTCTATTTCGTCGGCGATGAAATAGGGCGGAATATCAAGCTCCGTCAATGCCTGCCGGGTTGCCGCAACCCAGCGGAACTCCAGTTCGTTATCTCCGTCCTGAACGCGGTGAATGATGTCAGTCGGATGGAAGGCCAGCGTTTCCGGCAGGTCCATCAGGTAATAAAACCCGAGTTCGTGCCAGTCCTTGCCCTCGTAGTGGAAAAAATTCTCGACCGCCCAGAGAAGGCGTCCCACCTTGGCTTCGACGCCAAGCTCCTCGACCATTTCACGCGCCAGCGTTTCTTCGGAGCGTTCGCCCATTTCGGCACGGCCACCCGGAAAGGTCCAGAATTTTTCATGCGACGCCCGGTGCACCAGCACATGGCCATCACGAAACGCCAGTCCCGCGACACGCATCTGGAAAATGCGCTTCGGCTTGAACTTGATGCGGATGCGGGTGTCCTGCTTGGTATCGTGTGTCATGGTGCTGGCCTGCGGGCTGGAAACATCAAATCGGTTTCCGTCCACCCTAACGCATCCATCTCGTCTTTGCTCGTCTTTGCATCATCTCCCACAATGAATTCATCCAGTTGCGGCGGCTTGACCGTGGTCCCTGATAACATCGCATGCGCCTGCCCGCGATGATGCGTCTGGTGCTGGAAGAGATGGGACAGAACATCGTCGCAGCGATCCCGCTGGATACGCCTGCCGCGGTGAATATTGACGTCGGCCGCAAGGCCGTCTTCGTCCAAACCATCGACAAATGCGATCAGCGCCTCGTCAAGCTCCATCTGAGCGGCTCGCAGATCCGACATGGTGGCGAAGGGCTCCTCTTCGGCAAAAGCGGCAAGGCCGAGCGTGCCGCCCTGGAGGGCATCGATATAAAACCGGTCGACGGTGTAGATGTGGTTCAGCGTCGCCCTGAGCGTGGGAAAGAAACTGACACGGGAAGCGACAAACGCCTCCTGCGAAAGCTGAAGACAGGCCTGATGCAGCCGGAAATTGGCCAGCCGGTTGTTGCGCGCGAGTTTGCGGAAGACCCGCAGCGGATCATAAGGCATCGGCATCCCTCCCTTGACGCCAGAGGACGGCGTCGTTCAATCGACGTGTTCCAGCTCCGATCTGCTTTTCAGAACCTTCGCACCGTCTTCCTGTTCGATCAGATAGGCAGGCTCCTGCCTGCTCGCTTTCCGTTTTATTCTGGAGCCGGCAATGGTGCGTTCGACATCGTCAGTGAAAGTCTCGACGATTTTACCTTCACCGGTGCCACTGCCCCAGTTCCACCGGACCTTGGTACCCTTTCGATATCCAGACATGACCATCTCCGTGCCAAAGACGATCAAAGCCGGCAAGCCGGGATTGTTCCCTCAATCATCCTCAAGCGTCAGCCGGAACTGCGCCGCCTCGAGATCCTTGGGCGGCTGCATGCCCAGATGTTTCCAGGCTGTGCCCGTCAAAATGCGCCCGCGCGGTGTGCGCTGGATGAAACCCTGCTGGATCATATAGGGCTCGATGATATCCTCGATCGCATCGCGCGGCTCCGAGAGGCCGGCGGCGATGGTTTCGATGCCAACCGGGCCGCCGCCGAAATTGACGGCGATCATGGTGAGATAACGCATGTCGAGCTGGTCGAGACCCATTTTGTCGACCAGCAGCCGCGTCAAAGCCTCGTCGGCGATCTCGCGGGTAACGGCTTCCGCCCGCGCCACCTCGGCGAAATCGCGCACGCGGCGCAACAGCCGCCCGGCGATGCGCGGCGTGCCACGCGCCCGCCTTGCCACCTCGCGCGCGCCCTCATCGGTCATATTCAGCCCCATCAGCCGTGCTCCGCGCCGGACGATCAGTTCCAGCTCGTCAACGGTGTAGAAAGCCAGCCGGACGGGAATGCCGAAACGATCACGCAGCGGCGTTGTCAAGAGGCCGAGGCGGGTGGTGGCGGCAACGAGGGTGAATTTGGAAAGATCGATCTTCACCGAGCGCGCCGCCGGCCCCTCGCCGATGATGAGATCGAGCTGGAAATCCTCCATGGCAGGATAAAGGATTTCTTCCACCGCCGGATTGAGGCGGTGGATTTCATCGATGAAGAGCACATCGCGTTCTTCCAGATTGGTGAGAAGTGCGGCGAGATCACCCGCCTTGGCGATGACAGGCCCCGAGGTGGATTTGAAATTGACGCCAAGTTCCTTGGCCATGATCTGCGCCAGCGTGGTCTTGCCGAGGCCGGGCGGGCCGACGAACAGCACATGATCCAGCGCCTCGCCACGGTTCTTGGCGGCCTCGATGAACACCTTGAGATTGGCACGGGCCTCCGCCTGGCCGGTAAAATCATCCAGCGACTGCGGGCGCAGCGTGGTGTCGATATCCTCGCCACGCTTTTCCGGGGTAATCAGTCTCTCCGCATCGCTCATTCAGGGCATTCCATTGTTCTAACCGAATTCATCAGGTGGTCGCCGCCCCTATATCACGACTATCGCATCAACGCGCTTCACGAAATTCAGGATAACCGGGGCTCCACGTCCGCATGCCAGGCGTCCTTACCGCGAAAGCTCCTTCAGCCCGAGGCGGATAAGCTTGGCGCTGTCGCCGCCCTCCCCGCCATTCTTCAGCGCGGCAGCAACCGCATTGGCGGCCTGGTCGCGCGAATAGCCGAGATTGGTGAGCGCGGAAACGGCATCCGCCACCGGCGCGGACGCAACGCCTTCACCAAGCTCCTGCTTGAGCCCGATCGAGGCGGAAGCCTCTCCCGCAAAGGCAGGCGCCTTGTTGCGAAGTTCGGTCACAAGACGCACCGCCACCTTCGGCCCAACGCCTGGTGCACGCGAAATCATCACCTTGTCCTGAAGCGCGATGGCATTGGCGAGTTCGGAGGGCGAGAGCGTGGAAAGGACGGCCAAGGCCACTTTCGAACCCACGCCCTGCACGCTCTGCAGCAGGTTAAACCATTCCCGCTCCAGTGCCGAGAGAAAGCCGAAGAGCTTCAGCTGGTCTTCACGCACATAGGTTTCGATGAACAGCACCACCGCCTCCCCGACGGAGCCGATTTTCGACAGCGTGCGCGCCGAACAATAGGCGACGTAACAGACGCCGTGCACATCCACCAGCACATAGTCCGCGCCGATTTCCTCGATGCTGCCCTTCAGTTTTCCGATCATGATGCCGCCCGCTGCAATGAGACTTTAAATATTCAACCGGCCGCCAAAAGCCGCGCCATCCTGTCGCCGCCGCGATTATGCGCGTGGCAGATTGCGATGGCGAGAGCGTCCGCCGCATCGTTACCCTTGAATTCGGCCTTCGGCATCAGGATTTTCAGCATCATGTGAATTTGCTGCTTTTCGCCGTGCCCGACGCCGATGACGGCTTTTTTCACCGCATTCGGCGCATATTCAAACACCGGCAGTCCTGCCCGCGCCGGAACCAGCATGGCGATGCCGCGCGCCTGACCAAGTTTCAATGTTGCAACCGCATCCTTGTTCACGAAAGTCTGCTCCACCGCCGCCTCGTCGGGCTGGTAGCTGTGCACGACGTCAGCCAGCCCGTCATGCAACTGGCACAGCCGGGAGGCGAGATCCATATCGCCATCCGATGTCACGGTACCGGAGGCGACGAACCGAAGGCTGTTGCCAAGGGTTTCGATGACACCCCATCCGGTGCGCCGCAATCCGGGGTCAATGCCGATGATTCGAATCGTCTTTTGCATGAGGCACCTTATCTTTCCGGCTGCGACCCTGCCAGCGATAAGTGAACAAAACGACAACATTGATCAAATTTGCAGTGCAGCATTTACCTCTGCTTAAACCGCGTACCGCATTGTTCTCCACAAAATCAAAAAAGGGGAGCTGCGGACATGATGATCCGCAGCACAATATGTTCGCCATATCAGCCGTCCAATGGCGCCATCCATGCATGGCGCGGGAACTGATCCGGCATTGAGGGCTGCATCGGCCATGCTGAACCGTTTTCATTCCATATCCACCAAAGTGCTCGCGATTTTCCTGGCGCTGATGGCGATCTCGACCGGGGCTCTGACACTTCTCGGCTATCAAAGCAGCAGCGGCGTTCTTGAGGAGCAGGCGTCGAGATCCATGGAGAGCATTCTGGTTTTCCGCGGCGACATGCTTCAGGAACGCCTTGAGCAGCTGAAAACACAGGCGGATTCCATTGCCAAGATCGAATCCCTGCAGATGGCTGTTGTCTCCATGCGCAGCGGCTGGGCCACCGTGCAGAAAAACGCAGGCGACGCGAAGGCGGAACTGCAGCGCGTCTTCGTCAAGGAAAACCCCTTCGGCGAAAAGGAAAAGCTGATCAAGCCGGAAAGCCCCAGCGGCTTTTATTACTCCACCCATGAGAAGACCCAGACGGATATCGGCGCTTATATCAAGGGAACGCCGTTCAGCGATGTTCTCTTCATCGACCCCGCCGGTACGGTCTATTATTCCTATCTGAAGGGACCGGCCTTCGGGGAAACCGTCAAGGGCGGCGCCTGGGCGGAAAGCGGCCTTGGTACGGCCTTCGCGCGCGGCGCGGCGAACGCCGAAAAGGCGGTCAACGACGTGGCGCAGACCAGTTTCTCCGGCCTGCGGATCGATGCGGCTACGAAAGAGGCTGGTATTTATTTCGGCGTTCCGGTTGTCAAATTCGGCGCGTTCAAGGGCATCGTCCTCTTCCAGGTCAAGGAAGGCGTTTTCAGCCAGATTCTGACGAAAGGCATCGCGGCGGGCAGTTCGGAACAATCCGCAATCATATCAGCCGATGGCAAGGTTATCGGTGTTGAGGGCGACAGGCTGGTCAGCCTTGACCCAGCCATCTACGATTTCCACGGCGAGGCCCTGAACGCGGCGGGCATGACCATTGCCAAGATCGACCGCGCGGATGGCGAAGCCAATGCCTATGCCCGCCCCTTCTCTTTCGCCGACGAAAAATATCTCGCGGTGGAAAGCATGCTGCGCAGCGAGTTGAACGCTGGCTCCATCTCGATTGCCGGCACGCTTGCCGTGATCGGCCTTTGCGTTCTGGCCGCCATGTGTGCAGCGACGGCCTTTTTCGCGCGGCGTCTCTTCGCCCCGCTGGAAAAGCTTGCCGGACTGACCGGCGAAGTGGCCGCAGGCCGTCTCGATGCGGAAATCGGCAATCAGGATCGAAAGGACGAGATCGGCCGCATGGCGCGTGCGCTCGGCAGTTTCCGTGAAAAACTTATCCTGCAGCGGGACATGGAAGAGACCGCATCACGCACACGGGAAGAAGCCGAAACAGCCCGGCGCGCGCATCTTGCGGAACGGGAGGCCGAGGCAGGCACCCTGCAAATGGTCGTGCAATCTCTGGATGAGGGGCTCGACCGGCTGGCGAATGGCAACCTCGCCTATCGTATCGAGACCGCTTTCCCCGACGATCTCGAAAGCCTGCGCCATAATTTCAACACGGCGCTTGCCCGGCTCAGCGAAACCATGCAGGCCATCGGCGGCAATTCCGCTGCCATTCGTGGCGGTTCCGAGGAAATGCGGGTGGGGGCCGACCAGCTCGCCGAACGTACCGAACGGCAGGCAGCCTCCATCACCGAAACGGCAAGCGCCATCAAGGCGATCACCGAAGCCGTCCGCGACCAGATCGAACGCGCCGAACAGGCAACGCGGATCGCCCGCGACGCCAGCACGGAGGCAACGGCATCCAGCCGCGTCATGGAGCAGACAATCGCCGCCATGGAGGCGATCCAGACCTCATCACGCCAGATCAACCAGATCATCGGCGTCATCGACGAAATCGCCTTCCAGACCAACCTTCTGGCGCTGAATGCCGGCGTGGAGGCGGCGCGAGCAGGCGACGCAGGCAAGGGTTTTGCGGTCGTGGCCCAGGAAGTGCGCGAACTGGCGCAGCGCTCGGCCGCCGCCGCAAAGGAAATCACCAGCCTGCTGAAGCGCTCCACCGACGAGGTATCCTCGGGCGTGGTGCTGGTGGAAAAGGCAGGTGCTTCGCTGACCGGCATCGGCAAACACGTGCAGACCATCAGCACGCGTATCGAAGAGATCATGGAGTCTACCCGCGAGGAGGCGCACACGCTTTCGGAAATCAACAGTACCGTCTCCAGCCTCGACACCATGACCCAGCAGAACGCCGCCATGGTGGAAGAGACGACGGCCGCCATTCACAATCTCGCTTCCGAAGCGGGTGAAATGGACGGCAGGCTCGGACAGTTCGTATTGGCTCCGGAGAACGAGGCCGCGGGGCATCGCGAGGACAGGCAATTCAGGCGGGTGGGTTGAGACAGGCCAGCCGGCGAAATACCGGGGCCTCTTCGGAGGCCCCAATTTTTTTGAACCATCCTTCAATTCTGCGCGACTTCACTGGTAAATCGGGACACGCGCCTTACATCCGCAGCAAAGATTTAAATTTCGCAGGAGCGTCGGATGATACCTTTTTCCATTCTCGACCTTTCGCCGATCGGCGAAGGCGAGAGCGTCAGTGAGGCGCTCGAAAATTCCCGCCGAATGGCGATCAAGGCCGAAGAACACGGCTATAACCGCATCTGGCTGGCGGAACACCACGGCATGCCCGGCATTGCCAGCGCGGCAACGTCGCTCGTCATCGCCCATGTGGGCGCGGCCACGAAACATATTCGCGTCGGTTCGGGCGGCATCATGTTGCCCAACCATTCCCCGCTCGTTATCGCCGAGCAGTTCGGCACGCTTGCAGCGCTCCTTCCCGGCCGCGTTGATCTCGGTCTAGGCCGCGCTCCGGGAACTGATATGCGCACAGCGCGAGCCCTGCGCCGCAATCTCGATGCCGGCGCGGAAAACTTCCCGCACGATATCGTCGAACTCCAGCGTTATCTTGGTCCGCCGCAGCCGGATCAAGCAATCCTTGCCGTACCGGGCATGAATTCCAACGTGCCGCTCTGGCTGCTCGGCTCCAGCACCTACAGCGCGCATCTCGCCGCAGCGCTTGGCCTGCCCTATTCCTTCGCTTCGCATTTCGCGCCCGATATGCTGATGGAAGCGATCCATATTTATCGCGAGCGGTTCCAGCCTTCTGAAGTGCTGGACAAGCCCTATGTGATGGTGGGTGTAATGGGTGTCGGCGCAGATACGGACGAGGAGGCGCAGCATCTCTTCACCTCGTCGCAGCAGCAATTTGTCAACCTGCGCCGCAATGTGCGCACGCAGTTTCCGAAACCGGTGCACAGCATGGACGATTACTGGAACGAGATGGAGCGTTTCTCTGTCGAACACACGCTGCGTTTCGCCGCCGTCGGTTCGCCTGAGACGATCGAACGCCATCTCGATGGCTTCCTGGCGGAAACGCAGGCGGATGAGCTGATTGTCTCGATGCCGATCCATGACATCGAAAAGCGGTTGCGGTCGGTCGAGATTTTTGCCGATGTGCGAACCTCCATAAAGAAGGCCGCGTAAACAAAAGGCCCCGGAGCGGATCGCTGCCGGGGCTTTTTTGAAACATGAAACGTCAGGCGGAAAGCTTGGCGAGAATTTCTTCGGAAACCTCGAAGTTGGAATAGACGCTCTGCACGTCGTCATCGTCTTCGAGATTGTCGATGAGCTTCATCAGCGACTGCGCCTTTTCTTCATCCACCGGCACCGTATTCTGCGGCTTCCAGATGGCCTTGACGCTTTCGGCTTCGCCTAGCACGCCTTCCAGCGCCTTGGAAACCTCGTTCATCGCTTCGAAACCGCAGATGATGGTGTGGCCGTCTTCGGAAGATTCGACATCGTCAGCGCCCGCTTCGATGGCCGCTTCCATGACCTTGTCGGCGTCGCCCACTTCCGCCTTGTAGGTGATTTCGCCTACGCGGTCGAAGGAGAAGGAGACCGAGCCGGTTTCGCCGAGTGCACCACCAGCCTTGGTGAAGATGGAGCGTACGTTTGAGGCGGTGCGGTTGCGGTTGTCGGTCAGGGCCTCGACGACGACGGCGACGCCACCCGGGCCGTAACCCTCGTAACGGACCTCATCGTAGTTTTCGCTGTCTGCACCGGAAGCTTTTTTGATGGCGCGCTCAATATTGTCCTTCGGCATGGACTGGGCCTTGGCGTTCTGGATCGCCAGACGCAGGCGCGCGTTCATGTTCGGGTCGGGCATGCCCGCCTTTGCCGCAACGGTGATTTCACGCGCAAGCTTGGAAAACATTTTGGACCGTACGGAGTCCTGCTTGCCCTTGCGGTGCATGATGTTCTTGAACTGTGAATGACCAGCCATGGAAAACCTGATTGTCTTAATTTGGAGATTGCGGGCCTTATAAGTGCGATACGCCCGCCGTTCAACCCCGCAAGCGCTTTCTCTTGCCGCAACAACAGAAGGAACTGATTTATCCGCTCTTCGTTCTGATCATGAACGCGACGGAAGGGCACATGATTTCTCTCCATCGCAGCATCAGACCGGAAGGAGAAAACAAATGGTCAGCCTGACTGAAGCAAGAGAAGCCCCGGCCCGTCAGCTCTGGGACGAGATCAACTCCGTCCACGCCGGCATGCTCGGTCTTGAAGGCCTGCATAATCACATGCAGCCCATGGCGCCTCACGCTGATCCCAAGACCAACACGATCTGGTTCTTCTCCAAAAAAGACACCGATCTGGTGAAGTCGCTGAAATCCGGTTCCCGGGCGCATTTCTGCGTCGTGGGGAAGGACCATGACTACCATGCCTGCCTTTCAGGCATTCTTGAAGTGCGCGACGACAAAACCAAGATCGAGGAATATTGGAATTCCGTCACGGCCGCCTGGTATGAACATGGCAAGAGCGATCCACAGCTGACAATGCTGGCGTTGCATGTCGACGATGCCGATATCTGGGCTTCGACGGACAGCACGCTTAAATTCGGCTGGGAAATCGCCAAGGCGAACATGTCGGATGACAAGACGCCAGATGTAGGCGTTCGCCAGCATCTCAACTTTGCCTGATCAACATCTCCTATGGCCTTTCCTCGCCCACCGCCATGTTACATGCCTTTCGGCACGAGTATCTGCGGCTGGCGGGGAAGATTTCTCATCGAAACCCGGATCACCGGGTCGGTCGCATAGGCAATGCGAAAACTTTCGCCAAACATTGTCAGAAACTGCTCCAGCGGCGGGCCGGTGCGGTGCATCGGCAGGATCAGCGCCGAGCGCAGGCGCTTGACCACCCGGCTCATGCTGTCAGCGCCCATGGTCAAGCCGCCATCCACCGGCACCATCAGCACATCCAGACGGCCGATCTCTGCATAATGCGTATCCGTCAACTCATGATGCAGATGGCCGAGATGACCGATGCACAGGCCCGCAACTTCGAAGATGAAGATGGAATTGCCGTTTTCCTGAAAGGATTCGTAATCGCCCCAGCGGTTGCGGATATCGGTTGCGACATTGCGAATATAGACATCGCCTACCAGAACCTTGTGTTCGGCCTTTTCTCCCGGCGTATCGCTCCAGCCATGCAGCACATATTGAATGGCAGGGTCCGGACTAAGGGTGAAGTGGGTCGAATGCGCCCGGTTCATCGTTACTACCGTTGGCACGACCGGCGGGCGATAGACGCCGTTATAGTCCGTGGCGATCGTTACCCCGCCTGGGCTTTCGATCAGATAGGTGGAATGGCCGATGAAGCTGATCTTCACCTCTTCCTTCGCCGCCGCCTGAGCCAGCTGAACACTCGGCGGACTGAAGCTCGCAAACATGACGCCGGGAATTTTGCTGGCGATCGCCTGGCATTGACTGACGGGCGGGCGGCTTTCCGTCTGGGAGAAGGCCGCTCCCGATGAGGCGATCAGCCCCGATATTGCAAGCATTAGCACGCGCAGCATCATGCCACTCCCTGAACTTGCGAAGGTTGGGAGGATGGGGCAGGTTTTGCGGAGCGTCCAGTTACAAGAGTGCCGGAAGGCTCACACTCTCGTCATTGTGAACGCTTCAGGGAGAGATTACGCCCAGAAGGACGGCAGGGTTTCCGAGAGCCGGGGACCGATGCGCAGCGGCGCGATCTTTTCTGCAAGCCCGGTGCGGTCGGAGATTTCGACGCCGACGCCGCAGATCGTCGCCGGTCCGCTGGCAGCCTCAAAACGGCCCTTCGGCATCTTGGAAATGAAGCGGTTGATCGGCTCTTCCTTTTCCATTCCAAGCGAACTGTCATAATCGCCGCACATGCCGGCATCCGACATATAGGCCGTGCCGCCATTAAGGATCTGCGCATCCGCCGTCGGGACATGGGTGTGGGTGCCGACAACGAAGCTCGCGCGGCCATCCACAAAATGGCCGAAACACTGTTTTTCACTCGTCGCTTCCGCATGGAAATCGAAGATGATGGCGTCGGCCTGTTCCTTCAGCGGGCAGGCGGCAAGAATGTTTTCCGCAGACTTGAAGGGATCGTCCAGTTCCGGATGCATGAAGACCCGCCCCATGATGTTGGCGACCAATATGCGTGCGCCGTTGCGGGCATAAAAAAGGCCCGAGCCCTTGCCCGGCGTACCGTCAGGATAATTGGCGGGCCGCAGGAACTGGTCGTGGCGCTCGCAGAAGGAAACCGCTTCCTTCTGGTCCCAGACATGGTTGCCGGTCGTGACAACATCGGCGCCGGCATTGATGGTCTCGAGATAGATATCTTCGGTGATGCCGAAGCCGCCGGCGGCGTTTTCACCGTTGACGATCACAAAATCGAGCTTCAGATCGGAAATCAGCCCCGGCAATCGTTCCCAGACAGCAGTGCGTCCGGTCTTGCCAACCATATCTCCGAGAAAAAGAAGCCTCATTCACCCGCCCCGATCTTGCGCATGTTTCTATATTTCGTCCCCTCTAGCGGGTAATCCATCTTTTAAAAAGTGCTAAAGCGCCTTTTGCCCACTATCGGAGATCGACAACGGAGCGGAAAACCAGCGCAGGCCGCTTTCCGTCAGAATGGCGTGAAGCGACATATCATGCGGCTCCGCCGGTACGAATGGCACTTCCTGACAATCAAAGGCGACGCCGATGAGAACTGGCTGTTTGCCCATCGCGTGTAACCGCGCAATGGCGCGGTCATAATGGCCCGCGCCATAACCGACCCGCTGCCCGCGCCCATCGAAGACCGAGAGAGGCACGAGCAGAATATCCGGATCGACAACCTCCGCATCCTCGCCCGGGCCAGTCGTGCCGAAGCCGGTCTTCACCAGCGGCGTATCCGCCTCGAAGCGACGGAAGACGATGGTTTCACGATCCAGCACAACGGGAAGAACGAGACGCCCGCCCCTTGTCCGCAATGCTTCCATCAGCGGCCGTGTATCGGCCTCGGAGCGGATAGGCATGAAGCCGGAAATCACGGTGCCACGCGCAAAGGCAATGTCGGAGGCGCCATGGGCCGTTATAGACTGGCTCTTCTGCTGCCGCTCCGTCAGCGTCAGCGCATCGCGCGCGGCGAGCCTTTCGCCGCGCAGCTTCGCTTTTTCGGCAACATCGCCGGGCATCAGGCAGCCCGGCTCACGAGAACCTTGTCGATGCGGTGGCCGTCGAGGTCGATGACTTCAAAACGCCAGCCGTTGCGGGTCACATGTTCGCCCAGTTCCGGCAGGCGACGGAACTCGTCCAGAACCAGACCGGCAACGGTTTCGAACTCGGCATCCTCGTCGATCTTGAAGCCCATGCGATAAGCGAACTCATCGGCGGGCATCCAGCCGGCGACGAGGAACGAACCGTCCTCGCGCTCGACTATGGCCGGCTCCTCGTCATTATCTTCCTGGAAGGCGCCGGTGATGGCCTCCAGAACGTCGCCAGAGCTGACGATACCTTCGAAATGGCCATATTCGTCGTAGACCAGTACCATGTGTACGGTGGAGCGACGCAGCGACTGGATGACGTCCACAGCGCTCGTCAGATCCGACACGACAGGAACTTCGCGCAGAAGCTCGCGAATGTTGAGCTCCTTGCCGGAGGCCAGCGCATCGAAGGCATCCTTGGCGAAAAGCACGCCGAGAATTTCATCCGAAGCGCCGTTGCGTACCGGAAGGCGCGAACGCTGCGTCTGGCGAAGCTGCTCTCGGATTTCCTCGGCGCTGTCTTCGATATCGACCACTTCGACATCACGACGCGGCGTCATCAGGCCACGCGCATTGCGGTCGGCAAGGCGCATGACGCTGGTGATCATCGCCGATTCCTCGGTCTCGATCACACCGGCGCTATGGGCTTCGGCCAGAACCGTGCGGATTTCATCATCGGTGACCGATGCGTTGGACTCGCCGCTGTGGCCGAGAAGGGCAAGAACCGTCTTGCCCGACTTGTCGAGCAGCCATACCAGCGGCGCGCCGACCTTGGACAGCAGCATCATGGTGGGTGCGACGCGGGCAGCGACCTTTTCGGGATCGCGCAGCGCAATCTGCTTGGGCACAAGTTCGCCGACGATCAGCGACAGATAGGTAATGGCGACGACCACCGAGCCGACGCCAAGCGCATCGGCGGCACGGTCGGGAACACCCTGTTCCAGAAGCCACGCCGTAAAGCGGGCACCGAGCGTGGCACCGGAAAAAGCGCCGGAAAGGACGCCGACCAGCGTGATGCCGATCTGCACTGTGGAAAGAAAGCGTCCGGGATTTTCGGAAAGGCCGAGCGCCATGGTGGCGCCCTTGCTGCCTTGCGCGGCAAGCACCTTGAGCCTCGCCGGTCTGGAGGAGACAACGGCAAGCTCGGACATGGCAAGCACACCGTTCAATACGGTGAGCAGGACCACGATCATAATTTCAGTAAACAAGTTTAGCTCTTTGGGCTGTTGAACGGCACGTCGCGGTTTTGGCCGCAGCGCCCTTTTTTAAAGGGCATGACAGACATACCAATCCGAATAATAGGGAATTGTTCCGCCATTGCAATGACGGCAATATAAAAAAGCCGCGTCCGGCAGTTATGAAAAATCACTGTCGAATATATCAAGGATATGGTGAAGCATCGGGGTTGATCCGAAACTTCAAGCGCGATCCACGGCGACCGATGGAGATTTACGATCCTGGGTGCCTACAAAAGTAGGTGGGCGCCGTGTGTCCAGTCCCACGGGACTGGCCAGGGACAGCTCCCTTTGGATCGAGTATGGCCCCAGGGATTGTGGTTCCTGTCGGGAAGCGCAGAACGCTTCCAAGATATAGGACGGATCGGGGGAAACCACCAGAGGGCACCGAGCGAAATTTTGCCGCCTCAGAACTCTTTGCGCAGTCAATGCGCCGCGGGCTTCGGCCGCGCCAGCAGTTTTTCGGTAATGCCGTTCAACCGGTCGGCCAGATCGCCGATGGCGAGCGCCACCACTTCATCCGATTTCGCCCTGTGCTCGGCCATGCCGTCACGGTTGCGGGAAAGGGATGCGACCTCTCCTTCCAGCTTCTCGATCTTGCGGTTGAGTTCGGAAAGCTCGTCCATCACCATGATGCCGGCCATGACGGTCAGGCGAAGGTCGCCTATTTCACCGAACTGGCTCTTGAGGTGCCCGACATACCGGTCGAACCTGGTTGCGAGATCAGTCAGATGGTCTTCCTGCCCTGCCTCGCACGCCATGCGATAGGCCTTGCCGTCGATCATAACTGTGACTTGCGCCATGAACCCGCTCCTATCGATCCAGCACCGCGCGGATCGTCTCCATGGCCGTTACCAGCCGGCGGGAAACCTCGCGGTTGACTTCTTCAAGACGATTGGCGCGAAATTCGGCCTGATCTAGCTCATGTGCGAGCCTTGCGCGGTCGACATGGACCCGCTTGACCTCATTATCGATCTCGCCCGTCTCCCTTTGCCGTTCGATACGCATATCGATGGCATTTTCGAGATTTGTGATGGCAGCATTCAGCTCCGTCAGCGCAGATTGTACGGTCTTCTCAGCCGACATCGTTTTTTCCAACTTGCACGCCACCGGCCGAATCGTCCGGTTTCAGGCCTTTTCAACAATCACGAGGTTATTACCCGATTTACCATCCCGTCAATCAAACCAGTGCATTGAGGCGTTTTGCTCTGTGGATGAACGAAGAGGCGGCGACACATATCGCACGGATTTTGTCAGGACACCCGATTTTCTAAACGATTTTTTCTCCCTAAGGGAACCGCAAACGCCCGTGGATTTATTGACTTGCCTGCCTCACCTGCTATGGATCAACCCGCTTTTTGGATAGTTGCGTAAAACTATCTCCTTTCACCCGGAAACAGACGGAAAAGCCATGATTTCTCGCGACAAACACAACCGGATGGCAAACGCGATCCGCTTTCTTGCCATGGATGCAGTGGAGAAGGCCAATTCAGGCCACCCCGGTCTGCCGATGGGCGCCGCTGATGTCGCCACCGTTCTTTTCACCCGTTACCTGAAATTCGATCCCAAGGCGCCGCTCTGGGCTGACCGCGACCGCTTCGTGCTGTCGGCAGGCCATGGTTCGATGCTGCTTTACTCGCTGCTCTATCTGACGGGCTACGAGGACATGACGATCGACGAGATCAAGCGTTTCCGTCAGTTCGGCTCCAAGACCGCCGGCCATCCCGAATATGGCCATGCGACCGGCATCGAAACGACCACCGGCCCGCTCGGCCAGGGCATCGCCAACGCCGTCGGCATGGCTATTGCCGAACGCAAGCTGGAAGAGGAATTCGGCTCCGACCTGCAGAGCCACTTCACCTATGTGCTGTGCGGCGACGGCTGCCTCATGGAAGGCATCAGCCACGAAGCCATCGCGCTTGCCGGCCACCTGAAGCTCAACAAGCTCGTTCTGTTCTGGGATGACAACAACATCACCATCGACGGTGAAGTTGGCCTCTCCGACAGCACCGACCAGATCGCCCGCTTCAATGCCGTTCATTGGAACACCATCCGCGTCGATGGCCATGATCCGGATGCGATTGCAGCTGCCATCGAGGCCGCGCAGAAATCCGACCGCCCGACCTTCATCGCCTGCAAGACCGTCATCGGTTTCGGCGCGCCCAACAAGCAGGGCACCCACAAGGTGCACGGCAACCCGCTCGGCGCCGAAGAAATCGCAGCAGCCCGCAAGAGCCTCAACTGGGAAGCCGAAGCTTTCGTCATTCCGGAAGACGTGCTCGATGCATGGCGTCTCGCAGGCCTGCGCTCCACCAAGACCCGCCAGGACTGGGAAGCCCGTCTCGAAGCGACCGAAGCCGGCAAGAAGGCCGAGTTCAAGCGCCGCTTCGCCGGCGATCTGCCCGGTAACTTCGACAGCTCGATCGATGCCTTCAAGAAGAAGATCATCGAGAACAACCCGACCGTCGCCACCCGCAAGGCTTCTGAAGACTCGCTCGAAGTCATCAACGGCATCCTGCCGGAAATGGTCGGCGGCTCGGCTGACCTGACGCCGTCCAACAACACCAAGACCAGCCAGATGAAGTCCATCACCCCGACGGATTTCTCCGGCCGTTATCTGCATTACGGCATCCGCGAGCACGGCATGGCGGCCGCGATGAACGGCATCGCGCTCCATGGCGGTCTCATACCCTACGCCGGCGGCTTCCTGATCTTCTCGGACTATTGCCGTCCGTCGATCCGCCTTGCCGCGCTCATGGGCATCCGCGTCGTCCACGTTCTGACGCATGATTCCATCGGCGTCGGCGAAGACGGCCCGACCCACCAGCCGGTGGAGCAGATTGCAGCGCTGCGCGCCATTCCGAACCTCCTCCTTTTCCGCCCGGCGGATGAAACCGAGACGGCGGAATGCTGGCAGCTGGCGCTTGAGCAGAAGCATCGTCCGTCTGCCCTGGCACTCACCCGCCAGAACCTTGCACCCTCGCGCAAGGAATATGAAGAGAAGAACCTTTCCGCTTACGGCGCTTACGAACTCGTATCCGCCAGCGACGCCAAGGTTTCGATCTTCGCATCCGGTTCGGAAGTCGAAGTGGCGCTCAAGGCCGCTGCAACGCTGAAGGACAACGGCGTTTCCGTCCGCGTCGTTTCCGTTCCCTGCTTCGAGCTCTTCAAGGAACAGCCGGAAACCTATCGCAACGCCATCATCGGCAAGGCTCCGGTCAAAATCGCGGTCGAAGCCGCCATTCGTCAGGGCTGGGACTATTTCATCGGTAACGATGGCGCTTTCGTCGGCATGCATTCCTTCGGAGCATCTGCCCCGGCGAAGGATCTCTTCAAGCACTTCGGCATCACGGCGGAAGCCGTCGTCGCCGCAGTCGAGGCAAAACTTGCGTGAGGGCTTCCCAAGCCCTCACATTTCCGCAAAGACCAAGCACATATCTTGTTCGGGAGACTGTAAATGACTGTAAAAGTTGCCATTAACGGCTTCGGCCGCATCGGCCGCAACGTCCTGCGCGCCATCGTCGAATCCGGCCGTACCGATATCGAAGTTGTTGCCATCAACGACCTCGGCCCGGTTGAAACCAACGCCCATCTGCTTCGCTACGATTCGATCCACGGCAAGTTCCCTGCCGACGTAAAGGTCGAAGGCGACACGATCATCGTTGGCGGCGGCAAGCCGATCAAGGTGACGGCCGTTCGCGATCCGGCAACGCTGCCGCACAAGGAACTCGGCGTCGATATCGCGCTCGAATGCACCGGCATCTTCACCGCCCGCGACAAGGCCGCTGCTCACCTGACGGCAGGCGCCAAGCGCGTCATCGTTTCGGCACCGGCTGACGGCGCAGACCTCACCGTCGTCTTCGGCGTGAACGACGACCAGCTGACGAAGGACCATCTGGTCATTTCCAACGCGTCCTGCACCACCAATTGCCTCGTGCCGGTCGTTAAGGTTCTTGATGACGTCGTTGGCATCGATCATGGCTTCATGACGACGATCCACTCCTACACCGGCGACCAGCCGACGCTCGACACCATGCACAAGGATCTGTACCGCGCCCGCGCCGCAGCCCTGTCCATGATCCCGACCTCGACGGGTGCAGCCAAGGCCGTTGGCCTCGTTCTGCCGCACCTCAAAGGCAAGCTGGACGGCACGTCGATCCGCGTTCCTACCCCGAACGTTTCGGTCGTCGACTTCAAGTTCATCGCCAAGCGCGACACGACGGTTGAGGAAATCAACGAAGCGATCAAGTCCGCCGCCAATGGCAAGCTGAAGGGTATCCTCGGCTACACCGAAGAGCCGCTGGTGTCCCGCGACTTCAACCATGACAGCCATTCCTCGATCTTCGCGATCGACCAGACGAAAGTCATGGAAGGCAAGTTCGTGCGCGTTCTGTCCTGGTACGACAACGAGTGGGGCTTCTCCAACCGCATGTCGGACACGGCCGTCGCATTCGCGAAGACCATCTAAGCGGAACTCAGTTCGATCAAAAAGCCGGCAGGAGCAATCCTGCCGGCTTTTTATTTGTAAAAATGCCGACGGGAACGAGGAAACCCGTCGGCATCGATCCGGAAGCAAGGCGGGGCGCTTCGGATCGAAACCATCGTTGGGCAAGAGGGGCCAACCCGCTGCCAGCGCCGGCGCGCAACCGTCACCTTCTGTTGTTGATGATGATTGGGTCCCGCGAGCCGGCATTGCTCCAGATCGTATCGAAAGTCTGCTGCCTCAACTCGCTTTGCTGCATGGAAAGCTTCATCATGCAGTCGGCAGCATCCCGCGAGCCTTCGGGGTAACCAAAGGAGCGGCAGCGCTCGCGTTGCGCGGCCATGTTTTCAGCCGTCTGTTCCGTGCTCGAGCAGCCCGAAACAATCGAGCCCGCCGCCAATACTATAATAAGTCCAGTAATATTTATCCGCTTCATCCGATCGCTCCGGTAATGTTGAAAAGCAATTCGGACGAGAGAACTAACGCAGCTGCATTGTCTCTATGTTACGTTGAGACGCCGGAAGATGAATTGTTTCTGCGGGGGTATCTGCCGCTCTCCTTGCCATCCATTTTTTCGCCCGCGAGCCGAAAAAATTCCCATTTCCTGCCTTTGTCTGGTCCACTTTGAGACGGACAAGAGACACAGGGATAACGGTCGTGCGCAATGCACTTCGGCCCTGCCGTATCATTCGATACACCCGCCTTGCGTCGCCTTTCAACGCCACCCGAAACAGCGCTGACAGACCGCAACCCGTGGCGCATTGACTGCAGACGCGCAGAGCATTCATTGCAGCGGTCAACGCGGTTTGAATGAGGCGATGGACGTGGAATCATTTTATCTTCTGTTGCTGGTGGCAACTGTTCTCGTTCTCGTCGCAGCCTTTTCGAGCCTCATCGCCTTCCGCTTCGGCGCGCCCCTCCTGCTGCTTTTCCTTGTTATCGGCCTGGCGGCGGGGGTGGATGGCCTTGGCATCGAGTTCACCAATAATCCGCTCGCTTATATGCTCGGCTCGCTCGTGCTCGCCGTCATCCTTTTCGATTCCGGTTTCGGCACGTCGATACAATCCTTCCGGCTTTCGGCAGCACCTGCCGTGGCGCTCGCCACCGGCGGCGTCATCCTGACCTCCGTGTTCTTCGCGGGTGCAGCCGCCCTGCTGCTCGGGCTCTCGTGGCTGGAGGGGTTGCTGCTCGGCGCCATCGTCGCCTCCACGGATGCGGCGGCCGTCTTTTTCCTGCTGCGCATCGGCGGCATTCATATCCGCGATCAGGTCCGCTCGACGCTGGAGGTCGAGTCCGGCACCAACGATCCGATGGCCATCTTCCTCACCGTCGCGCTGGTCGAGATCATTGCCAAGGGTCAGGGGCTGGCCGGTATCGATAGCGGTTTCCTACTGCTCTTCGTCGAAGAAATGGGCCTCGGCCTGATTTTCGGCCTGCTTGGCGGCGTCATGATCGCCACCGTCGTCAACCGTTTCGCCGCCGACCGCGGGCTTGCCCCGATATTCGTGCTGGCGCTGGCGCTGCTCGTCTTCTCTTTCACCGGCACACTTGGCGGCAGCGGTTTTCTGGCGGTCTATGTGGCGGGCATCGTTGCCGGCAACCGCAGGATTTTCGCCAAGGAAACCATCCGCCGCTTCCACGAAGGGCTGACCTGGCTTGCCCAGATCATCATGTTCCTGATGCTCGGCCTGCTCGCCACGCCGTCGCAATTTCCGGCAATCGCCATTCCCGCCGTCCTGCTTGCGCTGTTCCTGATTTTCGTCGCCCGCCCGCTCGCGGTATGGCTGAGCCTCATGCCCTTCAACTATACCCAGCAGGAAACATCCTTCGTGGCGTGGGTGGGCCTGCGTGGCGCGGTCTCCATCCTGCTGGCCATCATGCCCATTCTCGGCGGGCTTGATAATGCGCAGATCTATTTCAACGCCGCCTTCATCATCGTTCTGGTCTCACTGCTTGTGCAGGGCTGGACCATCAAGCCTGTGGCAACAAGGCTCGGGCTGATCGTGCCGCCGCGCATGGGCGAGGTGGACAAGCTCGAGGTGGACCTTCCCGGCACCGCCAATCATGAACTGATTTCCTACCGGGTCGCCAAGGGCAGCGCCATCATGCAGGGTGAACGTATTCCCCGCTGGGCCATGCCCTCGCTGGTGGTGCGTGACGGCAAGTCGATCCGCTACCAATATGCCGGGCGGCTGCGTGAAAACGATCTCGTCTATCTCTTCATCGCACCGGGCTATTCCCGCCTGATCGACCGGCTGTTCGCCAGCGCCCTGCCGGTTGCCGATGACGACGCCGATTTCTTCGGCACCTTCGCGATCTCACCCGCCCGCCCGGCGAAGGAACTGGACGCGGCCTATGGCCCCGACCTGCTTTCGCCCGCCGAACAGGCGATGAGCGTCGCCGAACTCATCGAGGCGCGCCTTGCCGGAAAGGCCGATTATGCCGACCGTGTGCGCCTCGGCTCCATCGTCCTGATCGTCCGCACACTGGACGAGCATGAGGAAATCACCGGCGTCGGAATCTCGCTCGAACCGGTGGAGCCGGCCACCAGCCTGCCGATATTCATCAGCTTTTCGGAAATCCTCAACCGTGTGCGAGATTATCTGGCGCAGAAGCGTCAGCCACGCCTCGCCGGCGTTGAAGAAAGCGCCCCCGCCCCGGCCAATACAGTGAGAGAAAATGAGGCCTGACCGGCTTGCGTCGTCAATCAGGCATAGTATGGTCCGTGCCGAACTCGCAACAAATCAGGATCGACCTATGCCCGCTTTCAAGACCCTCGACAACCTCAACGACATTGCCGGAAAGCGCGTTCTCGTTCGCGTTGATCTCAACGTGCCGGTCGCGGATGGCAAGGTGACGGACGCAACCCGTATCGAACGTGTTGCGCCGACCATTCTGGAATTGTCCTCAAAGGGCGCGAAAGTCATCCTGCTCGCACATTTCGGCCGCCCGAAGGGCGAACCGGTCGCCGACATGTCGCTTTCCCAGATCGTGCCCGCCGTCGAGGAAGTGCTGGATCACGCCGTTTCCTTCGCGACCGACTGCGTCGGTGCGCCTGCGGCGGATGCCGTCGCGAAACTGAACGACGGCGATATCCTGCTTCTGGAAAACACCCGCTTCCACAAGGGCGAAGAAAAGAACGATCCCGCCTTCGTCGAGGCTCTGGCGGCCAACGGCGATATCTATGTGAATGACGCTTTCTCCGCCGCCCACCGCGCCCACGCCTCCACCGAAGGTCTTGCGCGCCACCTGCCCGCCTATGCCGGCCGCACCATGCAGGCCGAGCTTGAGGCGCTGGAAAAGGGCCTCGGCCAGCCGGTCCGTCCGGTGGTCGCCATCGTCGGCGGCGCCAAGGTTTCGAGCAAGATCGATCTCTTGATGAACCTCGTCAAGAAGGTCGATGCCCTCGTCATCGGCGGCGGCATGGCCAACACCTTCCTTGCCGCACGCGGCGCACAAGTCGGCAAATCGCTCTGCGAACACGATCTTGCCGAGACCGCAAAGCAGATCATGATCGAGGCCGCGACATCCGGCTGTGCGATTGTTCTGCCGGAAGACGGCGTGGTCGCCCGCGAATTCAAGGCCGGTGCGGCCAATGAAACCGTCGATATCAACGCCATTCCCGCCGACGCCATGGTTCTCGACGTCGGCCCGAAATCGGTTGAAAGCATCAAGGCCTGGATTTCCCGCGCGGAAACGCTGGTCTGGAACGGCCCGCTCGGCGCTTTCGAAATCGAGCCCTTCGACGCGGCGACTGTGGCTGCTGCAAAACACGCAGCGGAATGCACGAAGGCCGGCAAGCTCGTCTCCGTCGCCGGCGGCGGTGATACCGTGGCCGCACTCAACCATGCCGGCGTTTCGGACGATTTCACCTACATCTCGACGGCAGGCGGCGCCTTCCTCGAATGGATGGAAGGCAAGGAATTGCCGGGCGTTGCCATCCTGACCGCCGCCAAGTAAACTTACCCGACTTGCCTGACACAAGGCCGGACAAGCCATGCTTGTCCGGCCTTGTCTTTTGGTAAGCGGCACCTTGAGGAAAAGTTTCAAACGATTGAAATGATTTCAATCGTTTCAATGAGTTAGCGTGCCATTTCCCTGCCCTGGAACTTCTGTTATCGGAAATTTATTGTGCCTTGGGAGAATAGCAAATGACCGAACGTCTCGAAGACATCGCCATCAAAATGGTTGCCGACGGCAAGGGCCTGCTCGCAGCCGACGAATCCACAGGAACGATCAAGAAGCGTTTCGACAGCATCAATCTGGAGTCCACCGAGACCGCCCGTCGCGACTACCGCGAAATGCTGTTCCGCTCCGACGACGCCATGAAGAAATACATCTCCGGCGTCATCCTTTATGAAGAGACCCTGTTCCAGAAGGCAGCCGATGGCACGCCTTTCGTTGATATCATCAAGGCGGCCGGCAGCCTGCCCGGCATCAAGGTGGATATCGGCGCGAAGCCGATGGCTTTCCACCCGCACGAATTCATCACCGAAGGCCTCGACGGTCTTTACGAGCGCCTGCGCAAATATCATGACGCCGGTGCCCGCTTCGCCAAGTGGCGCGGCGTCATCACCATCGGTGAACAGCGTCCGAGCTGGGGTTCTATCAAGGCAAACTCCCAGTCGCTCGCCCGTTACGCCGCTCTCTGCCAGCAGGCGGATATCGTGCCGATCGTGGAACCCGAAGTGCTGATGGACGGCGAACCGGGCACGCATGACATCGACCGCTGTGCGGAAGTCACGCAATGGGTTCTCCAGACCGTTTTCGCGGATCTGTTCGACGCCCGCGTGAACCTTGAAGGCATGATCCTCAAACCGAACATGATTATCGACGGCAAGAATGCCCGCAAGGCTTCGGTCGAGGAAGTGGCGGAAAAGACCGTGAAGGTTCTGAAGGCGACCGTGCCGTCAGCCGTTCCGGGCATTGCCTTCCTTTCCGGCGGCCAGTCCTCCGAAGAGGCAACCGCGCATCTTTCCGCCATGAATGCCGGCTACGACCTGCCCTGGTCACTGACCTATTCCTACGGCCGCGCGCTTCAGGATACGGCCCTCAAGACCTGGGGCGGCAAGCAGGAAAATGTCGCCGCCGGCCAGCGCGCCTTCACGCACCGCGCCGCGATGAACAGCCTCGCCGCCAAGGGTAACTGGAAGCAGGAACTCGAAAAGGCAGCCTGAGGCCCTCACCGGCAGGCATTTAGTCAAACAAAAGCCGCCCTCTGGGGCGGCTTTTTCGTTACGGACGCAGAAGCAGCGTCGCCGACCAGATGACAAAGGCGGCAACCGCGATCTTCCAGCAATCGCCTCTTTTCTTCAGGCCCGGCAGACCGAGCGGCCGGATGATCTGGATCGCCATGGCCAGCAGTAAAAAAAGGCCGATCGCCTTCGTCATTTATTGAGCCTTTTCTTTATTTCTGCATCGTCACAGGCTGGACATTTTTACCGTTCACCAGAAGAGTGCAACTCATTCGGGTAACGCCCGTCTATGGCCTGTCCGACCGTCCGTCCGAACGCATGAGAGTGTTTTCATGAGCAGAAATCTTCTACCCGTATTCGCTCTTTTATCCAGCACTCTGTTTCTTTTTCTCGGCAACGGCCTTCAGGGTCTCATCCTGCCCGTTCGTGGTTCGGCGGAAGGTTACTCCAATGAAATTCTGGGCTTTCTGGGCACTTCGTGGGCGGCGGGCTTCGTCGTCGGCTGCTTTGTCGCGCCTGCCATCGTGCGCCGTGCGGGGCATGTGCGGGCATTCGGCTCCTTCGTGGCGCTGGTGTGCCTGACGGTGCTGATGACCGGCCTTATCATCGACGACACGTCGTGGATTGCACTGCGCGCGCTTACCGGCTTCTGCACGGCCGGCACCTCGATGATCATTGAAAGCTGGCTGAACGAGCGCGCCACCAATGAAAGCCGTGGCATGATCTTCTCGCTCTATATCGCCATCACGCTGCTCGGGGTCGTGGCGGGGCAGATGATCGTGCCGATGGGCGATATCAGCAATACGTCGCTGTTCATGATCTGCGGCATCATCTATTGCATCGCCATTCTGCCGGCCACGCTTTCGAAAGCGGCCAGTCCGCAGCCGTTACAGAAGGTGAAGCTGGATCTGCCGGCCCTTTACCGCAACTCGCCGGTCTCCTTCGTCGGCATCCTGATGATCGGCATTGCCAACGGCGCTTACGGTACGCTCGGCGCCGTCTTCGGCGCGCGCGCAGGTCTGGACCCGACCATGATCGCCATCATGGTTTCGGTCACGATTTTCGTCGGTGCGCTGGCGCAATTTCCGGCGGGAAGGCTTTCAGACCGGATAGACCGCCGATACGTGCTGGCGGGACTTGCCGGGGTTGGCGCGGTCGCGGGCCTCGCTGTCGCGGTGGTGCAACCGCATGACGTCTATGTGCTGATTTTCATGATCGCCATTTACGGCGCCGCCGCCAACGCGCTTTATCCCATCGCCGTGGCGCATGCCAATGACTTCGCCGCCTCGGAAGACTTCGTCAAGGTCTCGGGTGGCCTGCTTTTGCTTTACGGCATCGGCACCATCATCGGCCCGACGCTCGGCGGCGCGATCATGACCCATTTCGGCCCCTATGCGCTGTTTCTGGTGACGGCTGTGGCGCATCTGCTCATCACCGCCTATGCCATCATCAGAAGCCGCCAGCGCGCAGCACTTTCGACCGAGGAAAAAGACAATTTCTCGACCATGATGCCGACGACGCCCTCAACGCTCGTCACGCCGGAAAGTATTGCGCTTGACCCGCGCGCGCAGCAATATCCCGGGGACGATGGCGACTATGTGGAAAAAGGAGCAGGCATATGAGCCTCTTTGACGATGACCGTCCGCAAAAACCGGCAGCGCACGAGATCGGCGGCGATCTCAGCCTTCTTTCGGTGGACGAACTGAGCAGCCGTATCGATCTTCTGCAAGCCGAAATCACCCGGCTGGAAGAGGAGAGGACACGGAAATCCGCCGGCAGGCAGGCGGCGGAGAATCTCTTCCGGTCCTGACGCGCAGTTGAGAATAGACATGGGACTGCACTTCCAATGCCTAGAGCTGCGGCTCAGGCGGTATCTGGAAATGAATATTCCGGGGCAGTCTTTCGTTTACCATTAACCAAAAATTAAGCTTTCTGAGAGATTACTATACATGTCCAGTTCTTCTGGACCTCAGGCATCTTCTCCATACGGCGAATTGGTCTGATTTTTCTCCCTGTTTTACCTTGAGAGCCGCTTTCGCGGCTCTTTTTTTGCCGCTTGCCGGATTCCGTAAAACTGTGGGTATTAACCCTTCTTTAATAATTGCCTTGCGCATTTCAGGTAAAGATACCATCCTGAAAACACTAAAGGCCGGAACAAAATATCCGGGTCGTCGTTGCCTGACAGTGTGGTGCGTGAGCAGGGATTTAAAGAAAATGTCGGAACAGGTTTTAAATACCATAAGCTTTGCGGGTCGCGCGGCTGCTTCCAACCAGTTCAAGACCCTCTATACCGAAGGCATGACCTTGGTTGAGGAAACGGCAAGTTATCTCGATGGCGCCGGCCGCGCCGCCTCCAAGGTGCTGCCGCGCATGGCCTCGGTACTTTATGCGGCGGAATCGATGCGCCTCACCACCCGCCTGATGCAGATGGCCTCCTGGCTGCTTCTGCAGCGCGCCGTCAACAATGGCGAAATGACGCGCGATCAGGTTCTGAGCGAAAAGAACAAGGTGCGGCTCGACAGCTTTAATGTCGACCGTAACGCGCCCGGCTGGAACGACCTGCCCGAATCCTTCCGCGACCTCATCGAGCGCTCGCTGCGTCTCCAGAACCGCATCGCCCTGCTCGACCGCGAAATCTATCGCCCGTCCGAAGCCGCCAAGGTGCCGGACAATGAAAACAGCGTGCAGGCGCAGCTCAATCTTCTGCGCACAGCTTTCTCGATCAACTGAGAAAAGACGACCTTATCCGGACAATTTGAAAAGCAGGCTGAAAAGCCTGCTTTTTTGTTTTGGTCGTTACACCCATACGTACAGCCGCGAAAAGCAGACAACAAAAAAGCCCGGAAAAACCGGGCTTTTTTTAAACAATCCGTCCGCAAGTGGATCAGAGGCCGAGGCCGCCGAAACGCTTGTTGAACTTGGAAACGCGACCACCGCGGTCCATAAGCTGCTGGTTGCCGCCCGTCCATGCCGGATGGGACTTGGGGTCGATTTCAAGGTTCATGACTGCGCCTTCCGAACCCCAGGTAGAGCGGGTTTCGTATTCGGTGCCATCGGTCATGACGACCTTGATCGTGTGATAAGCGGGATGGATATCAGCCTTCATGACAATCTTCCTGGTTAAGTGACGTGCGGTCCATTTGCCGCAATTGCGTCAACTGAGCCATTTCAATAAATGAAGCCATAGACCAGATGGGCTATGGCTTCCCAATTCGATGCGGAGCCTATACATGAAGGTCGCCCAGATAACAAGAGCCTGCTATCCCCTTGTGAAAGGAGATGGCCGCAGGGGCTGGAATTTTACCGCGCGCCGGAAATTCACCCGCAAAAGGCCCAAAAACGGCATTGAACAAGGAGCATAGAGGACGTGGCAGATATTGACGAGCAGAAAGCTGCGAAACAGAGGAGCCTGAAGCCGCTTCTTGGCCTCTTCCCCTATCTGAGCCGTTATCGCGGCCTGATGGCGGCAGCTCTTTTCGCGCTTGTGCTTTCCTCCGCCACGACATTGGCCCTGCCGCTTGCCGTTCGCCGCATCATCGACCACGGTTTCCAGACGCCGGATGGCGGCATGATCAACAGCTATTTCGCCGTGCTTCTGGCGATTGCCGTGCTCCTCGCGCTTGCCAGCGCCATGCGCTATTATTACGTCATGACCATTGGTGAAAGGGTCGTTGCCGATCTGCGCCGCGATGTCTTCGCCCATCTCACCACCCTGTCGCAGCAGTTTTTCGATAGCAATCGATCCGGCGAACTGACCTCGCGACTGACCGCCGATACGGTGCAGATCCGCTCGGCATTCGGGTCGTCCGCCTCCGTGGCTTTGCGCAACATCATCATGTGCTGTGGTGCCGTGGCGATGATGATCTATACCAGCCCCGGTCTTTCCGGCCTTGCGCTGCTTGCCATTCCCTTCATCGTTTTTCCGTTGATCGCCTTCGGGCGCTCGGTTCGCGCCCGCTCCCGCACCACGCAGGATACATTGGCCAATTCCGCCGCCTATGCTTCCGAGACGATTGCTGCGAGCCGCACCGTGCAGTCCTTTAACGCCGAGGTGCTGGCAAATGCCCGTTATGGCGCTTCCGTGGAAGCCGCCTATCAGGGCGCTCGGGCAGCGATCGGCGCACGCTCCATTCTCACCGCCGTCGCCATCGCGCTGGTCTTCGGCAGCGTCGTCGGCATTCTCTGGTATGGCGCGCAAAGCGTCCTGTCTGGTGGCATGACGGCAGGCACGCTCGGTCAGTTCGTGCTTTATTCGGTCATCGCGGCAAGCGGTCTCGGCCAGCTCTCGGAAGTCTGGGGTGAACTGGCGCAGGCGGGTGGTGCGGCCGAACGGCTTTCCGAACTGCTGAACGAGCGCTCGCCCGTCGCAGAACCCGCAACCCCTGTCGCCATGCCGCAGCCGCCGCGCGGCGAAGCCGAATTCGAAAATGTCGATTTTGTCTACCCGCTCGCGACAGGGCGGCCGATCGTCTCCGGCCTCTCCTTCAAGGTCAGCGCCGGCGAAACCGTCGCAATCGTCGGGCCTTCAGGTGCGGGCAAGAGCACGGTCTTTTCGCTGCTGATGCGCTTTTACGATCCGCAACAGGGCCGCATCACCGTCGATGGCACGGATATCCGCGACGTCACCCTCGCCGATCTGCGCGCGCGCCTGTCCATCGTTCCGCAGGATGTGGCGATATTCGCCTCCTCCATCCACGACAATATCGCCTTTGGCCGACCTGACGCGACACGCGAGGAGGTGCGCGCCGCCGCCATCGCCGCACAGGCCGACAGCTTCATCGAACGTCTCACCGATGGATATGATACCCAGGTGGGTGAACGCGGCGTGACGCTTTCCGGCGGCCAGCGCCAGCGCATCGCCATTGCCCGCGCCATCCTGCGCAATGCGCCGATCCTGCTGCTCGACGAAGCGACTTCGGCACTCGATGCGGAAAGCGAAACGCTGGTTCAAAAGGCGCTTGATGAGCTGATGAAAACCCGCACCACCATCGTCATCGCTCACCGTCTTGCCACCGTGCTGAAGGCCGACCGTATTCTGGTGATGGATGAAGGCCGCATCATCGAGGAAGGCACACATCAGAGCCTCATTCGCCAGAACGGCCTTTATGCGCGGCTTGCCCGGCTGCAATTCCAGACCGGACCGGACGAATTGCGCGTCCAGGCTTAGTTCACGCGATCGGAGCGGAATTTCAGGCAAAACCGCTGGCGTTTCGCCATTCCGCTCTCAACGGCTCACGCCAGCACGCTGCGTCCGGCAATGCGGCCCGAAAACAGGCAGCCGCCAAGGAATGTGCCCTCCAGCGCGTTGTAGCCATGCATGCCACCGCCACCGAAACCCGCCACTTCGCCGGCGGCATAAAGCCCCGGCACCGGCTCACCGGCAGCATCCAGCACCCGGGCTTCAAGATCGGTATGAAGGCCGCCAAGCGTCTTGCGCGTCAGCACATGCAGCCGCACGGCAATCAACGGTCCCATCCACGGGTCGAGCAGCCGGTGCGGTTTTGCCGTCCGCATCAGCCGGTCGCCAAGATAACGACGTGCGCCATGGATGGCCGTTACCTGGGCATCCTTGCTGAAACCATTTTCGATTTCGCGGTCGCGCGCTTCGATCTGCCGGCGGATATGGTCTATATGCAGCCGGTTATCGCCACTGATGGCATTCATCGCCGCCACGAGTTCTTCCAGCGTATCTCGAACCGCGAAATCTTCGCCGCGCTCCATGAAAGCACGCACTGGTCCCGGCGGCTCCTTGCCCAACCTTTTGAGCAGCAGCGGTATATCCTTGCCGGTCAGATCAGGATTCTGCTCCGAGCCTGAAAGCGCAAATTCCTTCTTGATGATCACCTTGGTCAGAATGAACCAGCTATGGCCGCTGCCGCGTTCGCCCAGCATTTTAAGCGTGCCGAGCGTATCGAAACCCGGCATGGCGGGGGCGGCGAGGCGGTTTCCATCCGCATCGCACCAGAAGGGCGAGGGACCGGGCAGAATGCGGATCCCGTGACCCGGCCAGATCGGATCATGGTTTTTCACGCCCTCGGTATAATGCCACATGCGCGGGAACACCGCAGACCATGCTTGCGGGAGGCGCGCCCAACCGTTCCACCGGCCAGTTGCGCCGCACCAGTTCCTGATTGCCGCCGATGCCGCCGGAACTGACGATGACCGTCGCAGCGGAGAAGGTAAAATCGCCCTGCTCTTCCCGGCTGCTCTCCTGCCCGCGTTGCACGGGGTCGGCTACAAGAACAGCGCCTGAAATGCCGGTCACCCGGCCGTCGACGACCTCCAGACGATCAACCTGGTGGCGAAAACGGAAGGTCAGCCGGCCGGTTGCCGCCATGGCCTTCGCCTTTTTAACGAAGGGTGCGAGTACGCCCGGACCCGTGCCCCATGTGACATGGAAACGCGGAACGGAATTGCCATGACCATGAGCGAGGCTGCCGCCACGCTCGGCCCAGCCGACCACAGGAAACCAGCGCATGCCCATACGGTGCAGCCATTCGCGTTTTTCACCGGCAGCGAAATCGAGATAGGCCTCCGCCCAACGGCGCGGCCAATAATCCTCCGGACGGTCGAAACCGGCTGAGCCGAACCAGTCTTGCCGCGCAAGATCGAGACTGTCTCGCACCCGCATCCGGCGCTGCTCGGGACTATCGACGAAAAACAGACCACCCAGCGACCAGAAGGCCTGGCCGCCAAGGTTCTGCTCGCCCTCCTGATCCACGACACAGACGCTGAAACCTCGCTCAGCAGCCTCGGTTGCCGCCACCAGCCCGGCAAGCCCCGCGCCGACAACGATCACATCATAGCGTTCCATCAGCCCCTCCCAGATATGACGGAATTACTTTTACGCGAACGTAAATTTACTTTCGCCGGAAGGCAACCGCGCTGATGCGGTCCGCGATTTCAGCGCTCGGTGAGCTTGAGTTCGATACGGCGGTTCTGCTGCCGTGCTTCCGGGGTATCGCCTTCGGCAATCGGCTGATATTCACCGAAACCAGCGGCAACCAGCCGGTTTGCCGGGACGCCCTTGGAGATCAGGAATTTCACCACCGAGGTGGCACGGGCCGAGGAGAGTTCCCAATTGTCCCGGTAACGTCCGGAACCGGAAAGCTGGACATTATCCGTGTGGCCATCCACGCGCAGGACCCAGTTGATTTCCGCCGGAATTTCCTTGGCGAGATCGAGCAGCGCGACCGCCAGCTTCTCCATCTCCGTCTGCCCTTCCGGATTGAGTTCATTGCCGCCGGAAGGGAAGAGCACTTCGGACTGGAAGACGAACCGGTCACCGACGATGCGGATGTTTTCGCGGTCCGACAGGATTTCACGCAGCCGCCCGAAGAAATCAGACCGATAGCGGTTCAGTTCCTGCACCCGCTGCGCCAGCGCGACATTGAGGCGACGGCCGAGATCGGCGATCTTGACCTGAGACGAGGTATCCTTGGCTTCCGAAGCCTGCAGGGCGGCTTCCACCGAAGCGATCTGCGCTCTCAGCGCCGCAATCTGCTGGTTCAGCAATTCGATCTGCGCGGAGGCGCGGGAATTGGCCTGCCGCTGGTCGTCCAGCTCGCCGGTCAGGCTGCCAATCCGGGCATTGGCGTTCGCATTGTTGCCCGATCCCGCATCGAGAAGCGCCTGCAGTCGGGAACGCTCGTTTTCTGAAGCTGCGAGCGTCGATTGCAGGCTTGCGAGCGCGTCCTCAATATCCTGCTTGTTGCCTTTTTCCATGGCCAGAAGTTCGGTCAGTTCGGCAATCTGGCTGTTGAGGCGCGTCAGCACTTCGTCCTTGCCGGTAATTTCGCGCGACAGTACGAATTGCGCCAGCACGAAGACCGTCAGCAAAAACATGATGGCCATCAGCAGCGTCGAAAGCGCATCGACGAAACCCGGCCAATAATCCACACCCCTGTCGCGGCGGCGGTTGCGCGCAAGCGCCATGGCTACTCGCTCCCGTTATCGTGCCGGGTGCGTCCGGATGATTTCGTGTCGCTATCGATCCGCGCCGACAGCCGGTCGAGCGTGCGGCGGAGTGATTTCGATTCCTCCTGCTGCGCCTCGATCCAGTCACGCAGCATCTGCTGTTCGCTGCGCATGTTCTTGACCAGACCCTGAATGCCCTCGGCAAGGCTGGTCATGGCCGCAAGCGAACGCTCGGTGCTGACCATGGCGCCCGGCTCGGCCTTGAACTCCCTCGGCCCTTCCGCCGAGGTGTCAGTTACCGATGACAGCCAGTTTTCGAGTTGGGTGTAAAAACGGTTCTGCGCGCGACCGGCCTGAAGATCGAGAAAACCGAGGATCAGCGAACCTGAAAGACCGAGCAGCGACGAGGAGAAGGCCGTTCCCATGCCGGCCAGCGGCGCGGTGAGACCGGCCTTGAGCGAGCTCAGAATATCGTTGCTGTCACCGGCGCTCGGATCGAGCGACTGGATGACATTGCTGATGGCGCCGATGGTGCCGATCAGGCCCCAGAAGGTGCCGAGCAGACCGAGAAACACCAGCAGGCCGACGAGATAACGCGAGGTATCACGCGATTCGTCGAGTCGTGTTGCGATGGAATCGAGGATGGTCCGCTGCGTGACCGTGGAAAGCCGGACTTCGCCGCGCTTGCCGATCAGCGTGCTCATCGGCGCAAGCAGTTTTGGCGCACGGCCGACCTTTTCGACGCTGCCGGCAGCACGAAAGGCATTGAACCAGCGGACTTCCGAGCGCAGGCTCATCGTCTGCGTAAACACCAGAATGATGCCGATGGCCAACACGCCGAGAATGAAGCCGTTGAGCCCCGGATTGGTCATGAAGGCGGTGTGCGCCTGCCGATAGAGAATGGCCGCCAGAAAGCCGACGAGGATCAGAAACAGAACCATCGTCCAGAGAAACGGTGTGGGGCTGGACAGCTTGTGGCTGTATTGCCGTGTGGTCACCGGTTTCTCGACGCCAAGATCGAGCAGCTCCGAATCCGCCATAACGTTCGCATTCCCTCTGGTCAGGTATCCAGCGGAAGCTATTTGAAAATTGCGACGATTTGAAGCGAAAAGCCGGTCTTTCGTCACAGGCGTTTTAGGAAAATGTGTGAGCACCCGGCAATGGAAAACAAAAACACCCGCCGAACATTCGCCGGGCGTCTAAAACTTGTAGAAAACGACAGGTTTTCCGCCGAAAACCGATCAGCGGCCCGGGATGGGACGGTTGGCGACCTCAACGAGCGCCTTGTGGATATATTCATTTCCGGCAGCAACGGTGCCGCTGCCGAAGATATCCGTGCCGCCCTTGATGTCGGATGCGAAGCCGCCGGCTTCACGAATCAGCACCAGACCGGCCGCCATATCCCATGGCGAAAGATCGGCTTCCCAGTAACCGTCGAGACGGCCCGCGGCGACATAAGCCAGATCGAGCGAAGCCGCGCCCATGCGACGGATGCCGGCAGCCTCACCCATGACATGGCGAAGCTCGACCAGGAACTTGCCGTGATTGCCGCGACCGAGATGCGGCACGCCGCAGCCGATGACGCAATCGGTCAGCGCCTTGCGCGCGGCAACACGGATGCGGCGATCATTGAGGAACGCGCCGCCGCCACGCTCGGCGGTGTAGAGTTCGTCGGTGGCCGGATTGAAGATCACGCCGGCAACGACTTCACCGTTACGCTCCAGCGCGATGGAAACCGCAAAATGCGGAATGCCGTGCAGGAAGTTAGTGGTGCCATCAAGCGGATCCACGATCCAGCGATGCGCGCCATCGCTACCCTTTTCCTCGCCACCTTCTTCACCCAGGAAGTCATAGGTCGGGCGGGCCTTCATCAATTCATCGCGCACGATCTTTTCGGCTTTCAGATCCGCCTGCGAGACGAAATCGCTCGGTCCCTTGACCGAGACCTGAAGGTTCTGCACTTCACCGAAGTCACGCGACAAAGACTTACCCGCCTTGATGGCGGCCTGAACCATGACATTGAGAAGGGCTGAACGGGCCATCGAATTTGTTTCCTGGAAAGCTTGCGAACCGCCCGGAAGTTCACCGGGCAGGCACGTCATTATTTTCTTGAATTGAAAGTTTGCGGTTCAAGACCACAAAACGCGCGGAAATTCAAGGCAAAAAGCCCATGGGGCTGCGCCGGCGTGGTTAGGCCCGTCTGCCATCACGTCGGGCGGAAACGATTTGCGGCCTCAATCGCCTTCTTCTGCTGCTCGTCGGTGATCCCGAGATAAAAGTCCTCGAGGGAGGGATCCTTCAGCCCGGCGCGACGGGAAAGCACATACCATTTGGCCGCTTCGACCGCATCGGGCCGGGTGCCAAGCGCCTGAATATAAAGATGCGCCACCTTGTTCTGCGCCACGACATTACCACGCTGTGCCGCACCGTATAGCCAGCGGAAGCCCTCATCCAGATTGCGCTCGCCGCCGAAACCATTCACCAGCCAGATGCCCAGATCGACCTGCGCGGTGTCGTAACCCGCCTTTGCGGCCCGCATCAGCCAGTCCCGCGCCTTGGCCTTCTTTTCGGCCGGCACGTCCTTCACCGACCAGTAAATCTGCGACACCGCATATTGCGCATCTGCAATGCCCTGGTCAGCGGATTTTTCGTAGAAAGGCAAAGCCATCAGCAGGCCCTTGGCGCCGGGATTTTCCGAAACCAGTATCTGGCCCCAGTTGAACTGAGCAGAGGCATTACCGGCTTCCGCGGCGCGGCGCATGAAATCGTCAGCTTTCGCCTTGTCGCGGGTGACGAATTTGCCTTCCATCAGGATCAGGGCGAATTTGAACATGGCAACGGGATCGCCACCCTGTGCAGCCTGCTGATACCAGAAAGCCGCGGTTTTTTCGTCACGGGCAATGCCCAGACCACGCGACATCATTTCCGCCACCAGCGTCTGGGCGGATGCGTCACCGTTCTGCGCACGGTTCAGCGCCTTGTCGAGCGCCTGCACATATTCACCGCGCTGGAAATGCCCATAGGCTTCGTCCACCCGGCCCTTGAATTCCTTTTCAGGCGGCAGGGCGGGCAGCTCCGCACCCATGCGCTGATAGACATTGACGCCTGCGGACGGCTGCAAGTCCTTCTGCTCTTCGGATTGCACCCTGCCCTGACGGGTCGGCTGAGCCTCATTTTCCAGCTGGCGGGAAAGCGCATTGCTTTCGCTCTGCGGCCCGGATTGAGCAAAAGCGACACCCGCCGGCGCGCCGAAAGCAAGCGTCAGCAGCGAAACGGAAAAGCAGAGGTGAACCGAGCGCATGATCATCGCCTGTATCAACCGCCAAACCGTGGCGCTTTTTCGTCAAGCAGGGCGTTGATTTCAGAAACCGCCTGGGCAGCGCCACCGGCATTGTCAAAGACGCCGCTGCGCATCGCCACGAACTCCACGCCGGTTTCAGCTACGGCAACAACCGAAGACACATCCGTGCCACCCATGACGATGGCCGGAATTTCGATCATCGACGCCCACCACTCACCGAGAGCCAGGTTTTTGGGGTGCGCCTCAGGCTTGATGTCGCCTTCCAGCTTTCCGAAAAACACATAATCCGGATTGGACTCGCCCTGCTCCAGAGCCTTGTGACGGTCATCCGCATTGCCGCCGCCGACGATCAGCTTCGGCGTGAACTTTTCCACGGCCTCGGCAAGCGCCTCGGCATTGCCAGCCACATGAAGGCCATCCGCCTTCACGCGACCGGCAACGCGGCTGTCTCCGGCAATGAGCGCCGCCGCACCGGCCTTTTGCACGACAGGCACGATCAATTCGGCGCGTTTCTGGAAAGCGGCGTCATCCAGACCATATTGCGGAATGATGACGGAAGCGACATCGCCGCCCCGCAATGCTTCTTCCACTTCTGTTGCCTGCTTTTGCGCGTCGTCCGATTCCGGAACGATCAGGACAAGGCGGCAACGATCTTCAACTAGGGTCATCGGTTCGTCCATTTCAGACAGAAGACGCTTGCCGCGCAATCTGCACTCGTTTTCATATGACAAATCCGATAAACCGGACCGGCGAAAGGATCAACTGTCCATCCATGCTGACCGATTTTCATTTTTATCTCGTCGCCATCCCCGCAGTCGTGCTCGTCGGCCTTTCCAAGGGCGGGCTGGGCGGCGCACTGGCCCTAATGGGCGTGCCGCTGATGGCGCTTGCCGTATCGCCTGTGCAGGCCGCCGCGATCTTTCTGCCGATCCTGATCGTGATGGATCTCGTGGCGCTTTGGGCCTGGCGGCACCACAACCACCGGGAAACGCTCCTCATCATGCTGCCCGGCGCAATCGCCGGCATCACGCTCGGCTGGGCGACCTCAAGCCTCATCTCCGCTGACGCCATGCGTCTCGTCGTCGCCTCGGTGACGATCCTGTTCGTGCTGCGTTATTTTCAGGAGAGTTTCAAAAGCCGTAAGGGACAGGAAATTCCGGCCAAACCGCAAAGACCGGCTGCTGCCACGCTCTGGTCCAGCCTTTCCGGTTATGCGAGCTTCGTGGCCCATGCGGGTGGACCGCCCTTTCAGATCTATGTTCTGCCGCTGAAGCTCGATCCGAAGACCTATACCGGCATGAGCGTACGCTTCTTCGCCATCATGAATGCGATCAAGCTCATTCCCTATTTCGCGCTCGGCGCGCTTGATGCCACCAACCTCAAAACCTCGGCCAGCTTACTGCCGGTGGCGATGCTGGCGACGCTTGCCGGTGCAAGGGTGGTGAAATATCTGAAACCATCAGTGTTTTACCCGCTGATGTATTCCATGGCGCTGATTGCCGCGCTGAAACTGCTTTGGGACGGGTTGCCTTTCTAGGCTCAGGCAGCCACTAAAAGGCCCTGGCAGCACGCAGGTGCCGTCAGGGCCGAAAAGGAATCCGTCAGTCCTTCATTGAAGGCTGCGGTTTGGCATCAATTAGTGCCTTGTGGAGGCTTTAAGCCTCTGCAGTTCATCCTTCAGGCGCAGTTTACGGCGTTTGAGGTCGGCGATCTCTCTATCGTCAGAGGACGGGGAAGCAAGAATACTTTCGAGCTCCTCCTCCAGAGCACCGTGTTTCTTTTCGAGCGATGCAATATGAGCCTGAATGGTCATGCGGCACGTCCTTCCATTTTTAAGCCTACCTCCAGCTCTCCATCGCTGGAGTTTCAGGTTTGCGACGACAATGTGACACGGATCGCTGGTCTTGTCGAAGGCGAAATGAAGGCAATAAGTGGGCAATTTGGTCGCAAGGGATAACTTCCCGTTACCGCGATTTGATGATAGAGGCTCGTGAACGATCACAGACGCGCCGGAGCCGATCCGGCTAGCATAAAATGGGGATGACGAGATGCCCGATCAGGACCAGGCGGACATCAGGCTCACGCTGGCGCGGCTGCGCCAGGAGCATGAGGATTATGACGCGGCGATCAACGCGATGATCCAGACCAGCTGCGATGCGCTGAGAATACAGCGCATGAAAAAGAAGAAGCTGGCCGTCAAGGACAAGATGACCCAGCTCGAAGACCAGGTCATTCCCGATATCATCGCCTGAGCCGGAGAGATTACGTGACAGCAGAAACGCCCCCCGTCGCCATCATCATGGGCAGCCAGTCCGACTGGGAGACCATGAAGAACGCCGCCGATACGCTGGATGCGCTCGACATCGAATACGAAGCCCGCATCATTTCCGCCCACCGCACCCCGGACCGGCTTTATGACTTCGCCAATGGCGCGAAGGACGAAGGCTTCAAGGTCATTATCGCGGGCGCCGGCGGCGCTGCCCATCTGCCCGGCATGACGGCCTCAATGACGCCGCTTCCGGTGTTCGGCGTTCCGGTTCAGTCAAAGACCATGTCCGGTCAGGACAGCCTCTATTCCATCGTGCAGATGCCCGCCGGCATCCCCGTCGGCACGCTTGCCATCGGCAAGGCCGGCGCGATCAATGCGGCCCTTCTCGCCGCTGCGGTTCTGGCGCTGAGCGACGAGGACCTCGCTGACCGGCTGGATGCCTGGCGTGCGCGCCAGTCGGCAGCCGTCGCCGAATATCCCATGGACAGCGCCCAGTGACGACCGAAGTGATGGCAAAGACGACCAACCTGACCATCGGCATCATCGGCGGCGGGCAGCTCGGGCGCATGCTGGCGATGGCCGCTGCCCGTCTCAACCACCGAACCATCGTGCTGGAACCGCAGGCCGATTGCCCGGCTGCGCAGGTCTGCAACGACCAGATCGTCGCGGAATATGATGACGAAAAAGCGCTTGCGGAACTCGCAAACCGCTGCGATGTCGTGACCTACGAATTTGAAAACGTGCCTGTCGCGGCCGCCGAAAAGCTTAGCCTCTCCGTTCCCGTCTATCCGCCGCCGCAGGCGCTCAGCGCCTCGCAGGACCGGTTGACGGAAAAACGCTTCCTCAATGGTTGCGGCATCCCGACCGCCGATTTTCGCGCCGTGGACAGCCAGGAAGAGCTGGAAGCCGCGTTGGTCGCCTTTGGCGGCAAGGGCGTGCTGAAGACTCGTCGCATGGGTTATGACGGCAAGGGCCAGCGTCTCTTCCGGGGCGGCGAAGACCTCGCGGGTGCCTTTGCAGCGCTCGGCGGCGTGCCGCTCATCCTTGAGAGTTTTGTCGCCTTCGAGCGAGAGATTTCGATCATCGCCGCCCGTTTCCAGGACGGGACCGTCACCTGTTATGATCCCGCCGAGAATGTCCATCTGAACGGCATTCTGCACACGTCCACTGTTCCGGCAGCGCTCTCCGGTGCCGCGAAGGCGGTTGCCGTGGAGTCAGCAGAGAAGCTTCTGGCCGCGCTCGAATATGTCGGCGTCATCGGCATCGAATTCTTCGTCCTGCCGGATGGTTCGCTGGTCGCCAATGAAATGGCGCCACGCGTTCACAATACCGGCCACTGGACGGAAGCGGCCTGCGTAATCTCGCAGTTTGAACAGCATATCCGGGCCGTGTCGGGCCTCGCCCCCGGCAGCACGGAGCGCCACTCCGATTGCGTCATGACCAACCTGATCGGCGACGACATCGACGATGTGCCGGCATGGCTGTCGAAAAAAGACTGTCTCGTGCATCTCTACGGCAAGACGGAAGCACGGCCGGGCCGCAAGATGGGCCATGTGACCGAGCTTCTGCACACAGGAAAAGCCTAGTCTTTTAAGGCAAAGGCACGGCCAAGTGTTGACAGGCAGGGCTCAAACGGGTATCTGCCTGCCAACCGAAAAGAGCGCGCCCCGTTGCGCGCTTTTGATTGTTTGAATAGCACGGCAAAATCCGTGCAAAACTGCGGACCAGTAAAATGAAGATCAAGAATTCGCTTAAAGCGCTTAAGGCCCGTCATCGCGATAACCGCCTGGTTCGCCGCAAGGGCCGCGTCTACATCATCAACAAGCAGAACCCGCGCTTCAAGGCTCGTCAGGGCTGATTGACTGCGGTTCGCGATGGTTTCGCGGATCACTTTGTTGACAGTGCAGAAGTTTGCATTTGATATTGGGCGCAGCCGGGTTAAGCTTTAACCCATGCGCCCAAATCGTTTTTGCACGGCTATCATTCTCGCTCAGGGCTTCCTGTTTTCAAGCCTCCCGTTTCCGGGAATGGCTGCGATTGCCCATGCGGCGGACGGGCAGGCACCTGCTGTTGCGGAATCCGCGCCTTCACCCGCCAAAACCATCGACACTCTTTTTGCATCGCTGAAAAAAGAACGGAATGCGGTCAAGGCACGTAGCATTGCCAACCAGATCGCCTCCGAATGGAATGATTCCGGCAGCGCGACAATCAATCTCCTGATGCAATGGGCGGGCGAAGCCGCCGACGAAAAGCGCAACGCCGCCGCTTACGATTTTCTCGACCAGATTGTTTTGCTCGATCCTGACTATGTGCAGGCGCCGTATCGCCGCGCCATGGTCCATTTCGCCGATGGTGATACCCGCAAGGCGATGGCGGATATCAATCTGACGCTGGAAAGGGAGCCGCGCTATTTCCCGGCACTCGCAAGCCTTGCCAACATCCTCGAAGCCTCGGGCCGCGACGAGTTGGCGCTGAAGGCCTGGGAGCGTTATCTGGCGCTTTATCCTGCGGACAAGGACGCCCGCAAGGAAGCTGCCGACCTTTCGGAAAAGCTCGCCGGCACGCGCGGCTGAATTGGGCAGAGGCCCAAACAAAAATCGCCGCAGAAGCGGCGATTTTTCATTGAGACGTTCTCAACCGATCATTCCATACCGAGCGCGGCCATATAGGTCTGGAGAATCGTTTCTTCTTCGATGCGCTCATTGGCATCCTTCTTGCGCAGACGGATGATGGTGCGGATCGCCTTGGTGTCGTAACCACGACCCTTGGCCTCGCCCATGACATCCTTGATATCGCCCTGAATGGCGGCCTTTTCCTCTTCGAGGCGCTCAACGCGCTCGATGAACTGACGCAGTTCTGCGGCGGCGACGGTTTCGGTGGTGCTGGTATCGTCCATCATATCATCCTTTATTGGCGGCCCGCATGCGAGCCTTGTTCATCATTCCGGGCGAAGCCTTCGCCGGCCGCTGCCAGTGGGCAGCAAAATTCAGGCCTGTGAACTGCCCACTGAAAGGCGTCCCGTCAAGTCGTTTCCGTCGATCAGAGGTTATTCCCTCGACCGGTTCTGTTCAAAGGCGGCTTTCTGGGTATCACTCGCCTCCGCCTGATATTTCTCTTTCCAATCCTCATATGGCATGCCGTAGACGATTTCGCGGGATTCATCCTTGCTGAGCGGAACGCCAGCCTCTTCGGCCGCTTCCCGATACCAGTTGGAAAGGCAGTTGCGGCAAAAGCCCGCGAGATTCATCAGGTCGATATTCTGCACGTCGTGACGTTCGCGAAGGTGCTTCACGAGGCGGCGGAAGGCCGCCGCTTCAAACTCGATCTGCCTGTTGTCGTTCTCTTTCGTCATGGCGAAACTCCAGGCTCAATAGGGGCCGGTACGGGAGGCGAAAAGCTGATATTCATGCAAGACGGGATCGTCATTCATTGCGGCGAAAATGGGAGCGAGCCGATCCGACCATTCGGCGATCCCCTTCTCATCCGCGATCAGGTCCTGCCGAACCTCGAGAAGCGCATGCGGCAGGCCCTTCATCATGCAATGACGATACATGGTGTCGCCCTTCAGCGCCCCGTCATAGGGTTCGTTGTCACCCACAAGGATATCGCCGGTGGCACGCAGATGCGCCAGAAGCGGATCGACCGCACGATGATCGGTATCCCACAGAACCGCCGCATGCCATGGCCGCGGCGTTTCCTTCCAGAACGGCGTGTAGGAATGCAGCGACAGGACGAGCGGCGCTTCTTCCGAGGCCTCGGCCACGCCGGTCAGCACACGGTCCACGGCATTGTGATAGGGCCGGTGAAAAATCTCGATTCGCCTTTGCCATTCCTCGTCCGAAATCGGATGGTTACCGGGGATGATCGCCCCGTCCGAGATCTTCATGATGAGCGTGGGATCATCCTCGCCGCGATTCGGATCGATCAGGAGCCGCGAAAACCGCCCGAGCACCGCCGGTACGCCCAGGCGCGCGGCAAGCGAGCGCGTTAGCCCCTCTATACCGATATCAAATGCGATGTGGCGATGAAAAGCGGTTTGCGGAAGGCCAAGTTTGCCGTAGTGTGCCGGCAGGAGGTTCATGGCATGGTCCGCCAGAAGAACCATGCCTTTGTCATATTCGCCTTCTATGATTTCATAGGGTATGAAGTCGTTCATCGATGATTTTCTGGGGCAGGATTGAGGAGAGAAGCTTGATGGCATGGCTTGAGGCCGGGCGCAAGTTACGGCGAAAGAACAGCCATCTACCTTATCGCACTCATGATCCCACGAACAATATAATCGATTAAACTCGCGTTGACTTTCTTGGGCGGCCACGCCAAGAAGTGTGTTCATTATAACCATGGAATCCGGATGGAAGCCGTGACTCAGTCATCTCTCGCTCTTCCTCGCCACTTCAGGCATATCGCCCGTCTTTTTTCCGCAGCGGCATTGTTTTTGACCCCGTTCATGATCGCGGCACCCGCGCATGCGGATTTTCGCGTGTGCAACAGCACGCAGAACCTCGTGGGGGTCGCAATCGGCTACCGGGCACAGGAGGGCTGGGTCAGCGAAGGCTGGTGGCAGGTCCCCTCTTCGACCTGCGCGACGCTGATCGAGGGCGAGCTGCAGTCACGTTATTATTATCTCTATGCCGAAGATGCCGCTCATGGCGGCCGCTGGACCGGTGACGTCAACATGTGCGTGGCGGAGAACGAGTTCAAGATCAACGGCGTGGACGATTGTTTTGCCCGCAGCTTCCAGAGAATGGGTTTCAAGGAATATGACACGGGCAGACAGGGCAGCTGGATGGTCCAGCTTTCCGATACGCCAGGCACACAGGGAAATCAAAACTGATGAAGCGTAACCGCAAAGTCAAAATTCTTGCAACTCTCGGCCCGGCCTCTTCCGAAGAGGCCATGATCGAGAAGCTGCATCTTGCTGGCGCTGATCTTTTCCGGATCAACATGAGCCATGCGAGCCACGACGTGATGCGGACGCTCATTCAGCGCATCCGCTCCGTCGAGAGCCGTACCGGTCGTCCCATCGGCATTCTGGCCGACCTGCAGGGTCCCAAGCTGCGCGTCGGAAAATTCGCCGAGACGAAGGTCGATCTGGTTCCGGGCCAGACCTTCACGCTTGATAACAACGACACCCCCGGCGACAACACCCGTGTTTTCCTGCCGCACCCTGAAATTCTTGAAGCGGTCAAGCCCGGCCACCGCCTGCTGATCGATGATGGCAAGCTGCATCTGCGCGCTGAAAAGAGCGACGGCAAGAGCATCGTCACGACAGTCATTTCCGGCACCCGCATTTCCGACCGCAAGGGCATCAGCCTGCCGGATACGCTGCTCGGCGTTGGCGTTCTGACCGACAAGGACCGCGTCGACCTTGATGCAGTCCTCGAAACCGGTGAAGTCGACTGGGTGGCGCTTTCCTTCGTCCAGCGTCCGGAAGACCTGGCCGAAGTGCGTAAGATCGCACGTGGCCGCGTCGGCCTGATGTCCAAGATCGAAAAGCCCCAGGCTGTCGAGCGTATCGAAGAAATCATCGAGCTTTCCGATGCATTGATGGTTGCCCGTGGCGATCTGGGTGTCGAAATGCCGCTGGAAGCCGTTCCCGGCATCCAGAAGCAGTTGACCCGCGCCTGCCGCCGCGCCGGCAAGCCGGTCGTGGTCGCCACACAGATGCTGGAATCGATGATCACCGCGCCTGTACCGACACGCGCCGAAGTCTCCGACGTCGCGACCGCCGTCTTCGAAGGCGCTGATGCCATCATGCTGTCGGCTGAATCCGCCTCCGGCGACTACCCGGTCGAAGCGGTTTCCACCATGGCCTCCATCGCCAGCACGGTGGAGCAAGACCCCTATTATTCCAATATCATCTATGCGCAGCGCGCCCAGCCGGAACCGACAGGTGCCGACGCCATTTCGCTTGCCGCCCGCCAGATCGCCGAAACGCTGAAGCTTGCGGCGATCGTCACCTATACGTCCTCGGGCACGACCGGCCTGCGCGCCGCGCGCGAACGGCCGCAGGTTCCGATCATTGCGCTGTCGCCGATCATCCAGACCGCACGCCGCCTGTCGGTCGTCTGGGGCCTGCACTGCGTCGTCACCGGTGATGCCAGCGATCTCGACGACATGGTGAACCGCGCTTGTCGCATCGTGGTTTCCGAAGGCTTCGGCAAGCCGGGCGATCGCATCATCATCTCCGCAGGTGTGCCGCTCGGCACCCCCGGCGCGACCAATATGGTGCGCATTGCCTATATCGGCTCGGACGGCCAGAGCGGCGTCTGACGCCGCGCAATATACAGCATGAAAAAACCCGCCGTCGCCGGCGGGTTTTTTATTGGCCTTTCGGCCATCTGATAGAACTGGCTCAGTGCATCTTCACCGGCGTGCTGAAGCGGCTGGATTCGATGGCCACGGCACCCGGCTTGAAGCTCGCCGAAGTGGCGGAAGCCGACATGTCGTTGCTGAGCATACGGTTGGCGACAACACGCGGTGCCTTTACCGAGCGTCCGGTCGCGCCCTTGTTCTGGTTGAGCGCCCAGTCCGAAATAAGGTCCTGCGTCAGGCGTCCACCACCCACCATGGCCTGCTGGGAAACGGCGGCATCCTGCCTGCTTGGACGCGAACCCTTGGTCGGCATGCCGGCGCTGAGGCCGCCATTGATGGCGGGCTTCAGGTCAAAAGCATCACCGAAGCCAGCCTGCGGTTCGGCCTTGGCCGTTTCGGCGGGTGCGACGGTAACCTTGTGGTTGACGGCAGCCGGGAATGGCGCGGCTGTCGGCATGGCAGCCGACTGGACCTGCGACCGGGCAGCCTGACCGCTCTGTTCAAGAGCGGCAACCACCGTCGGCGAAAGCGTATCCTGCTGCGCCTCGGCGAGATCGTCTTCACCTTCCGGATCGGCATTTGCAGCCGCGAGCAGGGCTTCTGCCACGGCCGGACGGTTGGCGGGAACCGGAACGGAAGCAAGCTCGCCGGTCGCAGCCGGTGTCGCACCGTCGGCGGAAGCCGTCAGGATAGACCCTTCCGCATCACCCTTCATGCCACGCGGGCCGAGAAGTGTGGGCACGGGCACGGAAACCTCAGCGAGATCGGCAAATTGCTGGCGCTCGGCCGGAGCTGACGTCGGCGTCGGCGTGGTCGCTGCCTGCAGAGCATCCTGCGCAGCATTGCGGGCCGGAGAATAAAGGGCCGTCGCAAGGCCGGTATTGGCAGGCGGCTGGTTGCCGAATGCGGGACGAGCCGTCGGCAGCGGCGCATCATTCACGCCGGGAAGTGCCTGTGCCGAAGCAACTGCAATGGTGGGTTCAGGCTCGGGAGCTGCCTGCTGCGGAGCCGCCGGGCGAGCGACAGCCGGGCGTTCTGCGGGCTCCGGCGCTGCGATGCTATCGGGATCTTCATCCTCGTCGCCACCGCCAAAGAGGGCCTGCAACAGGGTCTTGCGCTTGCCGCCGCCGGAAGAGGCAGGGCCGGCACCGGCGCTGGAAGCAACCTGAACGGAGGAGGAGTTGACGCGCTTCTTGTAATCGGCGAGCGCCTGCTCATAACCGGGAAGCGGCTTGCCGTCGGACGGAAGGTGCAGCGTATTGCCGTTCGGGAAGATGCGGACGAGTTCCTGGCGGCTCATGCGCGGCCAGGCGCGAACGCCACCGACATCCATGTGCACGAAGGGAGATCCCGAGGTCGGATAGAAGCCGACGCCGCCGATCTGCATCTGCATGCCGATTTCACGAAGGCGGGAAAGCTTCACGCCGGGGATATAAAAGTCCATTGCCTTGCCGAGCATATGCTGGCTTTTTTCGGCGACGCCCTTGGTGCGCGTCCGCAGGAGACCGTTGGTCTCCGGCGAGCGGAAGGCCGAAACGACGTTGATGTAATCGGTCGCGCCACTGCGGCGATAAACTTCCCAGACGAGATCGAAAAGGCGCGGGTCCATGCGTGTCGGCTGGTTGCGACGCCAGTCGCGCAGGAATCGATTCAGCTCCTGCAGGCCCTTCTGGTCATATTTTCCATTGCGCTTGAAGGTGATGACCGCCTTCTCGCGTGTATGGATATAATACAGTTTGAGGCTGCGCGTCTCGGCGGCGGCTTCCGTCGCCGAAACACCTACGAAGGGCATTGCGGCGAGCATCAGGCAGGCAAAGGTGACAGCGCGCGCCGACAGCTTCGTGCATATATCCTTGATCAAGCCGCGCGCGATCCTGTTCGAAAGCGCGTTATTCCGATGCAGATATGGCAATTCGATCCCCGCCTGGAAGACAATTTCTGTCACATTGCCTCAAATGAACGTCAAATACGGTGACACGATGGCAAAATTGCCACACACATACAACCTTCCTCTACATAGTGAATCAGCCACTAACAAGAGGTTTATAGACGGTAAGCGGATATCCTTGCTCAGAAGTTAACGAATTTGCGATCTGCCTTCGAATACGCGGTCTCTGCCTTCAGGCTGCATCTCGAAGGGGATCGTCGGGATCAATGCCATAATCCTTCAGCTTGCGATAAAGCGTCGAGCGGCCGATGCCGAGCTTTCTGGCGACCTGGCTCATCTGCCCGCGATAGAAGCGCAAAGCGAAACGGATGAGTTCTTCCTCGATTTCTGCCAGTTTGCGGATATTGCCCGACTCATCCATGCTGGAGATCAGGTTTCCGCCCCGATAGATGGTGGTGGAAATATCCGACGGCTCCTCGATGACGGCATGGCTTTCGGCAGCCGCCGCGGAGGGCGGTGAATAGGCCGCTAGCTTCAGCGACGCTCCTGAAGGCGCACGGATGAGATCATCCGCATCATCGCCGGTCGAAAATTCCGGCAGCTGCAGCGCGATCTGCGGAAAATCGGAATCTGACAGTTCCTCGCCCTGCGACAACACCACGGCGCGGAAAACGGCGTTTTCAAGCTGGCGGATATTGCCCGGCCAGTCATAGGCCGTCAGCAACGCCAGCGCGCTGGCATTGAGGCCGACGGGATTGGGCAGTTTCTGCTCCGCCGAAAAGCGCTCGGCGAAAACCCGCGCCAGATGGGGAATGTCTTCCTTGCGGCGACGCAGCGCCGGAATAGTGATCGGAAAGACGTTGAGGCGATAATAAAGGTCCTCGCGGAAGCGGCCTTCCTTCACCTCCTCGATGAGGTTCTTGTTGGTGGCGGAGATCAGCCGGACATTCACCTTCTGCACCCGTGCGGAGCCGACGGTTTCGATTTCGCCCTGCTGGACCGCGCGGAGCAGCTTTACCTGCACGTCGAGCGGCAGGTCGCCAATTTCATCGAGGAACAGCGTGCCGCCATCCGCCTCCATGAACTTGCCTACATGTTTTTCCGTAGCACCCGTGAAGGCTCCCTTCTCATGGCCGAAGAGAATGCTTTCCACCAGATTATGGGGAATGGCGCCGCAATTGACTGTTATGAAGGGCTTGTTCGCCCTGTCGCCGGCCGACTGGATGGCCCGGGCGACCATTTCCTTGCCCACGCCGGATTCACCTTCCAGCACCACGGGGATGCTCGACTGGGCGGCACGCTGCGCGAGCTCAATGACCCTCAGCATTGCGGGGCTTGCGGAAACGATATCGGTAAAATTCACTGCATTGCTCCGTCCGCGCCTTCCCGTGCGGGCTTTTGCCTCTCTCCTGTCGAGCTTGAGCGCATTGGAGATGGCGGCGCCGATCCTTTCCGGCGAGACCGGCTTCACAACGAAATCGAAGGCGCCGGCGCGCATGGCCTGCACGACGGTATCGATGCCGCCCTGCCCCGTCTGTACAATGACGGGAACGTCTGTGCCGAGTTCGCCGACGGCTTTGAGAAAGGTAAGCCCGTCCATTTCCGGCATCATCAGATCAAGGACGACGACATTGATCTCGCCACTATATTGCTTGAGCAGTTCCAGCCCCGCCTTGCCGTTTTCGGCAAGCAAGGCGAGATGCCCATAACGTTCCACCGCATTTTTGAGCAGGCGGCGCTGGACGGGATCATCGTCTATCACGAGAACATGCGCGGTCATTTTTAGCTCCGGTTTCCGGTTTATGGACCTGCTTCATGCGGTCCCTTATTCCGCACTCTGGCATGGGAGACTTGAACATCCAGTTTTGAGAATTGCTTGCATTTTATCCATTGCCGCGGGAAACAAGGTCCCCATATGCTTCGCACGCATAATCAGAAGGACACGTTGGATGACCCTCAACCGCGCTACCCCGCAACCCGTATTCTCCCTTGCCGAAACCTCCGGCCCGGCGCTTGGCGATCTGCCCGGCTGGAAGCTCTCGGATCTCTATCCGTCGGGGGATTCACCGGAATATAAGGGTGATCTCGAGAAGGCGGCATCGATGGCGGCGGCTTTCGAGGAGAAGTGGAAGGGAAAGCTCGAAGCCGCCGCGAAGGCCACGGGCGAAAAGGGCATCGGGGCCGCGCTGAAGGAATATGAAGCGCTGGACGATCTCATCGGCCGCATCGGCTCCTTTGCCGGGCTCACTTATTTTTCCGATACGTCGAACCCGGCAAACGGCAAGCTTTACGGCGACGCCCAGGCAAAGCTGACGGATATTTCCGCGCATCTCCTGTTTTTCACGCTTGAACTCAATCGCATCGACGACGCCACGATGGACGCCTGCATGGCCAATGATGCCGCGGCAGGCCATTACCGTCCCTGGCTGGTGGATTTGCGCAAGGACAAGCCGCACCAGCTCGACGACCAGCTGGAGCAGCTGTTCCTCGAAAAATCGATGACCAGCGCGGCGGCCTTCAACCGCCTGTTCGATGAGACGATGGCCGATCTGCGTTTCGATATAGACGGTGCGAGCCTTCCGCTGGAAGTGACGCTAAACATGCTGCAGGAGCCGGAGCCGGAAACCCGAAAGAAAGCGGCGGAAGCGCTGAGCACCACTTTCAAGGACAATCTGCGGGTCTTCACCCTCATCACCAACACGCTTGCCAAAGACAAGGATATTTCCGACCGCTGGCGCAAGTTCGAGGATATTGCCGATAGCCGCCATCTGGCGAACCGCGTCGAGCGCGACGTAGTCGATGCCTTGGCGGCAGCGGTCAAAAAGGCCTATCCGCGCCTTTCGCACCGATATTACGCCATGAAGGCGAAATGGCTCGGCATGGAGCAGATGAATTATTGGGACCGCAATGCGCCGCTTCCCGATACGTCGAACACGATCATCCCCTGGGATGAGGCCAAGGATACCGTGCTTTCCGCGTATGGCAATTTTGCCCCCGAGATGGCCGATATTGCCCGCCGTTTCTTCGATGAAGAGTGGATCGACGCGCCGGCCCGTCCCGGCAAGGCGCCGGGCGCATTCGCGCATCCAACCGTACCCTCGGCTCATCCTTATGTGCTCGTCAACTATCTCGGCAAACCGCGCGACGTGATGACACTTGCTCATGAGCTTGGTCATGGCGTTCATCAGGTTCTGGCTGGCGAACAGGGCGCCCTGATGTGCGCCACGCCGTTGACGCTGGCCGAGACAGCCTCCGTTTTCGGGGAAATGTTGACCTTCCGCAAGCTGCTTGATGACACCAAGGATATCAGGGAACGCAAGGCCATGCTCGCCCGCAAGGTCGAGGATATGATCAATACGGTCGTGCGCCAGATCGCTTTCTACGAATTCGAGCGAAAGCTGCACACCGCCCGCAAACAGGGAGAACTGACCTCCGAACAGATCGGCGAATTGTGGCTTTCCGTTCAGGCCGAGAGCCTGGGTCCGGCGATCCGGATTTCCGAGGGCTATGAGACCTGGTGGACCTATATCCCCCATTTCATCCATTCGCCCTTCTACGTATATGCCTATGCCTTCGGCGATTGCCTGGTGAACTCGCTTTATGCGGTCTACCAGAAGGCCGAGACCGGCTTTCAGGAGAAATATTTCGAGCTTCTGAAGGCGGGCGGCACCAAGCACCATTCGGAGCTTCTCAAACCCTTCGGCCTCGATGCGACCGATCCCTCCTTCTGGGACAAGGGACTTTCGATGATCGAAGGACTGATCGACGAGTTGGAAGCGCTGGATAACAAACAGGCTTAATCTCTTCCGCCGACAGGGCTATCCTATTTCGGACAAGCTTTGCCGGTTGATATTGCCGGCAGAAGACACCGGTTGACAATTCAGGCGACGAGCAAAGGCAATGAAACGCAAACCCGCCGATCTGACCTTGAGGGAAACCCTGCGCTGGGAGCCGCAGACCGGCTTTCAGCGCATCGACCAGCATATGCGCCGATTGTTGCGCTCCGCCGACGCGCTCGGTTTTCGCGCGCCGGTCAACGCAGTGCAGGTGCTGGAAAAGAAGGTGGGCGGCGAAAATCCGCTCTGCGTCAGGCTGGTGATGAACTACAAGGGCGAACTCGATATCGAAACGGCCGATTTCCAGCCCTTGCAGCAGGATGCGGTCTGGCGGGTTCGCATCGCCCGGCAGACCAAGCTCGATTCCTCCGACACCTTCTATCGCCACAAGTCCTCCCGCCGGGAGCCCTATGATGCCGCCCGAGCCGAATTTTCAGCCGGGGAGGCAGACGAGGTGCTGCTGCTCAACGAGCGTGGCGAATTGTGCGAAGGCTCATCGACCAGCATTTTCGTCGAAATGCCGGATGGGCAATTGCTGACGCCGCCGCTCGACAGCGGCATCCTGCCGGGTGTGCTGCGCGCCGATCTGATCCGCGAACGCAGGGCGCGCGGACAGGCGCTGAAACCGGAAGACATCGCCGGCCGGAAGCTGTTCGTCGGTAATTCGCTGCATGGGCTGATTGCGGCAGAGCTTGTTTAAACCGTCACCGCCAGAAGCCGGTCCCGTCCTCTCTCCTTGGCCGCATAAAGGGCCTGATCGGCACGCAGGAAAACATCGTCGGCGCTTTCCGCCACCTGATAGGCGGTCATGCCCGCCGAGCAGCTATAGGAAAAATCCGGGAATTCGGAAAGAGGTCTGGAAAGGCGCACTTTCTGCAGCAGCCGCTCAACAATCTCCTGGCCTTCGGCAACCGAACTGCGCGGCAAAATCAGCATGAATTCTTCACCGCCTATCCTGCCGAAACAATCCACTCGCCGGATGACGGAGTGGGCGATGGCGACAAAATCGCGCAATACCGCATCACCACATTTGTGACCGAAACGATCGTTGATCTGCTTGAAAAAATCGATGTCGAGCGTGCAAAGGCAAAAGGACGCCTCAAGCCCCTTGGTGACCTGCTCCACCTGCAGAGCGAGCTTGGCGAAGACGAAACGGCGGTTTGCTGTTCCCGTCAATTCATCCGTCTGCGAGGCGCGTACCGCCAGATCCCTGTCCTGCCGCAGGGTTCTATAACCCTGGCGCAGTTCAGTGACGTCGCTTGCGACGCACAGCATCCAACCATCCTGCTGCACCGTCTCGGTCATCCAGAACCAGCGGCCGTCATACAGGTCCATCTCAAAGGCGCGATAGGGCAGCTTGCCGCGCCGGGACTGCGCCGAGAGCAGCCATCCCTCGAAATCATTGTTGCGGATGACGACACCGGTGCGCAGCCGATGGTTCAGCCGCATGATATCCGCCCAGGTTGGCAAATCACCGGCGGCAAGCTGAAAGCTTTCCCGAAACGACGGATTGGCATGGCGCAACCGGTCCTCGGAATCGTAAAGGGCAATAAGGACGGGGGTGGCACTCTGAAGAGCTGCGACACGCTCTAAAAGATCATTCAACAGGCAACTCCCCTGCGATGGCGAAAAACTCCCCTGTCGTCATCCGGCCAAAGCCCCCACGCCTCTGGACGCACAAAACGAAAAGAAGAATTTAATTATAAACGCACTCTCTAAAATGCGAAGAGGCAGAAATGGTGGAAACAATGCGTTCGCCCGTCTCGCCGTCATTATCGTCATATGTCCGTCATCCACCTGCCCTTTATTGTGGCACGCTTTTATGATCTAGCTTACTTATTGGCTGAAAAAGGAAAATTGACGAATGACGGACGCAAACCACCCGATTTACGGCGATATTGACGGCCCCATCATCATGATCGGCTTCGGCTCCATCGGGCGCGGCACTCTTCCGTTGATCGAACGTCATTTCAATTTCGACAGGACCCGGCTCGTCGTCATCGACCCGCGCGAGGATATCACCGCCTTTCTGGCCGAGAGAAACATCCGCCACGTCCAGAAACATCTGACCAAGGAGAACTATAAGGAAGTTCTCAAGCCGCTTCTCAAAGGCGTGCAGGGCCAGGGCTTCTGCGTCAATCTTTCGGTTGATGCCGCCTCCGTCGACCTGATGCGGATCTGTCGCAAGCACGGCATGCTTTACATCGACACCGTGGTGGAACCGTGGCCCGGTTTTTATTTCGATGCCGATGCCGACAATGCGGCCAGAACCAATTATTCGCTGCGCGAAACCATGCTGAAGGAAAGAGCGCGCAGGCCCGGCGGCACGACCGCGGTTTCCACCTGCGGCGCCAATCCCGGCATGGTGTCCTGGTTCGTGAAGCAGGCGCTCGTCAATCTCGCCAAGGATACCGGTCTCGACATCGAGGAGCCGCAATCACATGACCGGGAAGGCTGGGCGAAGCTGATGAAGCAGCTTGGCGTCAAGGGCGTGCATGTGGCCGAGCGCGATACCCAGCGGGCGAAAGAGCCGAAGCCCTTCGGGGCTTTCTGGAACACATGGTCCGTGGAAGGTTTTATCGCCGAAGGTTTCCAACCCGCCGAACTCGGCTGGGGAACGCATGAAAACTGGATGCCGAAAAACGCGAAAAAGCAGAAAAAGGGAAGCAAGTCGGCGATCTATCTCGATCAGCCCGGTGCCAATACGCGGGTGCGCACCTGGTGCCCGGGGCTCGGACCGCAATATGGATTTCTCGTCACCCACAATGAGGCGATTTCGATTTCGGACTATTTCACCGTCCGCAACGATGATGGCGATGTGACCTATCGGCCCACCTGCCATTACGCCTACCACCCCTGCAACGACGCCATTTTGTCCCTGCATGAGCTGTTCGGCAATGGCGGCAACCCTCAGCCGATCCAGCATGTGCTCGGTGAAGACGAGCTTGTCGACGGCGCCGACGAGCTTGGTGTCCTGCTTTATGGTCATGACAAGAACGCTTATTGGTATGGTTCGCGTCTCACCCTGCAGGAGGCGCGTTCGCTTGCCCCCAGCCAGAATGCCACCGGATTGCAGGTCAGTTCCGCGGTATTGGCCGGCATGGTCTGGGCGATTGAAAATCCGCAGGCCGGCATCGTCGAGGCGGACGAGGTGGATTACCGCCGCTGCCTCGAGGTGCAACGCCCCTATCTCGGACCCGTCGAGGGACATTATACCGACTGGACGCCGCTCGACGGTCGCCCGGGACTGTTCCCCGACAATATCGACACGTCCGATCCCTGGCAGTTCCGCAACATCCTTGTGCGCTGACGCGGCAGAGTCTCATATTTGCCACGCCGGGGCTTTCCTGAACGACGTCAGGAACCGGGGAGAGCGAACAACGTTGCCTTGAAATAAAGAACGCTTCACGGCATGGTCGAAGCACAGAAGGTTTCATCGAATCGCAGGAGAACAGGCTCATGAACTTCAAGACAAGCGCTGCTTTGCTTTCAGCCGCCATCGCGGTGTCTTCATGCGTCGCGCCGGGCCCCTCCCAGCAGACCTCGATGGCGCCTTCGCTTTCCCGCGGCCCGGCAGTCGACGGCCGCTGGATCGACCGCAACGGCATCGTATCCACGTTCCAGAACGGCGCTTTCTCCACGCGTTCGACAGACACCAACACGCTTCTGGCCTCCGGCACCTACGTGACGATTTCGCCGACGCTTTATGAAATCAACATGACGTCGTTGGTGCGCAACACGCAGTCACGCGTCAACTGCGCCCTGGTCTCCCCGTCACAATTGAACTGCACGACCGACACGAACAGCCAGTTCTCGCTGACGCGCCAGGGCTGATAATATCGCCTTTTCAATAGGATGACCTTCTGAAACGCACGCCTTCGGCGTGCGTTTTTCTTTATTGAGCACCTGTCATAATTTCGCTTGCGGCGGCTGCCGCTAAATGGAAACATCCGGTTTTCGAAAGACTGAGATGTTTTCGGATTAAAGAATGAGCTCGGTCGGGGAATGATCAGCCGACCTGGACTTCCGCTTTGAACAGGAGAGAGGGACCATGAAGAAAATTTTGGGACTGGGCATGCTGAGCGTTTCGGCAATAACGCTTTCAGCTGGAGCGGCTCTGGCCGATTACGAGCTCAACATTCTTCACATCAACGATTTTCACTCCCGTATCGAATCGATCAACAAATTCGACTCGACCTGCTCGGCGGAAGAAGAAGGCAAGAACGAATGCTTCGGCGGCGCCGCGCGCCTGCTGACCGCAATCAACCAGACCCGTGATGCGCTGAAGGCGGAAGGGAAAAATGTCCTGCTGCTGAATGCCGGCGACAATTTCCAGGGATCGCTGTTCTACACCACCTATAAAGGCACGGTGGAAGCGGAAGTGCTGAACGCCATGAAGTTCGACGCCATGACCGTCGGCAATCATGAATTCGACGATAGCGAAGACGGCCTTGCCGGCTTCCTCGACAAGGTGCAGTTCCCGGTCGTAACCGCCAATGTGGTGGCCACCGCCGCCTCGAAAATCGGCGACCGCGTCAAGCCGTCCATCGTGCTCGAAGTCGGCGGACAGAAAATCGGCATCGTCGGCGCCGTTGCCAACGATACGGCGGAACTGGCAACGCCCGGTCCCAATATCACCATCGCCGAAGATGTCGCAAAAATCAGCGAACAGGTGCAGAAGCTGAAGCAGGACGGCGTCAACAAGATCATCGCGCTGACGCATGTCGGATATCCGCGCGATCTCGAATTCATCGCCAAAATTCCTGATGTCGACGTCGTGGTTGGCGGCCATACCCATACACTGCTGTCCAACACCGACCAGAAGGCCGAAGGCCCTTATCCGACCCTCGTCGACAATCCCGGCGGCTACAAGGTTCCGGTGGTGCAGGCCGGCCAGTACAGCAAATATCTCGGCGACCTCAAAGTGGTCTTCGACGACAGCGGCGTCGTGAAGGAAAGCAAGGGCGACCCGATCCTTATCGATTCCTCCTTCAAGCCCGATGAAGCCACGCTGAAGCGCATTGATGAGCTGAAGGCGCCGATCGAAGCGCTGAAATCCAAGGTCGTCGGCACTTCGGAAGGCCCGATCGAAGGCGACCGCAAGGTTTGCCGCGTGAAGGAATGCTCCATGGGCAATCTGGTGGCCGATGCGACACTGGCCCGCGTCAAGGATCAGGGTGTTACCATCGCTTTTGCAAACAGCGGCGGCCTGCGTTCCTCCATCGATGGCGGCGATGTCTCCATGGGTGAAGTGCTGACGGTTCTGCCGTTCCAGAACACCGTTGCAACCTTCCAGCTCAAGGGCGAGGATATTCGCGCCGCCCTCGAAAACGGCGTCAGCCAGATTGACGACGGCGCGGGCCGCTTCATGCAGGTTTCCGGCATGAAATATTCCTTCGACCGTTCCAAGCCGGCCGGTAGCCGCATCGTTTCGGTCGACGTCAAGGAAGGCGACGCCTTCGTGCCTCTCGACCCCGCCAAGACCTATATCGTCGCGGCCAATAATTACGTGCGCACCGGCGGTGATGGCTTCAAGGTTTTCGCGACCAAGGCGATCAATGCCTATGACTTCGGCCCTAACCTTGAAGAGGCAGTTGCGGCTTATATCACCGCCAACAGCCCCTATAAGCCCTATACCGACGGCCGCATCAGCGAAGTGACGCCTGCCGGTTATGTCGCTCCGGCAAAGCCTGCGGCACCGACACCAGCCGCAACCGCGCCTGCCCCGGCTGCTGCTCCAGCACCTGCGGCACCCGCGGCCACCGCACCCGCTGCACCCGCTACAACTGCGCCGGCATCCCCGGCACCTGCTGCGGCCGCTGCCGCCGTCAGCAAATACGTCGTCGAAAAGGGCGATTCGCTCTGGAAGATCGCAGCGGAGAAATATGGCGACGGCGCTCTCTGGCACAGAATTGCCAAGGCAAACACGCTGAAGCAGCCGAACCACATTGAAATCGGCGAGGAGCTGGAACTGCCGGCCCAATAAGCCGGGCGGGAACGAACAGGGCAATTTGCCGCAGACACAGAGCCGGCCCCGGGACATCGGGGCCGGCTTCTTATTTTCTATTTAAAAACAAAGCGCTACGGATGAAATTTTGCCAAGGGCGAGCCTGCGCCTCCCCTCACCCCGGAAATTGCCGCCGCCGATGGTTCAATCCTGAAGAATTTCGTCTAGAACACGATGAACAAAATGACGGCCAGAGCGTATAGCTCGGGCATTCCGGCCAAACCTCATCGGTTTGCGTTCGGGCAGATAAACAGAAGATGGAGCGTTTCCGGCCTTTATCTGCGGCGGGCCGCTCCTTATACAACCAGTCCGAGTTTCAGGGTATCATTCATGGCGACAGAACTATCCCCACTCCCCACAAACCATCCCCGTGTAATTTTTGGCAAGGTGGGCGTCCTGCTCGTCAATCTCGGCACGCCTGACGGCACTGACTATTGGCCGATGCGCCGTTATCTGGCGGAGTTTCTGAGCGACAAGCGCGTGATCGAGTGGTCGCGCCTCTACTGGTATCCGATCCTTTATGGCATCGTCCTCAACAAGCGCCCGCAGAAGGTCGGCAAGGCCTATGAGGAAATCTGGAACCACGAGCGCAATGAAAGCTACCTGCGCACCTATACACGCAGCCAGGGCGAGTTGATGGCGACAGCGTTGAAGGATCTGCCCAACGTCGTGGTCGACTGGGGCATGCGCTACGGCCAGCCCTCAATCGCCTCGAAGATCGACGCCCTGAAGGAACAGGGCTGCGAAAAAATCCTGCTTTTCCCGCTTTATCCGCAATATGCCGCATCGACCACTGCGACCGTGAACGACAAGGCTTTCGAGCATCTGATGAAGCTGCGCTGGCAGCCCGCCATCCGCACCGTGCCGCCCTATCATGACGATCCCGCCTATATCGAGGCGCTCGCGGCCTCCGTCAGAAATCATCTGGCCACGCTGGACTGGGAGCCAGAGATGTTGATCACCTCCTTCCACGGCATTCCGCAATCCTATTTCAAAAAGGGCGACCCCTATTATTGTCATTGCCAGAAAACCGCCCGCCTGCTGCGGGAAGCGCTGGGGCGGACCGAAAAGAACTTCATGATCACCTTCCAGTCGCGTTTCGGGCCGGAAGAATGGCTGCAGCCCTATACCGACAAGACCGTGGAAAAACTGGCTTCCGAGGGCGTGAAGCGCATCGCCGTCATGAATCCCGGCTTCGTTTCGGATTGTCTTGAAACACTGGAAGAAATTGCCGGTGAAGCCGGGGAGATATTCCTGCATAATGGCGGTGAGAAATTTACCCATATTCCGTGTCTCAACGACAGCGTCGAGGGCATGAATGTTCTCGAAACGGTTGTAAGACGGGAGTTGCAAGGCTGGGTGTAATATTGCCATAAGGTTGTTGGGATAAATCCCCGATAGTTCCGATTTGGAGGGAAAGTGATGATTGCATTGGGCGGTTTCGACATCGTCGTCATAGCGGCGGTTGTTCTGGTTATTCTGGTGCTGTTTGCCGGCATCAAGACCGTGCCGCAGGGGCATCGTTACACCGTTGAGCGGTTCGGGCGTTATACCCGCACGCTCGAACCGGGCCTGAACCTCATCGTGCCGTTCTTCGAAAGAATCGGTTCGAAAATGAATGTGATGGAGCAGGTGCTCCACATACCGACGCAGGAAGTCATTACCCGCGACAATGCGAGTGTTTCTGCCGATGCCGTCACCTTCTATCAGGTGTTGAACGCCGCACAGGCGGCTTACCAGATCGCCAACCTTGAAATGGCGATCGAAAACCTCACCATGACCAATATCCGCTCGGTGATGGGCTCGATGGACCTCGACGAGCTGCTGTCGAACCGCGACGCCATCAATGACCGCCTGCTGCGCGTTGTCGATGAGGCGGTAGGGCCCTGGGGCATCAAGGTGACCCGTATCGAAATCAAGGATATCGCGCCGCCGAAGGACCTCGTCGATTCCATGGCGCGGCAGATGAAGGCGGAGCGCGAAAAGCGCGCGCAGGTGCTGGAAGCCGAAGGCGCCCGCAACGCCCAGATCCTTCGCGCGGAAGGCGCCAAACAATCCGCCATTCTGGAGGCGGAAGGTCAGCGCGAAGCGGCGTTCCGCGATGCCGAAGCACGCGAACGTCTGGCCGAGGCCGAAGCCAACGCCACCCGCATGGTGTCGGAAGCCATTGCCTCCGGCAACGTCCACGCCATCAACTATTTCGTCGCCCAGAAATACACCGAAGCGCTTGCCGAAATCGGCACGGCCAAGAATTCCAAGATCGTGCTGATGCCGATGGAAGCCTCAGCGCTGATCGGCTCCCTCGGTGGCATCGGCACGATTGCACGGGAGGTATTCGGCGACAAGGGCGATGCACCGAGCGCGCCCGCCGCCCCCACGTCATCCCGCTCCGTGCCGCCGACCCGGCCCTCCGGCCAAAGCATCAATGTTACCATCCCGGGTAATCCCTTCGGTTCTTCATCGGAGAAGTGACGATGTTGCAACGGCTTGCCACTGAGCTGGGACCCTGGAGCTGGTGGATCGTCGGCTTCGTGCTGCTCGCCGCAGAACTCATCGCGCCCGGCGTCTTCCTGATCTGGATCGGCATTGCTGCGCTGGTCATCGGCGTCTTTTCGCTGTTCTTATGGGATGCCGCAATCTGGGCCTGGCAATTGCAGCTGGTGCTGTTTGCCGCGCTCTCCGTCGTCTTCGCCCTGCTCGGCCGTAAATATTTCGGCCGAAACCGCGGCGCAAGCGACGAGCCATTCCTTAATCAGCGGGAGGCAAGCCTTGTCGGCCGCACCGCGACCCTTCAGGAACCGATTGTCGAAGGGCGTGGCCGGATCAGGCTGGACGATACATGGTGGCCGGTAAACGGCGAAGACATGCCGGCCGGAACACGCGTGAGGATCGCTTCTGCGCGCGGACGCACGCTGACAGTCGAGCCGATTGACCGATAGGTTTTCAGGATCGGCGGTAGCGTCAAGCCACGCCGATCCTCAAGAGATCGTGGAAATGCACCAACCCGATCGGTCGATTGTCGTCATCAATGACAATCAGCGCGCCGATGTGGAATTTTTCCAGCGTCGCCAGTGCGCTGGTTGCCAGCACCGATTTTTTGACGGTCTTCGGCGAGCGGGTCATGATGTCGTCGACCGTCATTTCGGCGAGGTTGCGCGACAGGTTGCGCGCCATGTCACCCTCGGTGACGATGCCGCACAGACGGCCATCCTCATCCAGAATGCCAACACAGCCGAAATGCTTGCGCGAGAGAACACCAACCGCTTCCGGCATGGCCGTTCCCTTATTGACCAGCGGCACGCGATCACCGGTATGCATGATATCGCTGACCAGTGTCAGGCTAGCCCCCAGCTTGCCGCCGGGATGAAACACCTTGAAATCGCCCGCTGTGAAATTGCGCGCCTCGAGAAGCGCAACGGCAAGGGCATCGCCCAGCGCCAGCTGCATCAATGTGGAGGTCGTCGGTGCAAGTCCGAGCGGGCAGGCTTCCTGCTCATTGGGAACCAGCAGCACAATATCTGAAGCCTGGGCCAGCGATGAATTTTCCGAGCAGGTGAGCGCGATCAGCGGAATGGAAAAACGGCGCGAATAATTGATGATGCTGCGCAATTCCGCGCTTTCGCCGCCTTTGGAGATCGCCAGCACCACGTCGTCGCCGCCGATCATGCCGAGATCGCCATGGTTGGCTTCCGCCGCATGCACAAAAAAGGCAGGCGTGCCGGTGGAGGCGAAGGTGGCCGCAAGCTTCGCGCCTATGTGGCCGCTTTTGCCGACCCCGGTGATGATGAGGCGGCCGTTCGACTGGCCGATGGTCTCGATCGCCTTGCAGAAGGGCTCGGAAAGACCGTTCTGGAGAGCGTCCTCAAGGGCGGCAAGGCCAGCCCGCTCCATCGAAATCGTCCGCACGGCGGATTCGATGGCATTGTCTTCGACCAGTTTGACGGCGCGCGTAATCATGGCCGACTGTTACTCTTTCAGCCGGAATAAGTCCACTCTTCAGCCGGCAAGCACCGAGTTTTAGTAGATGCCACCCGAAAATATTCAGCGGTTTCGGTATGACGGCATGTCGTTAATGACGCCGGTCCGGTGGAGAAATCTCCTCGATCGTTCCAAGCCGCTTGAAAGGGATGTTTTCCTCATCGACCAGATATCGCCCAAGCGTCCTTACCCATGAGACCGAGCCGTCGCTACGGCGTACGGCATATTCCTGATTATAAAAACTCGCGGCCTTCAGGGTGATCAACGCCGTTTCGATCACACGATTTCGATGATCCAGATCCACTTTTTCGAGCATCTGAAAAATGCTGATGCCCTGCATCGCCTGTCTTAGTGGAATCCCGAAGAGATCAGCACATACTTCATCTAAATAGAAACGGTCATTGGTAATATCCCAACAATAAAAGCCAACCTGCTTGATGTTCAAAACGGGATTCATGAAACGACGCTGTCACACAAAATAAATTTAATACGGCTTGCTGAGCAATAGAAGATCAGCCCTGTTAGATCATAGGGCGATTCCGTGCCAAATTGAAACGTTTTAATCTTCTCATATTAGAATTTTTTTGCATTTATGACTATTTATCTCCAGTCATCGGAGCGGACGAAATCGAGCCGCTGGATTCGGTGATGGATGCCGCTGCTTTTCCGCCGCCCGCCATAACGCTGAAATACCGGCGATCTTTATCAACTGTTAACCATAAAAAACCTATTGTTAAAGCGATGTTAAAACTTGCGTCGCCTGTCTGGTCCCTGGTTTCTTCATGTCATTTCATCGGCCTGTCACTCATCGGGTCCGAGGAGATGCCCTGGCGGGCCTTCGATCCGGCATCGGCCAAACTCGCCGGGTGAAAAGGAATGAATGTGAAGGGCACCGCCACACGTCTGCCGACGTCGCGGAAAGCAGCAACCCTGCTGCTCGCCTGTACGATTTTTTGCCCGCAGGGAAGCGCTTTCGCGCAGACTGCAACGACAGCCACGCCCGTATTGCCGGGCGCCGCTTCTGCCGGAGACGGAACGGCCTTACCCACACCGGCTACGGAAGGTGGGGTGAGCACAGGCACGGTTCAGGCCACGGCTACGCCCGCACCACAACTCTGGCGTCCGTCCAACAATCCCGGTGACCCGATTTACGAACAGCAGGACGACGCGGGCCAACCCTATGCCGACGCCGAAAACCCCTATGAGCCGACGATGGACGGCGGCGAAAATCCACGGATAGCGACCCAGCCCGGACAGACGCCCGGCATCCGGCTCGGTACATTCCTGCTGCGGCCTTCGATCAGCCAGACGATCAATACGGAAAAACAAACGAATACCGGCGGCCCTTCCAGACGCAACTATCTGACGACGGGCATACGCGGCACGCTCACCAGCGACTGGTCCCGCCACGCTTTGACGGTGACAGGCGACGGTGCCTGGGAGAGAAACTTCGGCAGCGACAAGGATGGCGAAGAGCCCCGGGCAAGAATAGAGGCCGATCTGCGCCTTGATCTCGGCGAAGAAACGACAGCCAATCTCAAGGCCGGTTACGAATTCAGCCGTGAGGACACGACGGACCCCAACGCTCTGACTGGCGCTGCCGTACAGGGCGGCGAACACCGCTTCACCACGAGCGCGTCGATAGAGCGGGATTTCGGCAAGCTGCGCGGCCTGGCGGCGCTCGATCTCTCGCGCACGGTCTATACGGATGCAAAAGGCATAGACGGACGGCCGATCAGCCTCAGCGACCGCGACCAGAACGGCGCCAACCTGCGCGGACGCATCGGCTACGAATTGTCGCCGGCGCTCATCCCCTTCCTCGAGCTGAACGCCGGGACGACCAAATATGACAGGCGGCTCGACAATTCGGGCTATGCCCGTTCCTCCAATGCCTATGGGGCAAAGATCGGCGCGGAAGTCGATCTTGGCGAGAAGACACGCGGCGAGGCCGCCATCGGTTATCTGCGCAAGCAATATGATGACGATCGTCTCGCCTCGATCGGCGCATTGACACTGGATGGCGAACTCAACTGGTCACCCCAGCGCGGCACGAATGTCAATCTCGGCCTGCGCACAACGATAGAGGACTTTGCCGGCGGGCCGCAGGGTGGCTGGATTTCCTACAGGCTGGATGCCGGCCTGACCCACGAATTGCGCAGCAACCTTGTCGCCCGCCTGACGGGACAGATCGTGCACCGCACGTTCCCCTCTTCCGACACAGAAAATGCCGTGGAATATACCGCGGGCGCCGGCCTGACCTGGGGCCTCAACCGCTATCTCGACCTGACCGCGGACGTCAGCTACCAGTGGACGCCGGTTTATGACAGCAGCGAGTTGCGGGTCGGCGCAGGACTTGTCCTGAAGCGATAATGGCCACAAACGAAAATCCCGGCGCGAAGGCCGGGATTTCCTTATGTGCTCGGTCGATTATTTCAGACCGTCGATCAGAGCCTTGATCGGCTCTTCGATCGCAGGGCGAATATCGCCACGCTCGAGCGCGAATGCGACGTTGGCAAGAATGAAACCATCCTTGGCGCCGCAATCGAAGGTCTGGCCACGGAAATGATAGCCGGCGAACTGCTGCGACTTGGCAAGCGACAGCATGCCGTCCGTCAGCTGGATTTCATTGCCGGCGCCACGCTCCTGATTTTCGAGAATGTCGAAAATCTCGGGCTGAAGAATATAACGGCCGTTGATGTAGAAATTCGACGGCGCCGTACCCTTGGCAGGCTTTTCGACCATTTCAGTGATCTTGAAACCTTCGCCGACGGCGTCGCCCACACCGACGATGCCATATTTATGCGTCTGATCAGGGGCGCATTCCTGCACCGCGATGACATTGCCCTGGGTCTGGTCGTAAAGTTCGACCATGCCCTTAAGGCAGCTTTTCTGCGAATGCATGATCATGTCGGGCAAGAGCACGGCGAAAGGCTCGTCGCCGACGATATCACGTGCGCACCAGACCGCATGGCCAAGACCAAGCGGCACCTGCTGGCGCGTGAAACTTGCCGTGCCCGCCTTGGGCAGAAGGCCGGCCAGCAATGTCAGCTCGGCATTCTTGTTGCGCTCGCGCAGCATCTGTTCGAGTTCAAATTGAATATCAAAATAATCTTCAATCACAGCCTTGCCGCGGCCGGTGACAAATACAAAATGCTCAATGCCCGCTTCCGCCGCCTCATCAACGACGTATTGAATGACAGGCTTGTCGACGACGGTGAGCATTTCTTTCGGAACCGCCTTGGTGGCGGGCAGGAAACGCGTACCGAGACCTGCGACCGGAAATACAGCCTTCCGAATTTTCTTCTGTTCTACCACATATCCCTCCTGAGAGATAAAACTTGATCACAATCCCCGCACGCTGTTGTTATTTCAAAAATAACAACGTTTTGTAAAGGGTGACGCTACCATCTATTAATGGTAAAGAATTTGTTGACGTTCTTTTGTTATCCATGACGACGCCCGATGCGTTTTCGCAATCGAAATGACATTCGAGAGAACGAAAGACTGACGATGACAAAGATGATCCTTTCAGGTGTCCGCAAATTCGGCTGCATGATGGTTGCAGGTTTGGCAATCTCGCTGGCGCCCGTTTCTGCTCACGCAGATGCGGGGTTCAGACAGTGGATCAACCAGTTCTACGCAACAGCCGCGAAAGAAGGCATTAGCAAGGCGACCTATCAGAAGGCCTTTTCCGGTGTCAGCGAGCCGGACCCGGATGCGCTGCGCAAGGCCACCTTCCAGCCGGAATTCACCACGCAGATCTGGGATTATCTCGATTCCCGCGTCAATCCGTACACGGTGCGGATCGGCCGCGAAATGAAGATGAAGCACGCGACGACCCTCAACTGGATCGAGCGTAACTTCAATGTCGACAAGCACATCATTCTCGCCATCTGGTCGATGGAATCGAATTACGGCGCGGTTCTCGAAAAGCCGGAGCGGCTGCACAATATTCCGCAGGCGCTGGCAACGCTCGCCTACTCCGATCCCAAGCGCGCCAAATTCGCGCGCACGCAACTGATCGCCGCTTTGAAGATTCTTCAGGCGGGCGACGTGACACCGAAACAGCTGACGGGTTCCTGGGCGGGCGCGATGGGTCACACCCAGTTCATCCCCACCAGCTACCTGCTTTATGCCGTCGATGCGGATGGCAACGGCAAGCGCGATATCTGGCATTCCGTTCCCGACGCCCTGGCAACCGCTGCCAATCTTCTTTCCAAGAACGGCTGGGAGCCCGGCCGCACCTGGGGTTACGAAACCGCCGTTCCGCGTGGCGGCGCCCGTTATGAAGGGCAGACGAAGACCATTGCGGAATGGGCAAAGCTTGGCTTCACCCGTCCGAACGGCAAGAACTTTACCCGCGGTTCCGATCGCGCCATGCTGAAATTGCAGGGTGGCGCAAACGGCCCCGGTTTCCTGGTGATGAAGAACTTCTTCACCATCAAGAAATACAACGCTTCCGACAGCTATGCGCTGGCTGTCGGCCTGCTTGCGGATGAGATTGCCGGTTATGGCGGCATGCAACAGAAATGGCCGCGTCCCGACGGGACGCTGGATATTCGTGAAAAATTCGAACTCCAGACCCGCATGAAGGAACTCGGCTATTATGATGGCGAGGTTGACGGGAACTTCGGCTCCGGTTCGAAAGCCGCCATCAGCGCCATCCAGTCGCGCATGGGTATGGAAACCGACGGTCAGCCGTCGCAGCGGTTGCTGAGAGCCCTGCGCAATTGATAATGTGCCGGCGAATTCGGCGGCGTCATGGGCGCCGTCGATGCATCCGGAAAGGTTGATGTCATGAGTAGGAAACCTGCGGCGAAAAACGGAAGAACCGGCTGGCGTTTCTGCGCCGTCCTTCTTTCCGCTGTGCTTACACTGCCGCTCGTTCCTTCCGAAAGCTTCGCACAGGAGCAACGGCGCACCCTGTTTGAAATGCTCTTTGGCAAACCTGTGGGCCGCGATGGCGGATCCGGCCGCGAATACCAGCCCCGCAACCGCCGGGATTTTCCCTCTGCTCCGCGTGAACGATCGGTCACCCGCCCGCAACCCGCCAGAAAAGCGCCCTCGGTGGTGCAGATGCGGACCGCAAAACCGGAACCGGCAGCCAAGCTTGAAAATGCAAGGCGCGTTCTGGTCATCGGCGATTTTCTCGCCGGCGGCATGGGGGAAGAGTTGGTCAATGCCTTTGCCAGCTCGCCGGCAATCACCGTCGATGTGCGTGCCAACGGCTCTTCCGGCCTCGTCCGCACCGATTATTACGACTGGTTCAAAAACCTGCCGCAATTCATCAGCGAGACCAATCCGGCCACCATCGTCATCATGATGGGATCGAATGATCGCCAGCAGATGCAGATCGGCGATATCAGGGAGAAATTCGGCACGGAGGCCTGGTTCAAGGAATATGAACGGCGGATCGACGAACTTTTGACCCTTGCCGGACGCCAGAAGGTGCCGCTGCTCTGGGTTGGCGTTCCGGCCTTCCAGTCGCCATCGCTTTCGGCCGATCTCGTCGGCTTCAACCGGCTTTATCGCAGCCATGTCGAAAAATATGGCGGTGAATTCGTGGATGTCTGGGACGGTTTCGTCGATGAGGCGGGAAAATTTGTCATAACCGGCTACGACATGAACGGCCAGCAGGCCCGTCTGCGTGAGGCAGATGGCATCGGCATGACACAGGCCGGCAAGCGCAAGCTTGCATTTTACGTCGAAAAATTCGTGCGCCGGCACCTTGATAGCGCCGGACCGGACCTCGTGAAACTGGACGGCAGCAATCTGCCGGCGCTCACCTCCCTGCCCGCACTTGGCATCGATGCGGGGCAGGTACGCACCCAGCCGATCAGCCTGACCGATCCCAATCTCGATGGCGGCGACAAGCTGCTGGGCGACGCCCCTTTGACCGCCGGACCGACACGCGTATCCGTTGTGGAATCGCCGCGTGAAAGGCTGACCAAGCGCGGCGAGATGGCCGATGCACCGGCAGGCCGCATCGATGATTATCGTGTGGCGCCGGATACCACACAGGCCAAACAATAAGCACTTTCGCAGCGGCCTGACCGCCCCGCAGCGGGCGTAATGTTTAGGCAATCCGCGCATGACAGGATAGGTACAGCTTTGCAGGAATGCGGGGTTGGCCATCCACCACCCCCGGTCCCCCTTTTGCATGGCGATGTTTATTTGACGGCGACGCCTCGCTTGTCCGTAGCGTCAGCGGCGCCGTCTTTTTTGCCTTTCGCCCGTCCCCCTTCCTGCCGGAAGGTACGCCGGACAATGCCGAGATGAATTCATGCGCCTGCTGCTTGTTGAAGACGAACGCGAAATGGCAGCAGCCCTGTCCGCCGCGCTCCACCGGTTCGATATTATCGTGGATACCGTCGGCACGCTCGATCTTGCCCGTCACGCCATCATGGATGGTGTTCACGACCTCGTTGTGCTTGATCGGCAATTGCCTGATGGCGATGGCATCCAGCTGATTGAAGATTTGCGCCTCCTGCCCGTCACCCCGCCCGTCATCGTGCTGACGGCGCAGGGTTCACTTGCGGATCGGGTCAATGGCCTCAATCTCGGTGCGGACGATTATCTGGCCAAGCCATTCGCCGTCGAGGAATTGCTTGCCCGCATCCGGGCCCTGATGCGCCGGCCGGCGGGTGCGGTCACGATGACAGCAAAGCTCGGCAGGCTGGAATTCTGCTTCGAAACCCGCGAAGTGCGCATCATGGGTGAATTTCTCCCACTGACAAGACGGGAACTGCTGATCCTCGAAGCCCTGTTGCGGCGGCAGGGCAGAACGGTGTTGCGCTCATTGCTCGAGGACGCTGTCTATAATTTCGATGATGAGATCCAGTCCAATGCGCTCGATTCCCATATTTCCCGCTTGCGCCGCAAACTGGCAGCCGCAAATGCGGGTCTCGAAGTCCACGGCATTCGTGGCGTCGGTTATCTGCTGAGGGCGACCGCATGAAGCCGGCCAAAAGAAAATCCCTCAAACGTCGCCTCACCATTCAATTGCTGCTGTTCCAGATCGGCAGCCTTTTCATCGTTACCGCGGCCATCATCACCTATATGTCGAGTGGCGGTGCGGGCAGCGCACTGCTCAGCCCTGAGGCAGCCCAGATAACCGCCAATGCGATCGTGCGGGATAAGGATAATCGGCTGGTTCTCAGGGAAACACCTGAGTTCATCGACCTGCGCAACGGCGCCTCTGATTTCTGGTTTGTCGCCGTCAGCGAAAAAGGCGAGATCGTTCAGGGCGGGCAGGTGCCTGAGGCCTTCAGCAACATGGATCAACAGCTTAGCGACGTCAGGATCTCGGACGTACGCGACGCAGCGCTTTCCTATTCCTATCTTGCCGTGGTGCGCATCGCCGTCGTTCGTCGCGCCTCCGGCCCAGCGGGAGAATTCGTCATGATCGGCAAGGGCGGCCCGTTCAGCATGACTTTCCCCGTCCTGCTGTTCTCAAACATACTGATCATGCCGGTCCTCATTCTCATGTCCATTGTGACGATCGTCGCCATTCCCTGGCTCATCCGCAGGGAATTTCGCGCCCTTTCCGCCATTGCCCGCACAGCGGAAACCATAGATATCGACAGACGTGGATATCGATTGCCGGATGGCGATATTCCACGAGAGGTGCAACCGCTCGTGCATGCCGTCAACGGCGCGCTGAAACGGCTGGATGACGGCTACGAACGGCACAAGCGCTTCATTCTCGATGCCGCCCATGAATTGCGGACCCCCGTCGCCATTCTCCAGACCCGCGTTGAAACGCTGCTGGACGGCCCGGCCCGAAACAGAATTTTGGCGGATGCCAGCCGCATTGCCGTGCTGGCCGAACAATTGCTGGATCTACAACGTCTCGGCGGGCAGAAGGCACCTCTGGTGCCGCTTGATCTTGTCGGCCTTTGTAGATCGGTCGTCGCCGATATGGCTCCGCTCGCCATATCACAGGGATATGCGCTCTCCTTTGAGCCGGAGGAAGAGCCGATCCTCGCCCTTGCCGACGACGCCTCGTTGCAGCGCGCCCTGATGAACATCGTGCAGAATGCCATCGAACATGGCGGCAATCGCGGAACGATCACGATGAGGGTCGCGGCGAACCGGGTGATCGAGATAGCTGACGAAGGCAATGGCATTCCCGAAGAGGAACGGGAGCTGATTTTCGAGGCCTTCCACCGCCTGCGGCCTAAAGATCGCGGCACCGGGCTCGGGCTCAACCTCGTGCAGGAAATCATGCGCTATCATGGCGGAGAGATTACCATCAGCGATGCTTCCGCCGGTGGCGCCTGCTTCCGTATCACCCTTCCCTATTGCTGAAGAAGAAGCCCTCATTTTCGAAGACAAAAGAAAAGGCCTGTTGCAGACGCAACAGGCCTTTTCCGTTCGTACTACCTTCGGTGCTTAGCGCGGAAGAACGGTCGCCCCCATCAGCGCCTCATCGATCGCGCGTGCGGCCTGACGGCCCTCGCGGATGGCCCAGACCACCAGCGACTGGCCGCGGCGCACGTCACCCGCCGCCCACAGCTTGTCGACCGAGGTCCTGTAATCCGTTTCGTTGGCGACCACGTTGGTGGAGCCACGGCGATCGGTATTCAGCGTCAGCTGGCCTTCCATTTCCTTCAGCACGCTATCGGTGAAGGGACCGGAGAAGCCGATGGCGATGAAGGCGAGATCGGCCTTGATGATGAATTCCGTCCCGGCGATGGGCTTGCGACGATCATCCACCTGACAGCACTTTACGCCAGTCAGAACGCCATCTTCGCCAACGAATTCAAGCGTGGCGACCTGGAACTCGCGAACGGCACCTTCGGCCTGCGAGGACGAGGTGCGCATCTTGGTTGCCCAGAAGGGCCAGACCGCGAGCTTGTCTTCCTTTTCCGGCGGCATCGGGCGGATGTCGAGCTGTGTGACTTTCACTGCACCCTGACGGAAAGCCGTGCCGACGCAGTCAGAGGCCGTATCACCACCGCCAACGACGACGACATGCTTGCCGCCGGCGAGGATCGGATCGGCCGGCCAGCCGATGCTGTCGATGTTTTCGCGGCCAACGCGGCGGTTCTGCTGCACGAGATAGGGCATGGCGTCGTAAACGCCATTGAAATCGGCGCCACCGATGCCGGCCGGGCGCGGGGTTTCCGAACCGCCGCAATAAAGAACCGCATCGTGATCAGCCAGAAGCGCTTCGACCGTTACATCCACGCCGACGTTGACGCCGCAATGGAAGGTAACACCTTCACCCTTGATCTGCTCGACACGGCGGTCGATGAAGTTCTTCTCCATCTTGAAATCCGGAATACCGTAACGCAGCAAACCGCCGGGCTTCGATTCACGCTCGTAAACGTGGACCTCATGACCGGCGCGGCCAAGCTGCTGCGCTGCCGCCATGCCGGAAGGACCGGAACCGATGATGGCGACCTTCTTGCCGGTGTGGATCGTCGCCGGCTTCGGCACGATAAAGCCCAGCTCGTAAGCCTTGTCGGCAATCGCCTGCTCGACGGTCTTGATGGCGACCGGCGCATCCTCGAGGTTCAGCGTGCAGGCTTCCTCGCAGGGTGCCGGACAGACGCGGCCGGTGAATTCCGGGAAGTTGTTGGTGGAATGGAGGTTGCGGATCGCCTCTTCCCAATTGTTGTTATAAACCAGATCGTTCCAGTCGGGGATCTGGTTATGCACGGGACAGCCCGTCGGGCCGTGACAGTAGGGAATGCCGCAATCCATGCAGCGCGCCGCCTGCTTCTGCACCTCGGCATCCGACATCGGAATGGTGAATTCGCGGAAATGGCGGATACGGTCCGATGCGGGCTGATACTTGCCCACCTGCCGGTCGATCTCAAGAAAACCTGTAACCTTGCCCACGTTTATGTCCTCACATCAAAGCGGAGCGCCTGTTGGGCCCCAGTACCAGTAAGCGAAACCGAAAGCCGCCCCCAATACGATGAATTCAAATCCGGTCTCGCCGCTTGTCCAATAGATCACCATGAGAACGGCGACCGCGATCATCAGCGAGACCAGTTGGTGTAGTATCCTCACGCGGCGGATTATTCCGCCGCCACGCCCATGCGCATGCGCTCCATTTCCTCAAGCGCACGACGGTATTCGACCGGCATGACCTTTCGGAATTTCGGACGGAACTCGCTCCAGCGGTCGAGTATATCCTTGGCGCGTGCAGAGTTGGTGTAGTGGAAGTGATTGGAAATCAGCTGGTAGAGCCGCTCCTCGTCGTGACGCGTCATGTCCTCGGATACGTCAACGCGTCCCTTGTGCATGAGGTCGCCACCGTGATGGTGCAGCTTCTCGAGCATGTCGTCCTCTTCCGGAACCGGCTCCAGCTCGACCATGGCCATGTTGCAGCGGGTGGCGAAATCGCCCTTCTCGTCGAGAACGTACGCCACGCCACCGGACATGCCGGCCGCGAAGTTGCGGCCCGTCTCGCCGAGCACCACGACAATACCGCCCGTCATATATTCGCAACCGTGGTCGCCGACACCTTCGACAACCGCGACCGCGCCGGAGTTGCGCACTGCAAAGCGCTCACCCGCAACACCGCGGAAATAGCACTCGCCGGTGATGGCGCCGTAAAGAACGGTGTTTCCGACAATGATCGAGTTTTCCGCGACGATACGGGTGTTTTCCGGCGGGCGCACGATGATGCGGCCACCCGAAAGACCCTTGCCGACATAGTCGTTGCCGTCACCCACCAGATCGAAGGTGATGCCGCGAGCGAGAAACGCGCCGAAGGACTGACCGGCCGTGCCGCGCAGCGTCACGTGGATCGTATCGTCCTTCAGACCCTTATGGCCCCAGCGCTTGGCAAGCGCGCCTGACAGCATGGCACCGGCGGAACGGTCGACGTTCTTGATCGGGACTTCGAAAACGACAGGCTCGCGGTTTTCCAGCGACGGTAGCGACTTCTCGATCAGCTTGCGATCGAGAATATCGTCGATCGGGTGCTTCTGACGCTCGGTCCAGAAGGTTGCCTCCTTGGGAGCCTCTACCTTGTGGAAGATGCGGCTGAAATCCAGACCTTTGGCCTTCCAGTGCGCCAGCATCTCATCCTTTTCGAGGAGTTCGGAAGCGCCGATGATCTCGTCCAGTTTGGTAACGCCAAGCGAGGCGAGGATTTCGCGCACTTCTTCAGCCACGAAGAAGAAGTAGTTGATGACGTGTTCCGGCGTGCCCTTGAAGCGCTTGCGCAGAACAGGATCCTGCGTTGCGACGCCGACGGGGCAGGTGTTCAGATGGCACTTGCGCATCATGATGCAGCCCGCAGCAATCAGCGGCGCGGTGGCAAAGCCGAATTCATCCGCACCAAGCAGCGCGCCGATGATGACGTCGCGGCCGGTCTTCAGACCACCATCCACCTGCAGCGCGATGCGCGAACGAAGGCCGTTCAGCACCAGCGTCTGCTGGGTTTCGGCAAGGCCGATTTCCCAGGGCGAACCGGCATGCTTCAGCGACGTCAGCGGCGAAGCACCGGTGCCGCCATCGAAACCGGCGATGGTGATATGGTCGGCGCGCGCCTTGGCGACACCCGCCGCAACCGTGCCAACGCCCACTTCCGACACCAGCTTCACAGAAACATCTGCTTCCGGGTTGACGTTCTTCAGGTCGTAGATCAGCTGCGCCAGATCTTCGATGGAGTAGATATCGTGGTGTGGCGGCGGCGAAATGAGGCCGACGCCCGGCGTGGAATGACGGGTCTTTGCAACCGTCGCATCCACCTTGTGGCCGGGCAGCTGGCCGCCTTCGCCTGGCTTGGCACCCTGCGCGACCTTGATCTGCAACATGTCGGCATTGACGAGATATTCCGTCGTCACACCAAAGCGGCCGGATGCGATCTGCTTGATGGCGGAACGCTCGGGGTTCGGCTTGCCATTCAGAAGCGGCATGTAACGGTCGGATTCTTCGCCGCCTTCGCCGGTGTTGGACTTGCCGCCGATGCGGTTCATCGCAATCGCAAGCGTGGTATGCGCCTCGCGGCTGATCGAGCCGAAGGACATGGCGCCCGTCGAGAACCGCTTGACGATATCGACCGCCGGTTCGACGTCGTCGATGGAAACCGGCTTGCGGCCGAGCGCTTCCGCCGATTTGACCTTGAACAGGCCGCGAATGGTGTTCATGCGCAGCGCCGTCTCATTCACCATGTCGGCAAATTCACGGTAGCGCTCCTGGCTGTTGCCGCGCACGGCGTGTTGCAGCGAGGCGACGGCATCCGGCGTCCAGGCGTGGCTTTCGCCGCGCATGCGATAGGCATATTCGCCGCCGATATCGAGCGTGTTGGCAAGGATCGGATCCTTGCCGAAAGCCGCCGTGTGGCGCGTTACGGTTTCCTCGGCGATCTCGGTCAGACCCACGCCCTCGATGGAGGTGGCGGTGCCGAAGAAATACTTCTCGACGAATTCCGACGACAGGCCGATGGCGTCGAAAATCTGCGCGCCGCAATAGGACTGGTAGGTGGAAATGCCCATCTTGGACATGACCTTGAGGATGCCCTTACCCACCGCCTTGATGTAGCGATAGACGACTTCGTCGTCCGACACTTCCTTCGGGAAGGCGCCGTGCTTGTGCATGTCGAGCAGCGTGTCGAAGGCGAGGTAGGGGTTGATCGCCTCCGCGCCATAGCCAGCGAGCAGACAGAAATGATGGATTTCGCGCGGTTCACCGGTTTCAACGACGAGGCCGACCGAGGTACGCAGACCCTTGCGGATCAGGTGGTGATGCACGGCAGCCGTCGCCAGCAGCGCGGGGATCGCAATGCGATCCGGGCCGAGCTGGCGGTCGGACAGAACGATGATGTTGTAACCACCGCGAACAGCGGATTCAGCCCGCTCGCACAGGCGGTCGAGCATGTCAGGCATGCCTTCGGCGCCGCGCTCCACATCATAGGTAAAGTCGAGCGTCTTGGTATCGAAACGGTCTTCGGTGTGGCCGATGGAGCGGATCTTTTCCAGATCGCCATTGGTGAGGATCGGCTGGCGCACTTCCAGACGCTTGGCACGGGCCGCACCCTCGTGATCGAGAAGGTTCGGGCGTGGGCCAATGAACGAAACGAGGCTCATCACCAGTTCTTCGCGGATCGGATCGATCGGCGGGTTGGTCACCTGCGCGAAGTTCTGCTTGAAATAGGTGTAAAGCAGCTTGGACTTGTCCGACATGGCCGAAATCGGCGTATCGGTACCCATCGAGCCGATGGCTTCCTGGCCCGTTGTTGCCATCGGCGACATCAGGAGCTTGGTATCTTCGCTGGTGTAACCGAAGGCCTGCTGGCGATCGAGCAACGACACGTCACGCCGCAGCGCCCGGGGCTCCACCGGCTTCAGATCCTCAAGAATGAGCTGGGTACGGTCTAGCCAGGTGCGATAGGGGTGCTTGGCAGCAAGCTCGTGCTTCACATCCTCGTCGGAAATGATCGAGCCCTTTTCCATGTCGATCAGCAGCATCTTGCCCGGCTGCAAGCGCCACTTCTTGATGATGCGTTCCTCCGGCACCGGCAGCGTACCGGCTTCGGATGCCATGATGACGCGGTCGTCGTCGGTGACGAGATAGCGCGCCGGGCGCAAACCGTTACGGTCGAGGGTTGCGCCGATCTGCTTGCCGTCGGTGAAGGCAACGGCGGCCGGGCCGTCCCACGGCTCCATAAGCGCGGCATGATATTCGTAGAAAGCCTTGCGTTCAGCCGACATGGACAGGTTGCCCGACCAGGCTTCCGGGATCAGCATCATCACGGCGTGGGCCATGGAGTAACCGCCGCGCACGAGGAATTCGAGCGCGTTGTCGAAGCAGGCGGTGTCCGACTGGCCTTCATAGGAAATCGGCCAGAGCTTGGAGATATCGTCACCGAACAGCGCCGACGAAACAGACGCCTGACGCGCCGCCATCCAGTTGACGTTGCCGCGCAGCGTGTTGATCTCGCCGTTATGGGCGACCATGCGATAGGGATGCGCGAGCTTCCAGGACGGGAAGGTGTTGGTGGAGAAACGCTGGTGCACCAGCGCAACCGCGGATTCGAAACGCGGGTCCGCCAGATCCTTGTAATAGGCGCCAACCTGATAGGCGAGGAACATGCCCTTGTAGACGATAGTCGAGGAGGAGAGCGACACGGGATAGAAATCCTGCGTTTCCTTGCCGCCGCCCTCATCATAGATGCGGTTGGAGAGAACCTTGCGGATCAGGAACAGCTTGCGCTCGAAATCAGCATTGGTGGCAGCGTCGCGCCCGGCACCAATGAAGACCTGAACATGGTGCGGTTCGGTCGCTGCGATATCCGGCGCCTTGGAGAGCGAGGAATTATCGACAGGCACATCACGGAAGCCAAGGAACTGCTGCTCCTCCTCACCGATGACGTCAACGATCACCTTCTTGTAGTGCTCGATGCGGGAAGGATCGCGCGGCATGAAGATGTGACCGACAGCATATTCGCCAGCCTTTGGCAACGTCACGCCCTGCCCGGCCATTTCCTCGCGGAAGAAACGATCGGGAATCTGCACTAGAATGCCCGCACCATCGCCCATCAGCGGGTCGGCACCGACGGCACCACGATGCGTCAGGTTTTCGAGAATGAACAGGCCGTCCTTGACGATCTGGTGCGACTTGACGCCCTTCATATGGGCAACGAAGCCGACGCCGCAGGCATCATGTTCATTGGCGGGATCGTAAAGACCCTGCCTTTCCGGCAAGCCGCCCGCGAAACGCGCTTTCGCAGAAACGGGTGCGGCCGCAGCCGCGGTGGGACAGTCTGTGGTCAGGGTTGCGGCGGCGATGTCGGCCTGCGGCTTGTTCGTCATTTTTGTCCCTCCTGCAAAATTACTTGCATGGTTTCATGCGAAGATCCGGCTCGACACGAATTTTCGCTTCCCGCAAAACCCGTATTCAACCCGGCTCGATCAAATTTAGGACAGCAAAGCTGTCTCAATTCACGAGGATTTTGACAGAAACGGGCGAATTTTGCAAGGGTGCGAATCCAATTAGTGAAAGCCCCATTTTGCAGCGAAGTTTCGATACTGACCTATTGTGCGAAACTTTCTTGTCGCAAAGCAGCCCGGCCCGTTGCTTTCATTACCGGATTTGCCAATCTCAATGTTCCGACCTAGAACTTTCCCGTTATCGCTTCGAACAGCCCGAACAGAACCTCAGCTATCGGAAAGCCTTCAGAGATGTTTTTTGCTTCAGACAATTGGGCTGGCGCCCATCCGGCCGTCAACGAACGGCTTTCGCGGGAATCCACACGCTTTGCCGCAGCTTATGGCACCAGCGAACTCGATCTCTCCATCGAAAAACGCTTCAACGAGATTTTCGAACGCGAAGTCGCGGTATTTTTCGTCGCGACCGGCACGGCGGCCAATTCGCTTTCGCTGGCCAGCATTGCCCGCGCTGGCGGCCTGACCTTCTGTCATTCCGAAGCGCATGTGATCGAGGACGAGTGCGGCGCGCCAGATTTCTTTTCCGGCATGCGCATGGTGGCAGTCGAGGGACCGAACGGCAAGATGCTGCCGGAAAACCTGATCGAACGCATTGCCCGTTATCCGCAGGATGCCGTGCACCACGGCCGCGCCGCGGCCATCACCATGACGCAGGCAACCGAAGCCGGCACCGTCTATACGCTCGATGAAATCGACGCCATCGCCAAAATCGCAAAAGACAACGGCCTGCCGCTACACATGGACGGCGCGCGTTTCGCCAATGCGCTTTCCGCACTCGGCACCACGCCCGCCGAAATGACGTGGAAACGCGGCGTCGACGTCCTGTCTTTCGGCGGCACGAAAAACGGCTGCTGGTGCGCGGAGGCAATCGTCTTCTTCGATCCCTCGCTCGCCCGAGACTTTTCCTTCCTGCGCAAACGCACCGCCCAGCTTTTTTCGAAATCACGCTTCATTGCCGCACAATTCGAGGCCTATCTGCAGGACGACCTGTGGCTCGGTCTCGCCGGCCACGCCAATGCCATGGCCAACCGGCTCCGCGCCGGTTTCGCTTCGCTAAACAGCGCCCGCCTTGCCTGGCCGACCACGGCGAACGAAGTTTTCGCTATTCTGCCGAAGGCCGCCGCCGAAGCTGCCACGGCAAAGGGTGCGAAGTTCTATGACTGGCTGGAACCGCGCGACATGCCGGAAGAAGTCGGCAAGGACGAGGTGCTCATCCGCATGGTCACCAGCTTCGCGACAACTGAGGCCGATGTGGACGAATTCCTGTCGATCTGCGCTGCCGTCTGACAAATATCGGAGGGCGCTCATAACCGCGCCCTCACACCTCCTGTAACCGGTAACCGACACCGGTTTCCGTCAGGATATAACGCGGCTGATCCGGAATTTTTTCGATCTTCTGGCGAAGCTGGCGCACATAAACCCGCAAATATTGCACGTCGGTCAGTTCGTCCCACACATGCTCCAGCAGGAAACGGTGGGTCAGAACCTTGCCGGCATGCTGCACGAGAACCCGCAGGATGTCATATTCCTTCGGCGAGAGCTTCACCTCCCGGTCCTCCACCCGGACGATGCGTCTGACCAGATCGACGGAGAGGTCGCCGGTCTGAAACACCGGCCTCTCTCCCTGGCTTTGCAGACGATGGCGCAGAGCGACGCGGATACGGGCGACGAGTTCGTTCATGCCGAAAGGCTTGGTGATATAGTCATCCGCCCCCAGTTCCAGCGCCTTGACGATACCCGCCTCATCCGTGCGGCTGGAGAGAATGATAACCGGCAGCGTCAGGCCCTCGCCGCGCCATTTCGCCAAGAGATCATGCCCCGACATGTCCGGTAGGCCGAGATCGAGAACGACGAGATCGGGCTTGTCCTCACTGACCAGCTCCATGGCGACCTTCGCATTCATCGCTTCGCTCACCGAATATCCCTGAGTCGACAGCCCCACGCGCAAAAGCTTGCGGATCGGCGGTTCGTCGTCGATGATCAGAATACGAACGGCGGAATTGGTCATTCCCGATCTCCTTCAGCGGCATAGCCGCTTGTCGCCGGCAATCGTGCCTTAATCATGATCTATCACAGGCGCATCGGCAGGAACCGGCAGACTGACGGTAAACTGCGCACCGGTGCGACCCGGCCTGTTTTCCGCGCGGATCGACCCGCCCATGGCCTCGATAAACCCCTTGCAGATGGACAGTCCGAGACCCGTTCCGGCCTGCACATGGTCCGCCTTGCGCACCCGGTAGAAACTGTCAAACACCCGCTCGGTATCATCGGGTGGAATACCCGGCCCCGCATCAGCAACGGACAGGAAGATATTCTTGCCATGTCGCCAGCCGCGAATCTCGATGGTCGTATGTTCGGGAGCGTATTTGGCGGCATTGTCGATGAGATTGAACAGAACCTGTTCGAAAAGCACGGGATCGACCTTCAGCATCGGCAGGTCGGATGGAATATCCAGAACGATCTCATGCCTGACGACGATTTTAGCTGCGCGCGACAGCGCTGTTCCAACCATATCGCCCAGGAAATGCAGACCATAGTTCGGCTCCATCGCGCCCGAACCGATCCGCGTCATATCAAGAAGATTAGAGATGAAACGGTTCAGCCGCTCGGATTCCTCGACAATCGTTGAAAGCAGTTCGGCACGCGCATCCGGCGGGATGTCCTCGGCGAAATCCTTCAGTGTTCCGGCCGAACCCAGGATGGCCGCAAGCGGCGTCTTGAGATCATGGGAAATGGATGTCAGCAGCGCGGTGCGCAGCCGGTCGGTTTCCGCAGCAAGCCTTGCCCGGTCGACGTCAGAGACGAGCTGAATCCGCTCGATGGCGAGTGCCGCCTGATCGGCCAATGCGTCAAACAGCCGTTGCTGCTCCGGCGTCAGAAGCGGGCCGAGCCGGTCATCGTCCAGCCCCACCACGCCGACGGCGCCACTGCCAGTGCGCAAGGGCAGATAAAGACGTTTGGCGCCGGGAAGCGTATCTGCGCCCCTGCCCGCAGCCTTGTTGTGTTCCCAGGCCCACTGGGCTGCAGCAATATCGGCATCGACAAGCGTATCATCAGGCGGATATCCCGCCTTGACCGCTATCGTATTGTTTTCCGGCAGAAGCAGAACGATCCGAACCTTCAGCATCGAGGCCATCTGGAAAGCGGCTGCCCACAACACGTCGTCCAGCGTTCCGGTCACCGAAAGCTTCTTGGAGAACAGATACAAATCTTCCGTCGTTCGCGCCCTTGCCCGCGCGGAGGCCGCCTGCCGCTGCACCGCGACGGTGAGGTTGGAGGCGACGAGCGCCACGCCGAAATAAAACAAAAGAGCGACAAGGCTGTCTGGAGAACTGACCGTCAGCGTGTAACGGGGCTCCAGAAAGAAGAAGTTGAAGGCGACCGCGCCAAGCAGCGAAGCATAAAGCGCCGGGCCCAAACCGCCGCGCACGGCGGCCGCCAGAACGGCCATCAGGAAAACAAGCGCGAGGTTCTGCACATCGAGCGTCTGATCGAGCACGATGCCGACCACGATCGCCAGCCCGACAAACAGGGTGCTGTTGAGATAGGACCGGAAGGACTGGCGTGACCGCGCCGGTGCGGGCTTTACGGCTTGACCCTGCTTTTCTTCCCTCTTGTCGCCGGAAATGACATGCACGCTGATATCGCCCGCGTGGTCGATCAGATCATGCGTTAGCGAACGCTGGAAAATTCGCTGCCACCAGGATTTTCGCGAGCGGCCGATGATGATGTGCGTGAAATTATTGGCATTGGCGTAGGAGATGATCTCACGGGTCAGGTCCAGTGCCGGCAGGGTCACCGTCTCGCCGCCAAGCTGCTGCGCGAGCCGCATCGTGCCCGCCAGCCGGTCTTTTTCCGCCTCCGACAATTGTTGCGAACGCGGCGTATCGAGATGCAGCGCCGTCCAGGGTGCACGCAGGCGATCCGCCTGTCGGCGGGCGTAACGCACCAGCCCCGGACCATTGCCGCCATGGTCGAGACAGACCAGAACCCTGTCTCCCGCCGCCCAGGGGCCGGAAATGGCATGGGACTGCATGTGGTTGAGCAATTGCTCATCCACCCGTTGGGCAGTGCGCCGGAGGGCAAGCTCTCGCAGGGCCGTCAGGTTACCGCGCGAAAAATAATTCTCGATGGCGCGCCGGGCGGTGCGGGGCAGGTACACCTTGCCATCCTGCAGGCGTTTGATCAGATCGTCAGGGGTAATATCGATGATTTCGACATCGTCGGCCCGGTCGATGATGCTGTCAGGCACCGTTTCACGAACACGGATGCGGGTGATCTGCGCAACGATGTCGTTCAGGCTTTCGACATGCTGGATATTCAGCGTCGTATAGACGTTGATGCCCTGCGCCAGAATCTCCTGAACATCCATGTAACGCTTGGGATGGCGGCTGCCGGTGGCATTGGTGTGAGCCAGTTCATCGACCAGAACCAGAGCGGGACGACGGGCCAGAATAGCATCGAGATCCATCTCCTCCAGCACCTGACCCCGATAATCGATGCGACGGCGGTGGATGATCTCGAAACCCTGCACCAGCGTTTCGGTTTCCCGGCGGCCATGGGTTTCAACGACGCCGATGACGGCATCCACACCATCCGCCAGCTTCGCCCGGCCGGACATCAGCATTTCATAGGTCTTGCCGACGCCGGGCGCTGCGCCCAGAAAAATCTTCAACCGGCCCCGCGCCTCGCGCCGGGCGTTTTCCAGCAGCGCATCGGGCGATGGTCGGCTCGGCATATCACGATTGTCGTCAGGCATTTAACCCACCAGTGGTCGAGGCTATGGCTTGCGAACAAGCCATAGCCATTTCAATTCATGAGCCGGCTGCGTCAAGGGCCATGTTGAGTGCCAGCACATTCACGACAGGCTCTCCCATGAAGCCGAGTTCCGGTCCTTCGACATGGCGCTCGATGATGCTACGCAGGGACGCCTCATCCATGCCCCTCGCCTTGGCCACGCGGGGAACCTGAAAATAGGCGGATTCAGGCGAAACATGTGGATCAAGGCCGCTGCCCGAAGCCGTTACCAGATCGGCGGGAACCTCGGCCTCCGGATTTTCGGCTTTTGCGGCCTCGTAATCCTGTTTCACCCGGTCGATGAGCTTGGCGCTCGTCGGCCCGAGATTGGAGCCGGAAGACGAAGCGGCATTATAACCATCGCCGGCAGCGGACGGCCTTCCGTGGAAATATTTCTCACCGGTGAAGGCCTGCCCTATCAATTGCGAACCCACCACGGCACCACCTTTTTCTACCAGGCTGCCATTTGCCTGAAAGGGGAAGATCGCCTGCGCGAGACCTGTCATGCCCAAGGGATAGGCAAGGCCGGTGATGGCGGTGGTGGCGAGGATGAGCACCAGTGCGGGACGAAGCTGTTTAAACATTGTCTTTACTCCTCAGGCGAGACCGAGCGCCGTAATAGCGAGGTCAATGGCCTTGATGCCGATGAAGGGAACGATGATGCCGCCGAGGCCATAGATGACCAGATTGCGCGACAGCAGCGCGCCGGCGCCAATCGGACGATATTTAACGCCCTTCAGCGACAGGGGGATCAGCGCGATGATGATGAGCGCGTTGAAGATGATGGCTGACAGGATGGCGCTCTGGGGTGTCGAAAGCCCCATCACGTTCAGAACGCCAAGCTGCGGATAGAGCGCCAGGAACATTGCCGGGATGATGGCGAAATATTTGGCGATGTCGTTGGCAATGGAGAACGTCGTCAGCGCACCGCGCGTCATCAGCAATTGCTTGCCGATTTCGACGATCTCTATGAGCTTGGTCGGATCGCTGTCGAGATCGACCATATTGCCGGCCTCACGGGCCGCAACCGTGCCGGTGTTCATGGCAACGCCGACATCGGCCTGGGCCAGCGCGGGAGCGTCATTGGTGCCGTCGCCGCACATCGCGACAAGCTTGCCCTTAGCCTGTTCCTCGCGGATCAGATCCAGCTTGTTTTCCGGTGTCGCCTGGGCGAGGAAATCATCGACGCCTGCTTCCGCCGCTATTGCCGCGGCCGTCATGGGATTATCGCCGGTGATCATGACGGTGCGGATGCCCATGCGACGAAGCTCCGCAAAACGCTCGCGAATGCCGCCCTTGACGATGTCCTTCAGCTGCACAACGCCGAGCAGTTTGCCATCGCGAACGACGGCGAGCGGCGTGCCGCCGGTCTTGGCGATCTCTTCGGCAATTGTCCGGATGCCGCGCGTGGCGTCCGTTTCAGTTTTAACGGCAAGCGCCACATTGCCCTGTTGCGGAGCGCCGCCATCAACATAGGCAAGAACGGCGTCGACCGCGCCCTTGCGAATGGAAGCACCTTCGAAATCGACACCGCTCATGCGGGTCTGGGCGGTGAAAGGTACGAAATTCGCATGGAGTTTCTGCATGTCGCGGGCGCGGATACCGTATTTTTCCTTGGCCAGAACCACGATCGAGCGGCCTTCCGGCGTTTCGTCGGCAAGGGAGGCAAGCTGCGCCGCATCGGCCAGTTCCTGCTCGGAAACGCCGGCAACGGGACGAAACTCGGTCGCCTGACGGTTGCCAAGGGTGATGGTGCCGGTCTTGTCGAGCAGCAGCGTATCCACATCGCCGGCCGCCTCGACGGCGCGGCCGGACATGGCCAGCACATTGAAACGCACCAGCCTGTCCATGCCGGCGATGCCGATGGCGGACAGAAGCGCACCGATGGTGGTCGGGATGAGCGTCACGAACAGTGCCACCAGCACGATAATCGGGATCGAACCTCCGGCATAGGCCGCGAAACTCGGAATGGTGGCTGTGGCCAGAACGAAGATCAGCGTCATGCCGGCCAGCAGGATATTGAGCGCGATCTCGTTCGGCGTCTTCTGGCGTTCCGCGCCTTCGACGAGCGAAATCATCCGGTCGAGAAAGGTGGAACCGGCAGCGGCAGTGATGCGAACCCTGATCCAGTCCGACAGCACCTGCGTGCCGCCGGTAACCGCCGAGCGGTCGCCACCGGATTCGCGGATGACGGGGGCGGATTCGCCAGTGATGGCCGCCTCGTTGACGGAGGCGACACCTTCGATGACCTCACCGTCGGAGGGGATGATATCGCCCGCCTCGACGAGAACGATATCGTTCACCTTCAGGCTGGTGCCCGCCACCATTTTATATTGGCTGCGGTCATCGCCGGTCAGCAGTTTCGCCTGGGTCTCCGTGCGGGTCCGGCGCAACGAATCCGCCTGCGCCTTGCCGCGCCCTTCGGCGACGGCTTCCGCGAAATTGGCGAACAACACGGTGAACCAGAGCCAGAGATTGATCTGGAAGGAAAAGCCGAGATTGGCGCCACCGGTGATGAGATCGCGGATGAACAGCACTGTCGTCAGCACCGACACTGTCGCCACCACGAACATGACCGGGTTGCGCGCCAATGTGCGCGGGTTGAGCTTTTTGAATGCGGCGGCAATGGCCGGCACGAGAATGCGAGAATCAAGGATGCTCGCTTGTTTGGACTGGCTCATGAAGAGGCTCCAGCGTTTGAAACAGGGCGACCGATAAGGATCGATAAGCCCGTGATAACTTCGAGAGCGACGACGGCGGCGAACAGAGCCGCCATCATCGCAAGAATGAGATTGGAGGCGCACCAGCCGCCGGGCGTGGCGCTCCCCTTGCCGGGAGCGCCCTTGCGGGCGGAGACGATGCGGTTACTTCGGGACTTTTCGTCATTCATGGCATCACCTCAGAAGAGCTGGCCCGCCGCCATGACAAGATGTTCAGCAACGGGGCCGAGCGCGAGCGCTGGCAGGAAGGTGAGACCACCGACAATCAGGATCGTGCCGGCAAGCAGGCCGACGAAGAGCGGACCATCCGTCGGGAAGGTGCCGGCTGAGGCCGGGACGGTCTTCTTGGCGACCAGCGAACCGGCAATGGCAAGCGCCGGAATGATCACCAGAAAACGACCCATCAGCATGCCAAGGCCAAGCGTGATGTTGTACCAGGTGGTATTGCCCGTCAGCCCGCCGAAGGCGGAGCCGTTATTGGCGGCCGCGGAGGTATAGGCATAGAGGATTTCGGAGAAGCCGTGCGGTCCCGCCGTACCGATCGACGCCACGGCCGAGGGAAGGACGGTGGCCGTTGCCGTGAAAGCCAGCATGGCGAGCGGCAGGCAGAGAATGGCCAGAACCGCCATTTTCATTTCCTTGGCCTCGATCTTCTTGCCGAGATATTCCGGCGTGCGTCCGACCATCAGACCCGCCACGAAGATGGCGATGACGATGAAGAGCAGGATGCCGTAAAAGCCCGCGCCGACACCGCCGACGATCACCTCACCCAACTGCATGTTGATGAGGGGAACAAGACCGCCCAGCGCCGTGAAGCTGCCATGCATGGCATTGACCGCGCCGCAGGACGCAGCGGTGGTGATGACCGCGAAGAGCGACGAGAGCGCCACGCCGAAACGGACTTCCTTGCCTTCCATATTGCCGCCAGCAAGGCCGAAGCTGTGCATCAGCGGATTTCCGGCCGCTTCCGCCCAATAGGTAACGGCGACGCCGGCGATGAACAGAACGCCCATGGCGGCGAGGATCGCCCAGCCCTGGCGCTGGTTGCCAACCATGCGGCCGAAAACATTGGTGAAGGCGGCGCCGATCGCGAAGATCGACACCATCTGGATCATGTTGGAAATGGCGTCGGGGTTTTCAAAGGGATGCGCGGAATTGGCGTTGAAGAAACCACCGCCATTGGTGCCCAGCATCTTGATCGCCAGCTGCGACGCCACGGGACCGACGGCAATCGTCTGCTGCACGCCTTCCAGCGTCTGCGCATTCACATAGGCGCCAAGGGTCTGCGGCACGCCGAGCCACACATAGATGAGGGTCAGCACGATGCAGAGGGGCAAAAGCACGTAGAGCGTTGAGCGGACCATATCCACCCAGAAATTGCCGATCGCCTTGCCGGAGGCGCGTGAAAAAGCGCGGATGAGGCCGATGGCGATTGCCATGCCTGTCGCCGCGGAAACGAAGTTCTGCACGGTGAGACCGGCCATCTGGGTCAGATAGGACAGCGTGCTTTCGCCGCCATAATTCTGCCAGTTGGTGTTGGTGACGAAGCTGACCGCCGTATTGAAGGAGAGTTCCGGCCCAACCGCCGCCATTCCCTGCGGATTATAAAGCAGCACGGCCTGAAAACGCATCAGGGCATAGAGCAGGGCAAAACCGAGGAGGTTGAAGAGAAGCATGGAGAAGGCATAGGTCGTCCAGTGCTGCTCCTCGCGCTCGCTTGTCCCGGCAAGGGCATAAAGGCCGCGCTCGACGGGTGCGAGAACCGGCGACAACAGGGTGCGTTCGCCATTAAAAACACGCGCCATATAGAAGCCGAGCGGCTTCACCAGCGCAAAAATGATCCCGCAGAAAAGCAGGACCTGAAACCATCCATTGAGGGTCATGGTATTGAACTTTCAATAGCCGTCGTTTCCCGATCAGAAACGTTCGGGGCGAATGAGAGCATAGGTGAGATAGGCGGCGATAAAGACCGTGACGGCGCCGCTCAAGATATAGTCGAATGTCATCGCAGCCTCCCGTCTAAAGCCGGTCGCAGGCGCGCGTATAGGCAAAGCAGAGGGCGAAAAACACCGTGGCTGCACCGATCAGAACAACATCCATCATCGATGGGACTCCTTTTTATTCGAGGAGCCGGACAGGAAGAAAAGCGCCGTCATGTGGGACGTCGCTTTTCAATCTTTCTGGCTGAGAAGGGAACACCATCCCTTCCCGCACAGAAGAATGCACCCGAACCGCATAAAGGTTCGAGACGGCCACAGAGGCAATAAAATAGGAATCCTATAGGAATTTCGACGCCCGCCGGTCGCGGACATCGCTGCCGCTACTTAAGAGAGCGGGCTGTCGCTGAAAGCGGACATGATGGTTTCCGCCGGACTTTTATCGGCCAGCAGCGCGGCCAGCAAAATGCGGGCCTGTCCCGGACGAAGCGTGGATGAATGTACGGCGCCCGCCGCGACAAGATCATGCCCGCCGCCGCCGCCGCCGTAACTTGCCACGAGCCGCCCTTCGGGCACGCGGCTGGAAACGATGACGGGAACGTTGCGTTCGGCGCAGCGCTTCACGGCTTCGGCGATACGCGGATTGGCGTTGCCGGAACCAAGCGCCGCAAGAACGATACCTTTCGCGCCCGCCTGCAGGCTTGCATCAATATGGGTGGCATCACAGCCGGGATGAATGGCGACGATATCGACGCGCTGATCGGTTACCGGGGCGGCAAGCCGCAGCGTTGCGGCAGCAGCCAGCGGCCGGGCCGAGCGGAAGGCGTCCGCCTCGTCCGCGCTCAGCTTGTAAAGCCCCCAGGCAGGCAGACAGCGGCCGCCGAAGGAGAGAAGCACGCCCTTCCCGGCATTCGCCTGATCGAGCGCTGTTTCTATGGCCCGGGCCAGATTGGCCGGCCCGTCCGCGTCCTTATGGTCTGCCGTAAACTGCGCGCCGGTGAAGACCACCGGCTTTGTGATGGCCTGCTGCAAATGCACGAGCAGCGAGGATTCTTCCATGGCGTCGGTGCCATGCAGAACCACGATGCCGGCAACGGCGGGATCATCAAGCTCTGCCCCCACCGCATCGCTGATGCGCTGCATGTCTGCCAATGTCAGGCTGGAGGAATCCTTCGCCATCAGATCGACCGGCTTCAGCCGGGCGCTGATTTGCGGAACCAGCGTCAGCAGGTCCTCACCCGAAAGGCTGGGCGTGCTGACGCCATCGGCGCTACGCCGGCTGGCGATGGTGCCGCCGGTGGCGATGACCGCCACCAGAGGCGTTGCGCCCTGCCCGCTCAATGCGACGCTCCTGCACCGGCACGCTCGGCCGCCAGACGGTGGATGCGCTCACGCAAGAGATACCAGCCAATGACGAGCGCCGGGATGATGACGAGCAGCGAGGCGATGGTCCAGGAGCCGACGGGATAGTCGAAGGCCATCAGAACCAGCACGCCGAACAGGAAGATGAGCGTGAGAATGCCGGTGTAGGGCGCGCCGAACATGCGGAAATCCGGACGTGCAAGCTCGCCACGCCTGGAAAGCTGCCAGAGCTTCAGCTGGCAAAGCACGATGACCGCCCATGCGCAGATGATGCCGAGCGCCGACAGGTTGAGCGCGATTTCGAAAGCGGCGGAGGGAACGACCGCATTCAGGGCCACGCCGAGAACGGTGACGACGGCCGTGACCGCAATGCCGCCATAGGGCACGCCATTCTTGTTCATCTTCGCCAGCGCCGCCGGAGCAGAGCCGGAAACCGCCATGGAATGCAGGATGCGGCCGGTGGAATAAAGACCGGCATTGAGCGAGGACAGCACGGCGGTCAGAACGACGAGGTTCATGATCACATCGGCACCCTCAACGCCGATGGAACCGAAGAAGGTGACGAACGGGCTCTCGCCGGCCTTGTAAGCGGTGTAGGGCAAAAGCAGCGTGAACAGCAGTACCGAGCCGACATAAAACACGACGAGACGCAGGACCACGGCGCGGATGGCGCGCGGCATGACCTTGCGCGGGTCCTCAGTTTCGCCCGCCGCCGTGCCGATCAGCTCAATCGAGGCATAGGCGAACACCACGCCCTGTATGATGACGAAGGCTGGAAGAATGCCATTCGGGAAGAAGCCGCCATTATCCGTAATGAGGCTGAAGCCGGTAACGTGGCCTTCGATGGGTGTGCCGAAAATGACGAAATAGACGCCAACGACGAGGAAAATGGCAAGCGCGAGCACCTTGATCAGGCTGAACCAGAATTCCAGCTCGCCGAAGACCTTCACCGACAGCATGTTCATCGCCAGCACGACGACCAGTGCCGTCATCGCGAACACCCACTGATCGATACCCGCCAGCCACGGCACGTATTGCTTGAAGAAATTCATGTAGAGGGCGACGGCGGTCACATCGGCCACAGAGGTCATGGCCCAGTTCAGCCAATACATCCAGCCGGCCGCGAAGGCCATCTTCTCGCCGTAGAACTCGCGGGCGTAGGAGACGAAGGAACCGGAACTCGGGCGATGCATGATAAGCTCGCCTAGCGCGCGCAGCACCAGAAATGCAAAGAAACCGCAGAGCGCGTAAACGAAAACCAGCGCCGGACCGGCCTGCGCTAGACGCCCGCCCGCACCCAGAAAGAGGCCCGTGCCGATAGCGCCGCCGATGGCGATCATCTGGATCTGGCGCGGCTTCAAGGCCTTATGGTAACCGAGGTCCTCTTCGATGAAGACCTCACGTTCGGCGGGTGCCGTTTTTCCAGAATGCATGGATTTATCCTCCCGATAAAACGCTTGTAATCGGCAATAAGCCGGAAATCAAAGTGGAACTGGCGTCGTCCCCAAGGCTGGAAATATGGCCAGCGAATGCGCGCATGCTGTAAAGCTGCATGACAGATTTTTGCCCTCTTAATTGCAGAGACTGGCTTTCGTCAAGAGCCACCGGGCAATATTGACCTTCCCCCTCCTTGGGAATATGGTCATCAAATCTGTAAGACAGCTTTACAGATTTTGCAACGCTTAAAGCCAGTGGAGGACACAGTGAGCGTGACGCGCAGGGAGCATGATTTGCTCGGAACGAAGGAAATTCCCGCGGATGTCTATTGGGGCGTGCACACCGCGCGCGCTGTGGAAAACTTCAAGATCACCGGGGTGACCATTGGCCACAACCCCTATCTCGTCCGGGGACTGGCCTATGTGAAGGAGGCGGCGGCACGCGCAAATCACGAGCTCGGCCTGCTCGACACCGAACGAATGGAAGCCATCGCCGAGGCCTGCCGCGAAATCCGCGCCGGCGCGTTGCATGAGCAATTCGTGGTGGATGAAATTCAGGGCGGAGCCGGCACCTCCACCAACATGAATGCCAATGAGGTCATCGCCAACCGCGCGTTGGAACTGCTTGGCCACGAAAAAGGCGACTATGCCCGCCTTCACCCGAATGATCATGTCAATCTCAGCCAATCGACCAACGACGCCTATCCGACCGCAATCAATGTCGGACTGATCGAGGCGATCGACGATCTGGCGGCTTCCATGGGCGTTCTGAAGGACGCTTTCGACCGCAAGGCGCAGGAATTTGCCGGCTTCATCAAGATCGGACGCACGCAATTGCAGGATGCCGTGCCGATGACGCTCGGCCAGGAGTTCCGCACTTTCGTGGTGATGCTCGGCGAAGATCAGGCGCGCCTGATCGAATCCGCGGCATTGCTGCACGAGATCAATCTCGGCGCCACCGCCATCGGCACCGGGCTGAATGCACCGCGCGGTTATGCGGCGCTCGCCTGCCAGCATCTGGCGGAACTGACCGGACGACCGCTGGTAACGGCCGCCGACCTGATCGAGGCCACACAGGACCCCGGCGCCTTCGTGCATCTCTCCGGCGTGCTGAAGCGCGTCGCCGTGAAGCTGTCGAAAACCTGCAACGACCTTCGCCTGCTCTCTTCCGGCCCGCGCGCCGGGATCGGCGAAATCACCCTGCCCTCGGTTCAGGCGGGTTCCAGCATCATGCCGGGCAAGATCAACCCGGTCATTCCCGAAGTGGTCAACCAGGTGGCCTATGCGGTGATCGGCAACGACATCACCATCACCATGGCCGCCGAAGCCGGGCAGCTGCAGCTCAACGCCTTCGAGCCGATCATCGTGCGCGCGCTTTCACAGAGCATCAGCCAGCTCAGCGCCGCCTGCCGCACCTTGGCGGAACGCTGCGTCGACGGCATCGTGGCCAATCCGGCCATCATGGCGCAGCGCGTGGAAGAATCGATCGGTCTCGCCACCGCGCTCAACCCGCTGATCGGTTATTATGCGGCAACGGAAGTAGCCAAGGAAGCGCTTGCCAGCGGCCGCACGGTGCCACAGGTGGTTCTGGAGCGCGGTTATCTCACCGATGCGCAATTGCAGCAGGCGCTGAGCCCGCGACACCTTGCCAACCTGCCTGCCGTCACGGCTGGCGAAGCCGATCTTCGCCAATGATCGTCGTCACCACCTGCTTCACCTGCCCAAGGTGAAGCTCCATCGCCTCCCGCGCCTCTGGCGCTGAACCCCGCCGGATCGCCTCGACGATCCGGCGGTGCTCGAAATTCGACGCGACGCGGCGGCCGGCCATCAGGTTCACCATCTCGGATTGCTGGGATAGGGCTTCGCGCGCATCGGCCACCACCTTGGCGAACAGCCTGTTGGCCGAGGCTTCCGCAATGGCGCAATGAAACTGCCCATCCAGCAGCACCCAGGGATGCGGCCTTTCTTCGGCTTCCATCCGATCACAGAGGTCAAGCAAGACCTCCAGCTGGGCATCGGTCCGCCTCAACGCCGCCCAACCGGCTGCCGGCACCTCGATGAAGGGGCGGGCCTCGATCAGATCGCGGGCGGAATAGGCGCCGTAATTTAATTCGGAAGGTGGCGTCGGCGTCATCACATAGGTGCCGCTTCCAGTGCGGGTCTGCGTCAACCCCAGGGTCTGGAGCGAGCGCAGCGCCTCGCGAATGATCGGCCGGCTGACGCCATATCGCGCTGCCAGATGGGCTTCCGAAGGCAGCCGGATGCCGACCGCAAGCTGCCCCGAGGTGATGGCGGAACGGATATCATCGAACACCGCTTCTGCGGCATTCTTGCGATTGATCGGCTGCCCATCCGCAAGCCAATCCGACAACCCGCCCATCTTTAAACCCTCCGCACTCTCAATATGTCCGCAATATCAACGCAAAACCAGACAACCGTCCAAACGCAAAAGGACGGCCGCCGCTCTCGCAGCTAAGCCGACCTTCCTAACATTATCCTGACCGCGGGAACAACGACGGTGGATATTTTTGTTGGAGCGAGGGGACAACGACGCCGTACCCTCGCCCCGCACCGATGTCACGCCTTGATTTCTGTTCCCTCCGGCTTGTCATCCTCACGCGGAATGCGGAACCAAGCGACATAGAGCGCGGGGAGGAAAAGCAGCGTGAGCGCCGTACCCACCACGATGCCGCCCATCATCGCATAGGCCATCGGACCCCAGAATATCTCCCGGGAGATGGGGATGAGGGCAAGGGTGGCGGCCGCCGCCGTCAGCATGATCGGCCGCATGCGGTGCTCGGTCGCCTCGATGACGGCATGCCATGCCGAGACCCCTTCGCTTCTCAGATGCTCGATCTGCACCACCAGAATGACCGAGTTGCGGATCAGGATACCGATCAGCGCCAGCACGCCGAGAATGGCAACGAAGCCCATCGGCGCATTGGAGAAGAGCAGCGCCACCACGACGCCGATCAAGGCCGTCGGCGCGACGGCGAAGACCAGGAACAGCCGGCTGAAGCTTTGCAGCTGAACCATCAGGATCGTCGCCATCGCAAACAGCATCAAGGGCACCACGGCAACGATCGGAGCCTGCGAATCCGCGCTGGATTCCACGGAGCCACCGACTTCCATCTTGTAACCGACGGGAAGCGTTTTCTCGAAAGCCTCGAGTTTCGGCTTCAGCTGCTCCACGATCGTGGCTGGCTGTGTTGGGCCGATAATCGCGGCCTTGACGGTGACTGTCGGGATCCTGTCACGACGCCAGATGGTCGGCTGCTCCAGTTCGTAGCGGAAATTGGCAATCGCCGAGAGCGGCACGGCCTTGCCGTTTGTCGCCGGCAGTTGCAGGTTCTGTAATGTCTCGATGGACCCCCGCTCTGCCAGTTGCGCGCGCGCCACCACGTTGACGAGGTAAATATCGTCCCTGACCTGGGTCACGGTAGAACCCTCGACAATGCTGTTCATGGCATTGGCGATATCTTCCGAGGAGACGCCGAGCTGCCGGGCCTTGTCCTGGATGACATCGACCTTCACCACGCGCGTCGGCTCGTTCCAGTCCATCACGAGGTTCGAGAGCAGCTGATGTTCACCGACGATACCGGACAATTGCTGACCGAGTTCGCGGACCTTCTGGATATCAGGACCGCTCAGGCGATATTGGACCGGTTTCCCGACGGGAGGACCGATATCGAGCAATTTCACGAAGGCGTCGGTGCCGATGAATGTCCGGTCCAGATAATCCTGCAGCTCGGCACGCACCTTGTCGCGCACATCCAGCCCCTTGGTGACGATGACCGTCTGGCCGAAGGTGACGTCAGGTGTCTGCACGTCGAAGGACAGGATGAAACGCGGTGCGCCTTCGCCGACATAGGTCGTCCAATGGTCGATATCCGTATTTTTCGCCAACATTTCCTGCTCGAACTGCGCCATCTGCCGGTTGGTTTCGGCAATCGAGCTGTTCTGCGGCAGGTTCCAGTCGACGATCAACTCCACACGGTCGGATGACGGGAAGAACTGCTGCTGCACGAGGCTCATGCCGCCGACGGAAAGGCCGAAGAGGGCAATGGTGAGGATGATCGTCACCCAGCGCCAGCGCAGCGCCCGCCCGAGGAGCCAGGAAAAGGCGGAGGCGAACCGGCCCTTCTTTTCATGGTGCGATTTCATCGTCTTCGGCAGGATCGTGACGCCGAGAAGCGGCGTGAAAAGGACGGCGACGATCCACGATACGATGAGCGAAACGGCGATCACCACAAAAAGCGTGAAGGTGAATTCACCCGCCGCGGAGTTGTTGAGACCGACCGGAATGAAGCCTGCCACGGTGACCAGCGTGCCCGTCAGCATCGGGAAAGCGGTGGAGGTGTAAACATAGGTCGCCGCTTTTCTGAGATCGTCTCCGACCTCGAGCCGCGCGACCATCATCTCGACGGCAATCATCGCATCGTCGACGAGAAGCCCGAGCGCAATGATAAGGGCGCCGAGCGAGATACGTTGCAGCGAAATGCCTGTGTATTCCATGTAGACGAAGGTGATCGCCAGCACGAGCGGAATGGAAACGGCAACCACCATGCCGGCTCTGAGGCCAAGGCTGATGAAGCTTATGACGAGAACGATTGCAATCGCCTCGAACAGCGCCGAGGTGAAGCCGGAGACCGCTTCATCGACCACGGCCGGCTGATCGGACACACGATGCACATCGACACCAACAGGCAGATCCGCCACCACACGCTTCATCTGTGCATCCAGCGCCTCGCCGAAATGCAGCAGGTTCGCGCCGGTTTTCATGCCGATCGCAAGGCCGATAGCCGGCTGGCCGTTAAAACGGAACAGCGATGACGGCGGATCGACATAACCGCGCCTGATCGTCGCCACTTCCGTCAGCGGGAAGAACCGGTTGTTGACCCGCAGATTGATGGACCGCAGGCTGTCTTCAGAGGTGAACTGGCCGCTGACGCGCAGCGCCACACGCTCAGGCCCGGCATTAACGAAGCCGGATTGCGTGACGGCGTTCTGGGATTGCAGCGTCTTGATGATCGACTGTTGATCGATGCCGAGGGCTGCGATCTGCCGCGTGGAGAACTCCAGATAGATCGTCTCGTCCTGCGCGCCGATGACATCGACCTTGCCGATATTGTCGACGGTCAGCACCTTTGCACGGGCATCCTCCACCAGGTCGCGCAATTGCCGCTGGCTGAGACCATCGCTGGTGAAGGCGTAGATATTGCCATAGACATCTCCGAAACGGTCATTGAAGAAGGGGCCGACCACGCCGGAGGGAAACTCCCCTTTGATGTCGCCGATCATGTTGCGCACCCGCACCCAGGTCGGTTCGACATTGCGTGCCTTGGTTTCCGGCACCAGTTCCACGAAGATTGTGGTGCGGCCAGCCACCGTCTGGCTGCGCAGATGGTCGAGATTGTCGAGCTCCTCGAGCTTCTTCTCGATCCGGTCGGTCACCTGCCGGGCCACTTCCTCCGCGGAAGCGCCGGGCCATTGCGCGCTGATCACCATCGTCTTGATGGTGAAGTTCGGATCTTCCTCACGGCCGAGGTTGAGATAGGAGAAAACGCCGGCGAGAACGAAGACCAGCATGAAGTACCAGACGAGCGAACGGTGTTCGAGCGCCCAGTCGGAGAGATTGAATTTCTTCACTGACGGACCTCCTGATCGATCCTGATGGCCTGTCCATCCTTGAGCTTGTGAACACCGGCGCTAGCGACGCGCTCGCCGGGCTTGACGCCGTCGGTGATACGCACGCTGCCGCCCTCAGTCGGCTCACCTTCTATCGTGACAGGGCGCAACGTCACCGTTGCCTTGTCGGCATTGACGATCCAGACACCCCACCCATTATCTGTTTTCAGCAGGGCTGATGCGGGAAGCATGATCTGCGGTTCGGATGCGGCAAGCACCGAGGCCGTGACGACGGAACCCAGCCTGAATGCCGGCGGCGCATCCTGCAGGCTGATCTTCGTGCGGCGCGTGCGCGTTGCCGTTTCGGCTTCCGGAGCGATCTCGCGCACCACGCCGGTGGTGCGGATTTTCGGGTCAAGCTGCAGGGCGATCTCGAAGGCGGAACCGATCTCGAGCCGCTGCGCCGCAAATTGCGGAACATCGACCACCACATCGCGCACTTCCGGCCGGGCAATCGTCACGACCGTTTGGCCGGCCGAAACAACCTGACCGATTTCGCCTGAGGTTGCCGTCACCACGCCGTCAAATTCCGCATGCAGCTGCGCATAACCCAGCTGCTCCTCGGCCTTGTCCAGATTGGCGCGGGCCTTGGCGACGGCGGCGTTGGCGGTGCGTGTTGCCTGTTCGGCTTCTTCCAGTGCGGCTTCCGTGCCGCTGCGGGCTTCAGCCAGCACGCGCTGACGCTGTTCCGTCGTGACCGCGTTGGCCAGCTGCGCTTCCGCATTGGAAAGATCGGATTGCGCACTCTTCACCGCAAGCTCGAGCGCCAGCGGATCGATCGACGCGACCACGTCGCCTTTCTTGACCAGATCGGCCACATCGACATTGCGGGCGATGATCCGACCGAGAACACGAAAACCGAGATCGGTCTGAATACGCGATTCCACCGTGCCGGTCAGCCGCAGCGCATCGGCGGGCTTCTCTTCCACGACGACGGAAAGCACCGGACGCGGCGCCTCGGCGGCGGCTTCCTGCTTCTCCTCGCAGGAGGAGACCGCAATCGCCACAGCCACCAAAAACAAGCTTCTGTATATACTGGACATTATTGTGCCTGCCCCTTTTCATAGGCGACTTTTTCACCGGTGCGGAGAAATTTGGTCCCGACGGTGACAACGAGATCGCCGGGATTAAGTCCTTGCGCGATGACGAACTGACCGGTCTCGTAGTCAGCGACCTCGACGCGCCGCATGGCGATTTCCGAGGATTGCGGATCGACCACCCAGACGGCGGGAAAGCCGTCCTGCGACGTCATCGCCGACCACGGAAGCTCAATCGCATCGACCTGCTTGAAGCGGAAATGGCCGGATACAGGCGCCCCGAGCGGCATGGTCAGATCACCGTTCAGACCCACCTTGACCCTGATCGTTCCATTGTCGGGGTCGATCGTCGGAGAAATCTCCCGCAATGGCGCCGCAACGCTGCGGGTGGGATCCGACAGGAGGCTGACATTGACGAGATTGTCGATGTCGCGCTCGAGAAACAGGGATTCATAGACATCGAAGACCGCATCGCGCGGCCCGTCATGCGCCAGTGTGAAGACAAGCTGGGCGGCCTGCGCCACCTGGCCGACTTCGACATTGCGCGCCGTGATCACGCCGTCCGCATCGGCCCTGAGTTCGGTGTAGGACAGGGCATCCCGCGCCGTGTCGAGCTGCGCCTGCGCCGATCTCACCGCGCCCTGCGTGGTGAGCAGGGTTTCCTGGGCCTTGTCGACCGCTGAACGCGAGGTCACCTGCGTCCTGAACAGGCTTTGCTGACGGTCGAACGTCAATTGCGCCTGCGTCTGCTGCGCTTCTGCGGATTGCAGGTTGGCGAGCGCAACATCGAGATCGGCCTTTTGCTCTTCAGGATCCATGCGGGCAAGCAATTGCCCGGTCTTGACCCGTGTACCCACATCCACCAGCCGCTCGGTGATCTTGCCGCTGACCCGGAAAGACAGGTCCGTCTGGACCCTTGCTCTCACTTCACCCGTTATGACGCTGCCGCGATCGACGGGCTTCTTCTCAGCCGTGACCACGCCGACGGTGCGCAGCGGCTTTTCGGCAGGCGGCTCTTCATTGCTACAGGACGACAGGGCGAAAATGCCGCCAAGCGCCGCCGCGATAAGGATGGTTTTCATGGTGACCTCTTGATCTTCGCCTCATCCTATAATATTTGACTGACTGAATAGTCAATGAAATTCTTATGCCGCCGATCGGGGATCTGTCCGGAACATCAGGCCAACCTCCCGAATGATCATTCCACTTCGTCCGGCATATCCTTGCGGGCGCATCGGCAATGTTCCGGCATATTGAAGCATGCGCGCGCCTTCACAAAAATCCATTCCGGTTTTTGCGACGGTGCTATAGGCAAACCATCTCTCATTTCCGCCTATCGCGACGGACAGAAGGGCACGCGCCGAAAAAACAAAGGGATCCGGGGCCATGGCGAAAGCAAAACTGACACGTGCTGAACAGAAGATACAACGTCCGTTGCAAATTCTCGATGCCGCATTCGAGGAATTCACCAAAAGGGGATTTACCGCGACACGGGTAGAAGACATCGCGGAACGGGTGGGTGTGACGAAAGGAACGGTCTACGTCTATTTCGAAACCAAGGAGGCGCTCTTCGAGGCAATGGTCAAGCACGCCTCCCAGCCATTCCAGGAAGCGTTCAAGGCCTATGCGCATACATCCGACGACCCCGTCGAGGAGCTGCGCCTGTTACTGGAATTCATGTTCGACGCACTCGTCGACAACAAGAAAATGCGGGAACTGTTCCGCCTCATCCTTGCGGAAGGCGCAAAATTCCCCGATCTCATCGACCAGCATCATGACACGTTGATGGCGCCGGTCTTCGAGCGCATCAATACGATCCTCGAGGAAGGCGTGGCGAAAAAAAGGTTCAGGGCCAATCCCCCCGAACTCGCCAAGGTCGTGATGTCGCCCATGGTCGGAACATTGGTGTTTCGGCTGATTTTCAACGACCGGCGCATTTTAGACAGGCAGGCCGTTCTGAAGATTCATCTCGAACTGATCATGCGCGGGCTGCTGGCATAGGCATCACTGCACGCGGCTGCAGACCTCTATTCCTGACTTTCAAGCCGGTATCGGGAACCGGGATAGAGCAGCCGCACGGACGTGACGGCACGGCTCGACGACCAGGTTCTGCGGCGCACGAGAAGGCAGGGCTCGTTTCGGCTGATGGCCATCAGCTTGCATTCCCAGGGCTGGGGCGACGCCGCCTCGATGAACTGCTCGGTCCGGGAAATAGGTGCCGCCGCCGTCAGATAGGCATTCGGCGTGAGCGTATTGAAATCCTGCATCAGATAATCCGGAGCGATCTCCGCATTGACGAAGCGATCTTCGAGCTGGATCGGCACGTCATCTTCATGGTGCACGATGATGGAGTGGAAAACTTTCGCTCCCACGGCGATCTCGAGCGCCGTTGCGAGATCCGGACCGCAAACTTCCGTCTGGGCGAGGATCAGGCTTGGCCGATGGGTTGAACCGCGCTCCTTGATCTCGTCGGCGATGTTACGCACGCCCATCATGCCGGCGCTTCGCTTTTTAGGAGCAACGAAAGACCCGCGCCCCTGCACGCGAACAATCACCCCCTCGGTTGCCAGCTCCCGCAAGGCGCGGTTTGCCGTCATGCGGCTGACACCCAGCATGTCGACCATCTCGTTTTCTGAGGGTATCCTGTGGTTCGTCAACCACTCTCCGCTGGCGATCTTTTCCTTGATCTGTTCTTTCACCCGCTCATACAGCGGCAGGGAGGAGCGATCGCCCGAGACAGAAAACTCGCTTTCGATGACGGGCAGCATTAAAACTCCTAAAAATCGGGCGACTGCACAAAACGCAGCCAGAATCCGCGCAAGCACAAAATTATCACATCCTATCTTGCTTGTCTTTCGCAAATGTGTGAAGTTACATATACAACTTGAGGGGAAAATAATGGCGAGCGAAGACTCGATCTCTGGCAGCCGCAAGTCTCCCGCCGACGGTCGGGGCGATATTCAAATGCCCGCTCAGCGCAAGGGCAGCAGCTGCCATGCTGGAGTTAAAGCTGTATTTGAAGGCTCGCTTGGGCAATATGCGCTGAAAGCTCATCCTTTTCAGAACCGGCCAGCCGCAGGCGCGTTCGACCCAAAGTCGCCGATACGCGCACCCCATGCGAATTTCCCAAAGTTGTATAGTGAACTTCCGGCACGCCGCTTCGAGGTGAACATCGAATTCCATATTGATTCGACGAGCGCCCGGCCGCCGATTTTGACGGGATATGAAATGCATCAATGACCACCGGGCTCAGGGGCAAACACCTGCCCAGGGCGCGCCCGGTTCACGCATGCCAGCAAATTGCCAATCATCAAACCAAAAGGGGAATGCAATGCTGAATTCAAAACTGAAAATCGCGCTGGCCACCACCGCGCTCATCATGGGAGCGTCCGCAGGCGCGGCCAAGGCGGAAGGCTATTGCAGCGCAGGAAAGACCATCACCTTCGCCGGCATCGACTGGGAAAGCGGCGCTTTCATCACCGAAGTCATGAAGGAAATCCTTTCCAAGGGCTATGATTGCAAGGTCGATTCCATTCCCGGCAACTCCGTGACGCTGGAACAGGCAACCGCCAATAATGACGTGCAGATCTTCGCTGAAGAATGGATCGGCCGCTCCGACGTCTGGAACAAGGCTGCGGAAGCAGGCCAGGTCACGTCAGTTGGCAAGACCTTCGTCGGCGCCGCCGAAGGCTGGTTCGTGCCGGAATATCTGATCAAGGGCGACCCCGCAAAAGGCATCGAAGCCAAAGCTCCGGACCTGAAGAGCGTCGACCGGCTTTCCGATCCGAAGATCGTCGAACTGTTCAAGGACCCGGAAGAGCCTACCAAGGGCCGCTTCCTCAATTGCCCGTCGGGCTGGACCTGCGAAGGCGTCAACACCGCCAAGCTGCAGGCATACAAGCTGGAAGCAAACTATGTGAACTTCCGCCCGGGCACCGGCACTGCGCTCGATGCCGCAATTGCCGCCGCCTATCTCCAGGGCGAGCCGATGCTGTTCTACTACTGGAGCCCCACGGCAATCATGGGCAAATACAAGCTCGTCCAGCTGCAGGAGCCGGCCTATAGCGACGCCTGCTGGAAGGAACTGACAAGCGCGGATGGAAAGCGCGACGCCGGTTGCGCCTTCCCCTCCGTCGAGGTGGCCTATGGCGTGAACAGCACCTTTGCCAAGGAAGCGCCTGAGATCATCGCTATCCTTGAAAAGGCAACCTTCCCGCTGACGGAAATCAACGCCAGCCTCGCCTACATGACGGACAAGCAGGTCGATGCGACAGCCGCCGCCAAGACCTTCCTTCAGACCAAGGCCGATATCTGGAGCAGCTGGGTTTCTGCGGATGCCAAGGCGCGTATCGAAGCCGCCGTTAAGTAAACATCGCAGGCGCGCCGGACTTCCGGCGCGCATTTTCCCGTCAGGACAGGGGCCGGCTCCCGGAAATGGGGTCGGCAGGCGCGAGGACTACACCAATGTTTCCTGAAGTTTTCCATATTTCCATCCGCGGCCCGATCAATGAGATCGTGCGTTCGCTGGTGGTGAACTACGGCTACCTTTTCAAGGCGATCTCACAGACGATCCTGCAGGCGATCCTCTTCGTGGAATGGGCGCTGCGCGGTCTGCCGTGGTGGGTCATTTTTCTGGTCTTTCTGGTGCTCGCCTGGTTCGCGGCGAAAAAGATTTCGCTCGTCATCATGGTGGCGGTGATGCTTTTCATCGTCGGTGCGCTCGGCCTCTGGGATCTGACGATGCAGACGCTGGCGCTGATGCTGATTGCCAGCCTCATCTCCATCGTCATCGGCGTGCCAATGGGTATCCTGCTTGCCAAAAGCGAATGGGCCCGGCGTATCACCCTGCCGATCCTCGATGTGATGCAGACCATGCCGAGCTTCGTGTATCTCATCCCCGCCATCATGCTGTTCGGCCTCGGCAAGGTTCCGGCCGTACTTGCCACCATCGTTTATGCCGTGCCGCCGTTGATCCGCCTGACCGATCTCGGCATCCGGCAGGTGGACCGGGAAGTGGTGGAGGCGGCGACCGCCTTTGGCGGCAGCCCTAGACAGATTCTTTTCGGCGTCGAATTGCCGCTTGCCACACCTACGATCATGGCCGGTCTCAACCAGACGATCATGATGGCGCTCTCCATGGTCGTCGTCGCCTCGATGATCGGCGCGCGCGGCCTTGGCGAGCAGGTGCTGAACGGTATCCAGACGCTTGATGTCGGCAAGGGCCTCGAAGCAGGTCTCGGCATCGTTATTCTCGCAATCGTGCTCGATCGTATCACCCAGGGTTTTGGCCGATCCAGCCGGAAGGAAATGGGCAATGACTGACATCCATATCCGCAACGTGTCCAAGATCTTCGGCGGCAACTGGAAGGCTGCGCTCGCCATGGCGCAGCAGGGCGCGGAAAAGAGCGAAATCCTGGCGAAGACGGGATGCAGCGTCGGCCTCGACAATGTCAGCCTCGATATAGCGGGCGGCCGCATTTTCGTGATCATGGGCCTCTCCGGCTCCGGCAAGTCGACGCTGGTGCGCCACATCAACCGTCTTATCGAGCCGACGAGCGGCGAGATTCTCGTCGGAGACGACAATGTTCTCGCCCTCAGGGCGAAGGAGCTGCGGGATTTCCGCAACCGGCGCGTCAGCATGGTGTTCCAGAATTTCGGCCTGATGCCGCACCGCACCGTCTTGCAGAACGTCGTTTATGGCCAGCGCGTGCGCGGGCTGACCAAGGCCGACGCACGGCCCATCGGCATGAAGTGGATCGAGACTGTCGGCCTTTCAGGCTACGAGGACAAGTTTCCCCACCAGCTTTCCGGCGGCATGAAACAGCGTGTGGGTCTCGCCCGCGCGCTGGCGGCCGATACCGATGTCATCCTGATGGACGAGGCCTTTTCAGCGCTCGACCCGCTGATACGCGCCGACATGCAGGACCAGTTGCTCCAGCTCGAAAAGAACCTACACAAGACCATCGTCTTCATCACCCACGATCTTGACGAGGCGCTCCGCATCGGTGCGCAGATCGCGATTCTGAAGGACGGAAAATTGGTGCAGGTGGGAACACCGGACCAGATCCTCAACAGCCCCGCAAACGACTATGTCGCCCGTTTCGTGGAGCGCCGCGCAGGTGCGGGGGAAGCCCAGCATGGCTGATACGATCACCATCGATCGTCCCCTTACCTGGCAAGAGATCGCCGCTGTCGCAAAGGGTGCGACGCTTTCCCTGTCGGATGCGGCGTGGCAGCGTATTGCCAAGGCGCGCGCCATCGTCGATGCACTCGTCGAAAAACGCGTGCGCGGTTACGGCATCAACACGGGTGTCGGTGCGCTCTGCGATGTGATCGTGGATATTCCGCAACAGCAGGCCCTCTCCCGAAACATCCTGCTCAGCCATTCCTGCGGCGTCGGAGAACCGCTCGGGCGCGAAGAAACGCGCGCCATCATGGCTGCCCAGATCAACAACTTCGCGCATGGTTACTCCGGCGTGCAGGTCAAAACGGTTGAAGCGCTGCTGGCCCTGCTGAATGGCGATATTCTTCCCGTCATTCCCTCGAAGGGGTCGGTGGGTTACCTCACCCATGCCGCGGCCATAGGCCTCCTGCTGATCGGCGAGGGCGAGGCCCGCCACGGGAGCGAATTGATCAGCGGCAGACAAGGGCTGGAAAAGCTCGGCCTCGAACCCATGGTCCTGCAGGCAAAGGAAGGGCTAAGCCTCGTCAACGGCACACCCTGCGCCACCGGTCTCGCCAGCCTCGCACTTGCCCGCACCACTTCCCTTATCGACTGGGCCGATGCGGCAGCTGCTATGAGCTATGAAAATCTAGGCGCACAGGCGGACCCCTTCGCCGCAGAGCCGCTTGCGCTACGCGCCTCGCCCGGCATCCAGACCGTCGGTAAAAACCTGCGCCAACTCCTGGCCGGAAGCCCGCTTCTTGCCCGGTCGGCCGGATCGCGCACGCAGGATCCGCTCAGCCTGCGCGCCGTGCCGCAGGTGCATGGCGCCGTTCGGGATAGCGTCGCGCAGATCGCCGACGTCGTGAACCGCGAGCTTGCGAGCGTCACGGATAATCCTGTTGTCACCGGCACGCCGCAGGCGCCCGAGGTCCATTCCCAGGCCCATGCAGTTGGCGCGGCACTCGGGCTTGCCATGGATGGGCTGGCAACGGCCGCAGCCGAACTTGCCGCGATTTCCGAGCGCCGTATCGACCGGCTCGTCAACCCGCTTGTCAGCGGGCTGCCTGCCTTTCTGGCAGAAAGTGACGGTGTCTGTTCCGGTTTCATGATCATCCAGTACACGGCCGCAGCGCTTGCCGCAGAAAATCGCCGCCTTGCCGTTCCCGCCAGCCTCGATGGCGGCATCACCTCCGCTCTGCAGGAGGACATACTCACTCATGCCACCGCCGCTGCCGACAAGACACTTTCGATCATCGGCAATCTGGAAACCATTCTGGCGATCGAGATCATGAGCGCGGCGCAGGCTTACGACATGCAGCCAGACAAAGCCGGCCGTGCACCCGGCACCGATACGCTCCACCAGCGTATCCGGACGACAGTGCCCTTTTACCGTGACGACCGGCCGCTCAACAACTTGGTGGCTGCTGCGCGGGAAATACTGCAGACCACGCATGCAGGGATACGCGCCGACGCGGGTTGACTGCTGCGGTAGAAATCTGGCTGAACAGGATGTGGAAGAGGTTACTCTCTGCCGGTCTTGTGGGCGATGAGAACGGTTTCCGCAATCGCGCTGGCGACATGGTGCGGAGCCGCCTCGAGGCGACGCTCCGTCCAGTCATCATGCTGTGCGCTTTTGCCGAAAGCCCGTGGACGATCTTGCCCGGATGAGCCTCCAAATTCCGGTGAGCATGCCGAGCTAGGTCCAGATGCTTTCGGGTGTCAGGATTTCGAAGGGCACAATCCGCTGTTCGACGGAGGACGAACCACCGTTTTCGATGCGCCGTAACATTACGTCGATCAACTGCTGCGGCATCCTGTCGAGGGGAAGCGGCAGCGATGCGGTGATCAGCCCTTCGTTGAGGCCCTTGCGCGTTTCCGGGCCGATATCGTTACAGATGATTTTTATGCCGCGCTGCCGCTCGACAGGCAGTTCTCGAAGTGCGCGCAGAACACCAGATATGCCGCCGCCATTGACATAAATCCCCCTGAGCCCGTGTTCGGCAGCAATCATGTCCCGAACGATGACATAGGCATTTTCCGGCTCCTCGTGGGTCAGCAGCGTTTCCGCGACCTGAAGCTCGGGGGTGTTCTCCCGCATATAGGAGCGAAAACTCGCATCAGAAACATCCTGACACTGGTAACGATTGCTGCCAATCAGCGGCACGACCGTTCCCTCGCCCTTCACCGTCTGGCTAAGGAACCACGCCGCCGTGCGGCCGCGTTTCCAGCTATCGGTCCCGACAAAGCCCGCCCGGCTCGCCGCGGACAGATCGGACACATAAGTCACCACGGGAACGCCCCTGCCCCGCAGTTCGTCGATCGCCTGGCTGACAAGCGGGTGGTCGGCCGTCACCACCGCGATTGCGCTGCAGGATTGCCCCATCTTCAGGAGATTGGCGGAGACGGCCTCCGGCGAAAGATCGTCCTCGAAAACAACGTCCGGCTCGATAATGCTATCCGGCCGCTGGCGTGCGGCGGCAATGATCCCTTCCGCCCAAAGCCGATAGAGCGGCCGGTGGGATTGCTGCATCAGAAAGCCGAGCCTGTGGTGAGGCATAGCCTCGCGACGACGGTCCTTGATGGTGCCGAGACCATAAAAACCGATTTCCTCCGCCGCCTTGAGAATCTGGTCGATCGTATCCTGTCGCACGGCGGTCGAACCGTGCAGCAGCCGGTTCACCGTGGAGATGCTGACGCCCGCGGCCTTCGCAAGATCGGTGATGGTCGGTCGGTTCATGGCGCCTCACAATCCTATCATTGCTGAATGACATATAATGATACGAAATGCAACATTAAATGAAATATAAATTCCATTCTTATGAAAATGAAAGATATAAATCATCCCATCATGAGAGCCCGTTGGGAGAATGGGCAGGGAGGAAACAATGGCATTTTTCAGGAAATTTCTGGTCGCGGGCGCTGCGTCGCTTGTGATGGCATCCGGTGCGTTTGCGGCCAATATCGCCGTTGTCGGCGGCAAGAATGACGATGCGTTCTGGAACCTCATCAAAAAAGGTGTCGACGACGCACGCCTCGTGGTCGAGGCGAATGGTGGCAAGGTCAACTATCTCCGCCTGCAAACCTACGACAACTTTGCACCCGATGTGGTGCAGCTGATCCAGACCGCCATCAGTCAGAAGGTCGACGGCCTCGTCATTCCGAACTGGGTTCCGGAAGGCGAGGACCCAGCGATCCGGGAAGCCATCAATGCCGGCATCAAGGTCATTCTCATGAATGCCGGGGGGCACGAGAAGGCCAGGGAACTTGGCGCGATCAATTATGTCGGCTCCGATGAATATCTGGCCGGTGTGGCCGGCGGCGAATATTTCGCCAGGCAGGGCAAAAAGAACGTTATCTGTGTCAACACCGTTCCTGGCGCCGCCAATCTCGAAGCACGATGCAAAGGGGTCCTTGACGGCATCACCAAGGCCGGCGGCACCGGCAAGCAGCTGCCGCTTCCCGCCACCAGCTTCGGCGATGCCACCGCCGTCGCCGAAGCGATCAAGGCCACGCTGCTTCAGGACGGCAAGATCGACGGCGTCCTTACCATTTCGGCAGGTGACGCGGATTCGGCCGCCATCGGCGTCATGCAGGCCGGCAAAACCGAAACCGCCCTGCTCGGCACTTTCGATCTCAACCAGTCCGGCCTCGACCGGATCAAGGACGGAACGCAGGGTTTCGCAATCGACCAGCAGCCCTACCTGCAATCGCTGCTGGCGGTGACGCTTCTGGCCTCGGCCATCGATTTCGGCACCGATCTGCCGACCGCCCCGCTGCTGACCGGACCGAGCATCGTCGACAAATCCAACATCGAAGCCACGCTTGCCGGCGTCGCCAAGGGTGTGCGCTGAGCGGTGAGACACGCCCTGCCCCGACCCCCGCCGTACCGGGGATCGGGACCTGACGGGCAAAGGACACCGCCTCGAAACCTTTGACTAATAATGGAGTGAACGACGTGAAAAATCTCTCGTTGGGCGACCTTTTGCGCCGTCCGGAATCGGGCGCCTTTCTCGGCCTTGTTTTTGTTCTTGCCTTCTTTGTTGTCTTCGGCAGCATCGAATTTCTGAAACCCGCCGGCGCCGCAAGCTGGCTGAATGTCGCTGCCAATCTTGGTATCGTCGCCATTCCCGTCGGGTTGCTGATGATTTCCGGCGAGCTGGATATTTCCATCGGCGCAATGATCCCGGCCGGCGCGCTGACGGTCGCCATTATCTCCGGTTATTACGGCATGCCGATCTGGCTCGGCATCATCGGCGCGCTTTGCCTTGGTGTACTTGTCGGGCTGATCAATGGCTTTCTGGTCATAAGAACCGTGGTGCCATCCTTGATCGTGACGCTCGGCACGCTCTTTGCCGTGCAGGGTCTGATCCTCGGTTTTTCGGTGCTGCTGACTGGAACGACCAGTGTGGCGCTAAGTCCGGCCCAATCCGGCCCAATCGCCAAATTCCTGTTCGGACAGTTCATCGGCGGCAGTTTTCAGGTCAGTATCATCTGGTGGCTGCTGCTGACGGCAATCTATATCTTCTACGTCCACTATTCGCCTTTCGGAAACTGGATTTTCGCCATGGGCGGAGACCGGGTGAGCGCTCGCAACGCCGGCATTCCCACCGACAAGTTGACGGTGACGCTTTTCGTCCTTTCCTCTGTCAGCGCCTCCTTCGTCGGTGTCTGTCAGGCCATATTGTTCAATGTCGCCCAAGTCTCGGCGGGCATGACCTTCATCTTCAACTCCATCATCGCGGTCGTCGTGGGCGGGGTGTTGCTGACCGGCGGCTTCGGTTCGGTGATTGGCATTTTTCTCGGCACCATCACCTTCGCCATCGTCAATCAGGGCATTTATTTCACCGCCTTCGACCGCAACTGGTCAAGCCTCATCATCGGCGTCATGCTGCTCTTGGCGGTGCTGATGAACAACACCTTCCGCGTCATGGCGCTCACCTATTCACCGAAGAAGAAGTGAGGACGGACGATGACGACACCCATTCTCGAACTTAAGAGTGTCAATAAATCCTTCGGCCCCATCGATGTTCTGCACGATATCTCGCTGAAGGTGCGCGCGGGCGAGGTGCTGTGCCTGCTGGGAGACAATGGCGCTGGAAAATCCACGCTGATCAAGACGCTGGCTGGCGTATACCAGCCCAGCTCAGGCGAATTGTTGATGGATGGAAAGCCGATCAATTTCGACGGGCCGCGCGACGCACAGCGCATGGGGATTTCCACTGTTCATCAGTTCGGCGGAACCTTTCCGTTGATGAGCATCGGCCGCTCCTTCTTCGTTGGCGCCGAACCGACCAAAGGTTTCTGGCCCTTCCGGATTTACGACCGCAAGAAAGCCAATGAAATCGCCGTCAAGGCCGTGCAGGAATTCGGTATCACCCGCATCGATGACGGCGACCGCCTAATCGGCGGGCTCTCCGGCGGCGAACGGCAATCGCTCGCCATCGCCCGCGCGGTGCATTTTGGCGCACGTGTTCTCATCCTTGACGAGCCGACGGCAGCGCTGGGCGTGAAACAGGCGTCCCACGTTCTGCGCATTGTGCTGGCAGCGCGCAAGCGCGGGATAGCGGTGATCTTCATCACCCATCAGGTCACCCATGCCATCGCCGTCGGCGACCATTTCGCCGTGCTTATCCGTGGCGCGGTCGCCGCCAACTTCCGCAAGGGCGAGAAATCCCGCGAGGAAATCACTGATCTGATGGCCGGTGGTGAAGCGCTCGCCGATCTAAGCGCAGAGGTGGAAAATTACATGGCCGGTCATGACGACCATCCGCCGCCGCCATCCAATTGAAACATTGAGAAGGATCAAGACCGATGAAAATCGCCATCGACCCCCACATGCACCGTTTTAGCAGCCTCGAAGCCCTCCCGGCCAAAGTGAAGGAACTCGGCTTCGACTGGATCGAGCTCAGCCCGCGCGCCGATTTCCTCGAATGGTTCAAGGCGCCGCGTGTGTT